>JAJEGW010000098.1 GCA_022819605.1 Silicimonas sp. | reverse complement strand
GGCGGGCATGCCGTTCTCCTTCTGCTTGTAGCCAAACACAGAATACAGGACGGCTGGGCCGATCACACGCAACATGATGCGGCGCATCACTACATGATGTTCCTAAATTGTTCGTGAGTCTTTATTTATTTGGTTTGGTATAACTGGCCCATGCGCTTGTTCGGACGCGCCCGTTTGCGGCTAGGCGGAACCGTTGACGGTCTTGCGGCCCTGTCTGCCAAGATGCACAAGTTTTCCCCGTGATTGAAGATTTTGGCATCACCGCTGCTGGCCGGGAGATTCATCGGCTGACCCTTCGGGACGGTCCGCTCGCGGCACGTGTCATTACGTTCGGTGCCGCGCTTCAGGATGTTCGCCTCGAAGGCCTGCAGCACAGCCTGACCGTTGGGAGTCCGGACATCTCGGCATATGAGGGACCGCTCGGCCATTGCGGAACGATCATGGGCCCTGTCGCAAATCGAATTGCGGGTGCCTGTGCCGCGATTGACGGCATCGAGTACCGCTTTGAGAAGAATTTCCTCAATGCTCACACTCTCCATGGCGGTGCCGGCGCGTTTCACAGGAGAGTCTGGGAACTGGTCGATCATTCCGACCGTCACGCCACGCTTGGGCTCGTGGCACCCGACGGCGAAGGCGGGTTTCCCGGGACGCGTCGCGTCGAAGCGAGATTCGAAACGGCAGGCCGGAGCCTGTCCCTCACGCTCACGGCAAAGACCGACGCCCCGACAATCCTGAATCTCGCAAACCACAGCTACTGGCGCCTGGGCGAAGCGTCCACGACCGGAGGTCACGTGTTGCAAGTTCACGCTGACAGGTATCTGCCAAGCGATCCAGGCACCACGATTCCGACGGGCGAGATTGCGGACGTCGCCGGCACGCGCTTCGATTGCCGCGATGGCCGCACATTGAGAGACGGCGCTGATGGCCTTCTTGACACGAATTTCTGCATTTCCGATTCCCGCCAGCCCCTCAGGGAGGTTGCGCGCCTGACCGGTCCCGACGCCGTGATGGTGATGGCAAGCACCGAGCCCGGCCTTCAGGCCTTCGACGGGCACATTCTTGGCTATCCGGACCAGCGCACAAATGACGGGTTTGCACCGGTTCCCTATTGCGGCCTTGCCCTCGAAGCGCAGTTTTGGCCCAACGCGCCGCACGAACCGGGATTTCCAGACATCACGCTGTACCCGGACCAGAACTGGCGGCAGGTCACGACCTGGACGTTCGAGACTTGAGACGGTCAGAATCGGGCTAAGCGATGCGCATCGGTCGCTGAACTGACGGGATCCTGTTGTCCTGGCCGGCAATCATTTCATGAGGACGCCGCACGGCATGTCCGCCATGCACCCGTGAGAGACATGCCTGGCTTCGCGGCGCGGAAGCCGCAATGCGGCCGCATTGCCGGAGAGGGAATACCGTGCCCCTGTCCTCGATCATTCAAGTTGCGCACTTGGACCTTGGAATCAATTTGTTGCCGGCTTCGAATGGCTTTGCGGGGAATGACAGCAGCTCGGATCGAAGAAGGTCCCCGAGCACGCCGGGTCAAGCACCGCCATCACCTTACCGAGACATGATGCAATGCTCGCTCAGGAATTTTCGAAGCCGCGATTCCTGCGCTGCGGAAAGAGGCCAGGACGATGGCGGACGTGTCGGTCCGCAATTCTCGCCCATCAAGGCCAAGGCGGTCTTCACGACCGAAACGTTCGTTCCACCCATTTCTTCCGCGCGGAGCTCTTCAAAGGTGCGAATGCCGTCAATGAGGGCCAGCGCCTCATTGTCGTTCCCGGCATCAAGCGCGGCGTGAATCTCTGCAGAACGTTCCGGCCAGACGTTGATGAGGCCGGACGTGAACCCGCGGGCCCCGACCGCGTAGAATTGCGGAGCCCAGATCTCGGCCAGACCGCAGATCCAGATGATGTGATCGGGCGAGGCGGCCATGGCCTCGGACAGCTTCTCGGGTGCCGGCGTCGCCCATTTTACGCCAACGACATTATCGACTTTGCAGAGATCGGCAATCGTGCGCGTGCCGATCATGTCGTTGCGCAGGTAGAGTAGGACAGGCGTGCCTTGGGCAGCATCCGAGACATGCGCGACGTAGTCTCTCAGGCCCCTGGGCGAGACGAACGGATCGGGCGGCTGGTGGATCATGATCGCTGCCGCACCTGCCGCAACGGAAGCGCGAGCCAGGGCGCAAGCCTCATTCACCGAACGTCCAACTCCGCCGATCAAGGGCGCACGTCCGTTGATCGTTGCAGCGGCGGCGTCCACCACTGTCAATGCCTCGTTGAATTTCAGGCCGTAGAATTCGCTTGTGTTTCCGTTGATCGTCAGGGCGTGAATGCCCGCCTCGACTGCGCGGTCCACAATGGGCGCGAGTCGGTCAGCGGCGATGCTGCCTCCCTCGTCAAACGGAGTGACGAGGATTCCGGAGATGCCGGTCAGCTGGATGATGGGAGACATGCGCGTCACCTTTCGTGTGTGCCGTCGCAGCAGGACGTGTCGCACCGATGGAGCGCATTCAAGTCGTTGCCAGGCGGCGGTCCCAATTCGGCGCCAGTCTTCTCGCGGAAGGCCTCTGCGCTGCCCTTTTGCGGCCTGTCGAGACAGGCACCACGGCTGATCGGGCTTCCAAGCTGCGGAATCATGAAAATGCGCTCAAAGAGCCGGTTGAAGCGGTGCAGTTCATCCAGGTCGTCAGCAACCGGTGCTTCCCGGGCTCCGGAAAGCAGGGCCCGACGCGTATGCAGGCCGGCTCAATCCCGAACCTGTCTTGGTATATGCTCGCAAGCGTCGCGCCAGATACTCCCGAAACCCCTTGGAGACCGTTCGGGTGGATTCCCGTCTTCGAGTCCTGGCACTTCGATAGCCTGTGAGCACAGACGGCATGGTAAGAGCTTGCAAATGTCATTCGGGGCGTGACCGGGAGATTTCACGCACCCTCGTAGAGATTGGACATGCCGTCAAGATTGGCGTTGCGGATCGTCTCCCGTTCGGTTTTGGCGAGCACGTGAGTGTCGCGGCTGTCGTTCTTGGCGTCGGAGTGATGCGACCGGTCCGTCTGCCTGCCCATCCGCATGCATGAAAGATACCGCATGCATCACTCGACTTCCGGGCGGAACGTGCACAGTTTCGACGGCCTGCAGAAGTTTGATTCCTGTTTCTTCCCTTCGAAGGTCCGTTTGCCTCGGGGAGTTCACTGTGTGTCGACGCTGCATGACGGATGGCGTCGCCCCAGATCCGGCTCAAGACTCTTCGCGGCAATTGGGATGCCCGATGCTGGTTTGCGTCCTGATCAACTGCCCACGCGAACCGGGTTCGTCAGGCACCGAAGCGCGGCAAGGATCGAGGGTGCAACGATCCGGCTGGTACGGTTGTTCTCGTATGACGGCAGATTCTCGGCGGTCATCCTGAGCTTGACGACAGGGGAATTGACGTGGACCGTATGGCGCACGCCGGACAGGCGCCCATCTGTCGAGATATCCACCTTTGTCCTGTCAAGCCCGATTCCAGCCAGACTGACGGCCACCGCGACGTTGAAGTGCCGAGGAAAGCAGCGAGCCGCATCCCGCGCTGTGCCCCGGAAAATCGGGATCGCCTCTTGCCCGGCACGGGAGAGATCAATTCCCCGGTCATGGACGTATCCCTCATCCGCAAGAGACTCCGGCAAGACACAGGACTCCAGGTACACGTCATCAATGCCGGCTTCCCTGGCCGAGCGCAGGATGTCGAGTCCAGGCAGCGTGCCATTGGCAATCTGGAGCGTTGCACGCTTCCTTTCCGCCAGGTCAATCAGGTCGAGACTTGTCGTCAGAGCGCCGGCACTGACCACAATCACGTGGGCGCCAGCCTTGAGCCCCGGCTCAACGATGTCCCGAAAGCTCTCATGCGTTCCGGCCTCGACAATGACCGATGCGTGATCGGGGGCCTCGGCGGCAGAAACGACTGGCACGTCGAGGCCCAATTCCAGCGCCTTGGCACGCGCACGTGCCCGGTCGCGGGCAGCAATCGCCGCGATCTCGAGCTGCTCGCTCCCGCCCCGAGCCAGGTAGGCGGCGACCTGTCGGCCGACATTGCCGAACCCTGCAATGACGAAGCGCGTCTTGCGGATCAAGTCAGGATCTCCGTCCGAAAGCGGGCCAGCTTGTCAGGGTCCGGCCGAACGCCCAGGCCCGGGCCTTTGGGCACATGAACCAAGCCGTCCTTCACCGGGAACGGCGTGTCCGCCAGATCAGCCTCCGCGTAGTAGGTCGACATGTAGAACTCGCAACCGAGATGCAATCCAGGCAGGGCACCCATCAGATGTGCGCCTGCAGCGTGTGCGATTGACGTTTCGAACATGCAGCCGCCATAGACCTCGATGCCCGCAGCGCGGGCGATTGCGGCAACTTCCAGGCAGCGGCGAATGCCGCCGGCCTTGTTGGTCTTGAGCGAGAAGACATCCGCGATGCGGCCTGCAGCTGCATAAAGGGCTCCGTTCGGGTCAAAGACGGACTCGTCGGCCATGATCGGTACGTCCACCGCACGGGTGATCTCGGCCAGTGCCGCATGCTCGTTCATCTTGACTGGCTGTTCGACGAAGGTCAGGTGGAACGCCTCGAGATCACGAATCCGGCGGATCGCGTCATATGCGGGCAGGCCCTGATTGTAGTCAACACGAAGGCAAAGTCCCTTGCCGTAAAGTCCGCGAAGCTTCTCCAGGCGCATCAGGTCGAAGCCGTGCTCATGAAAGCCAGCCTTCAGCTTGAAGAGCCGTACACCGTTGTTCCAAAGCGCACTGATGCAGTCGAGATCTCTTTCAAAGTCCCGGTTTGCCACCGAAAAGCTGAGCGGGATTGTTTCCCGTTGCCGTCCGCCAACCAATTCCGCCATCGACAGACCGGCAATCTGTCCGGCAATGTCCAGCAAGGCGCATTCAAGGGCGCTTTTGGCCTCCGGGTGGCCGACCAGCACGCGTTCGGCCTGGGCCATCATCGGCTCGACCTGTACCGGGTCTGCGCCCGAGACATGCGGCCGGAGATGAACGTGAAGCGCTGCTGCGCTGCTTTCCACCGTGCCGGTGAAAACGGGCCAGGGGGATGCTTCACCCCAGCCTGTCAACCCGGTGTCGGTGGACAGTTCCAGCAGGACAGAGTTGATGTGCGAGACATCGCCCGAGCCGTGCGAATGCACCTCCCTGGCCGGTATGCGGACGATGTGAACGCCGAGACCGGTTATCCGATGCTCCGACATTCACGCTATCCACTCGCTCACCGGAGCGGCGGCCTGGTCCAGCGGCTGGCTGATTACGTCGACGAGCGTCGGACCGGGATGGTCCAAGGCCTTCTTCAACACGGCCTCCAGGGCGTCCGGATCCTCAACCATCCAGGACTTGAGGCCAAACGCTTCGGCCACCGACCGGTGATCGGTCCGCCCGAAGTCGACCGAGAAGTATCGTTCGTCGAATTCGGCCTTCTGTCCGGCCTTGATCCATCCATAGGACGCGTTCGAGAAGACGATGAAGGTAATCGGGATGTCCATTCGCACGGCTGTTTCAAGTTCACCGCAAGCGAAACCGAAACTGCCATCGCCCATCAGCGAGACAACCTTCCGGCCCGGCGCACCGGTCGCGACGCCGATTGACGCCGGCAGCGCGTAGCCGAGCGCCCCGTGGGCACGGTTCGAAATCAGCGCGCGTCCCGATGTCCGAAGTTCATAGAAGGCCGAGATGTAGGGGCAGGGTGTTCCGGGGTCGCCGACGATTATCGACTCGTCGCCAAGCACTGACCGAAGAGCGGCAATCGCCCTTTCCGGCCGGACCGGTCGTTCGGTGCTGCCCGAGAGCGCCCGGAAGGCCTTCCATTTTCGCTCCTTGAGCGGTGCGACTGCTGCTGCGCCACCAAAGCGGGTTTCATGGCCGCGCGAGCCGAGTTCCCGGTTGAGCGCATCAAGGCCAAGACGGGCGTCCGAGACGACTACAACCTCCGTCTGGTAGGATGCCCCGATGACCTCAGGATCGCAGTCGACATGCACGATCCGCGTGCTCTTGGCAGGATATCGCCAGAGTTCGGTCGTGACGGAACCGGCACGGCAACCGATGAAGATCACGAGATCGGCCGCCTGCACCAGTTCTCGGGTCGCGGGAACGCCTCCGTTCGAGCCTACGACGCCGGCGCAGTTCGGGTGGGTCTCCGGGATCGAGCCCTGGCCGGAGATCGTCGTCGCGACCGCAATGTCGAGAGTCTCCACGAATGTTCTGAACGCGGCCTGGCCGCCGGAAGACAGGATTCCGCCGCCACAGATGACTAGGGGAAAGGAGGCTGAAAGGATCGCCTCGATCGCAGCGTCGATCGCGTCAGGGTCAGGGCCGAAGGGGTATGCGGGGAAGGTCGCATGGGCCGGATCCGCCCAGATGTCGTCAGGATTGACCTGACCGCGCTGGACATCGATCGGCAGGCCCAAGTGTGCAGTGCCTGGCCGGCCGGTTGTCATTTTCCGAAAGGCGCTTCTTGTCACATCCGGGATTGCGTCAGCGTGCTGGATGACCGTGCTGAACTTGGTCAGCGGGCGCATCAGCCCTTCCTGGTCCAGTTCCGTCAGAGGGTAATGACCCCTCGATCGCGTACCGACGTCCGAGGTGATGGCCAGAACTGGAACCGAACTTTCATTCGCTTCCACCAGCCCGGGAAGAATGTAGGTGGCGCCGCCGCCCGAAGGGCCTTCGCAAACCCCGACCTTTCCGGTCACTCTGGCATATCCGTCAGCCATGTAGGCGGCACTTCGTTCGTCGCGGGTCAGGATGTGCTCGATCCTGTGGTCAAGCCGATACAGCGCATCATAGAATGGCAGCGTCGTGTCGCCGCACAGCCCGAAAATGTGACGAACCTTGTGCGCTTCGAGCATGCGGACGAGCGCGTCCGCTCCGCTCATCGTATTGCCTCTGGCTGCATCAGCCACGTGTTGCCTCCCAGGTTTCTGTCGAAACAGTTGTATTGACAGTGTTGCACAAAGCTGTATACAGTATCACATACAGCGTCAAGCGACGCTGCAATAAAGGTCTGGAAAATGGGACGGAGGCACAGTTCTTGATTGCCCGCGCACCGATCACTGGCGCAATGGCTTCCTTGATTGCAGGGTTTTCCCGTGAGCAGGTACCTGCCGGTGTTCGCGACTACGCCAGACTGGCAGCTTTCGATGCGATCGGCGTCTTGTTCGCGGCCAGTCATCCGAGGGTCACCTCGGCGGCGCAAATTTGCGCATTTGCTGAGGTCCACGGAGGGAATGGTCCGGCAACGCTCATTGGGCGAGGGCGGCGGGTGGACGTTGTCAGTGCCTCCTTGGCGAACGGGACACTTGGATATGCGCTGGATTTCGAGCCGCATCATCCCGAAGCCATCCTGCATCCGCTCGCCGCGGTTGTGCCGGCTGCACTGGCACTCTCGGAAGGACTCGGGCGAAGCGGAGCCGAGGCGATGGGTGCGGTCATAATAGGCTGCGAAATTGCCTATCGGGTCTCGATGGCCCTTGACCCCCGCGAACTCTACGGCTTGGGTTTCCATCCCTCGGCAGTGGCGGGCGTGTTCGGCGTGGCAGCTTCCGCTGCACATCTCCTTGATCTTGACGAGGAGGCTTGCGCGAGATCAATCGGGCTGGCAGCGCTTCAGGCCTCTGGCCTGCTTGCCTGGCAGGACGATCCCAGGGAAGATGCCCGGCCGTTCCAGATGGGGATGGCCGCTCGCAACGGCGTCACTGCGGCCCTCCTTGCAGGCCAGGGTTTCGGCGCGCCTGACCGGGTGTTCGACGGCGGACATACGGTGCTGCATGCATTCAGCCGTGTTGCCGACCCCGCACCGCTGACCGACCGGCTCGGCGGTTCCTGGGACGGGATTACGAGTCTGGCCATAAAGCCATACCCTTGCGTGTCCTTTCTGCACCCGGCGCTCGATGCAATGGAAGCGATTCTGGAGCGGGAGCAGATAAGCCCTGCGGACATTGAGAGCATTGACCTGCGCTTTGCAGAATCGGGGGCACACTGCGTTGACGGCAATCCCCTCAAGGGACACTGCGCGCAGTACGTCCTTCCCGTCCGGGCGGCGACGGGCCAACTTTCGTTTCTGGATTTGTTCACCGACCTTCGCCAGGGCAACGGTGAAGTCGCCAGGCTGGCAGCGGCAACAACCGTGACCCGCGACCGCGGCACCTTCGACGCGATGTTTCCGGACGTCTATGCGTGCGAGATCACGCTCTGCCTGAGCGGCGGGCGGACACTGAAGGAGCAGCGAAACATCGCACGCGGCCATCCCGAAGCGCCGCTGCCTGACGACAAGATTTTCGGGAAGTTTGAAAAGGTTGCCTCGACCGTTGCTGACATCGGTCGGGTTTCGGCACTTCGCGATGCAGTGTGGGGACTCGGTGAGGCAGCCGATGTCCGGTCGCTGACCTCGCTTCTCTCGGGAAAGCAGAGCCCGTGAGCTGGCGGACGGCAGGAAACCATCCAACGGAACACCAACAACTCACAATGGAGGTCAAAATGGAACATCTGCTCAACAGGCTTGCAGCCGCTGCCGGAGCGGCACTGATTGCGCTTGGCATGACGAACGCTGCAATCGCACAGGGTGACGAAAGCACCTGGGAGCGCATCCAGCGCACCGGTGAGATACGATTCGCGGTGTTCAACTATCCGCCTTATTTCGTCAAGGATTTGTCCAGCGGCGATTGGGGCGGAGCGCTGGTCGAGATGGCCCGAGATGCTGCCGGTGAACTGAAGGTCGACCTGGTTCCGGTCGAAGTCGGCGGCTGGGGTGAACTGGTGCTTGCACTGACAACCAACAAGATCGATCTCGCCGCGGGCATGCAGGCGACGCCTGTCCGGGCCACCGCGATTGATTTTGCCGGTCCGATCTACTGGATTGAATGGGTGACGGTTAACAATCCCGGTTTCGAGGGCGGCGAGAACTGGTCAGACTACAACGACCCTGACGTGAAGATGGCCGTCATCACCGGCACTTCCGATCAGCTGCTGCTGTCGCAGAACGCCCCGAAGGCCACGCAGCTCCAGTTCAAGGAACTCAGCCAGGTCATCCTTGCGGTGTCTTCTGGCCGTGCCGATGCCTTCACGACGACCGTGCTTTCAAGCATGATTGCGAAGGAGAAGAATCCCGGTCTCGGAAACTTCAATTCGCCGAAGCCGAGGACTGCCCTGCCGGGCTACTTCGGCATTCAGGCCGATGTCGACCAGAGGTTCAAGAACTACCTGAACTGGTGGGCTGAGTGGAACAACAAGCTCGGGCACAACGAGCGCCGGATGGAGGAAGGCATGCTGCAATACAGCGGCATTTCCGAAATTCCGGAATCGGTCTCCTTCAAGGAATAGGAAGATCCGGGCAGCGCGACCGTCGGCCGCGCTGCCCGAAATCCGAATGCGGGCCGCCACCAGCGCCGGCCCAGTATGCACTCATGTTCGGACAGGAGATGGAAACTCGCCACGGCATTGCCGTTGTCGGCGCCGGAATGGTAGGCACGTGCACCGCGCTGTACCTGCAACAGGAAGGATTTGCCGTCTCGTTGCTCGACCGCAAGGATCCCGGCGAGGAAGCCTCGTTCGGCAACCTGGCATGTTTCGGCACGGCATCCTGCGTGCCACCGGGCATGCCTGGCATCATCAGGAAGGTGCCGGGGATGCTGCTGAACCGCGATTCGCCGCTGAAGCTGAGTTGGCGTCATTTGCCCGGGCTTGCTCCGTGGTTCCTGCGCTACATCGCCAACACGTCGCCAGGGCGGGTGGAATCCATCGCCGCCGCAAGGCAGAGCCTTCTCGACAGGGTTCATGAAACACTCGACCCGCTCGTGGCCGCTGCCGGAGCGCAGGATCTGTTGAACGTGCATGGCGGACTCCTGTTCACGTTCGAAAGCCAGGCCGCATTCGACAGCGCATCCTATGCATTTGAGCTGCGGCGGCAAAACGGCGTCGAATTCGATATGCTGGATGGCAAGGAGGCAAGGACGATCGAGCCTGCCCTCACCGACAGGATCATTCGGGCGATCCGGGTTCCGAAGCTCACGCACACCTACAATCCCGGGCAGCTTGTCAAGCGTCTGGCCGGTCTCGTGACGGCCCGGGGCGGTGCAGTCATCCGAAGCGAAGTTCGTGGTTTCGACATCGGAGCGGATGGCGTCCGTGCACTGGAAACGAATCAGGGGACGATTCCTGTTGACGGAGTTGTCATCGCGGCGGGTGTCTGGTCGCGGCGGCTCGCAAAGATGCTTGGCACCAATGTGCCGCTCGCGGCAGAGCGCGGCTACCACGCCATGTATGAAGGGACAGGCGTCTGCGTGAACAGCGCGATCCTTTCCGTCGATCACCATCTGTCCGTCACGCCGCTGGATTATGGGATACGAGTCGGCGGAATCGCCGAATTCGCCTCCGAGGACGCCGCTCCGGATCCGGCATGCGCCAGCACCATCCGGAGACTCGGTGAGCGCATGATTCCCGGCCTTGCGGATGATCCGGGCGAGAGGGTAAGCGAGTGGGCCGGTTCGCGCCCCTCGCATCCTGACAGCAAGGCATCCATCGGACGCTCCCCGAAACACGGAAATGCATGGTTTGCGTTCGGCCATGACCATCTGGGCCTGACCTTGGGATCGATTACCGGCAAGCTGGTTTCCGAACTGGTTGCCGACAAGCCGCCGAGCGTCGATCTTGAGCCATTCCGCCCAGACAGATTCTAGGAGGAGAGGGAAGAATGTACGACTGGAACTGGAGCATGGTCATATTCGGCTACGTGCCGCTTTGGCTGAACGGCGTTCTCACCACGCTTGCCTATGCAGTAGGAACAGTGATCGGCGGCCTCATCATCGGGGTCCTGTGCGGTCTCGGGCTTCTTGCAAAGAGATGGTACGTGACCGCCCCGATTCACGCCTATGTCGAGCTGTTCCGGTGCACGCCCGTTCTGGTTCAGATCGTCTGGTTCTTTTTTGCGCTGCCGATTGTCATCGGTGTCGAGATTCCCGCCTGGCTTGCCGCCGGGATCGGTCTGACTCTCTACATGGGCTGCTTTGCCACCGAGATCTTCCGCGGCGGCATCATTTCGATCGACAAGGGACAGTGGCAGGCGGCGCGGGCGGTCGGCATGACCTATCCGCAAATGATGTGGCATGTCATTTTGCCCCAAGCCATCCGGCGAATGATACCGCCTTTCGTCAACCAGTCCGTGATCCAGTTCAAGAACACGGCGCTTCTGTATGTTGTTGCCGTTCCCGACCTCATGTATACGGGCTATCTTGTCGTGTCGGAGACCTACCGGCCGCTCGAAGTTTACACAGGTGTCGCCGTGGCGTATTTCGTCCTTCTTTATCCCCTGACCCAATGGGCCAAGCGCCTGGAGGCAAAGAGCGATGTCTGAGAACGGTCGGCCCATACTGGAACTCAGGGATATCTGGAAGAAATACGGTGACTTCGAAGCCGTGCGCGGCGTCTCCTTTGACGTGCACAAGGGACAGGTCCTTGCCATCATTGGCCCGTCCGGTTGCGGAAAGTCCACGCTCTTGCGCTGCATCAACGCGCTTGAAGAGCCGTCCAGCGGGACTGTCCGGCTTGGCGATGATGTCATCAACTACGACAATCCAGGCTCGCTGCCCAAAGGACGCGAGCTTGCGCTCTTCAGGTCGCGTTTCGGCATGGTTTTCCAGCAGTTCGACCTTTTTCAGAACAAGACTGTCCTCGAAAACGTGATGCTCGGGCAAGTTGTCGTCCAGCGCACGCCGAAAGACGAGGCGGTCACTGTTGCCCGCCGGTTTCTCGCTCGTGTGGGATTGTCCGATTTCGAGGATCGGATGCCGAAGGCGCTGTCCGGCGGCCAGCAGCAGCGGGTCGCGATTGCCCGCGCACTGGCACTCGACCCGGAAGTCCTGCTGTTCGACGAGGTCACCTCGGCTCTGGACCCGGAGCTTGTCGGAGAAGTACTGGTCGTCATGCAGGATCTGGCACAAGAGGGTGCCACGATGATACTGGTGACGCACGAAATGGCGTTTGCGCGGGATGTTGCCGACCACGTTGTCTTCATGGATGCAGGAAAGGTGGGTATCGAAGGTCCGCCTGCGGAAATCCTAGTTGATCCCGAAAACGAGCGTCTGAAGACATTCCTGGCGCGGTTCCACGGCGAGACGGGAAAAGCTGGAGGCTTGGGAAGCACATGACAATTCCGCTGGTGTCACAATGACGACTGAACAGAGCAATGTTGGTCGCGTCTATCAGGAAGTTCGGGCGATGGCCGCCGGCTTCGAGTTCAAGCCTGACGAGCGAATCAATGAAGTTCATCTCGCACGGGAGGTTGGAACCAGCCGAACACCGCTTCGCGAAGCCCTGAACAGGCTGGTTGCAGAGGGGTTTCTGACCTACAGGACCGGGCAGGGGTTCTTTTGCCGCTCGCTCGATCCCGAGAGCATTCTGAATCTCTACGAGGCAAGGCTGGCTGTCGAGTGCGAGGGCATCCGTCTGGCATCCGAACGCGCCGCGGATGCCGACATCGCCGCTGTCCGCAAATTCTTGATGGAAATTGAGCCTGCGTATCACGGCAGCGCCGAGGCAAGGGTGCTCGTGGAACTGGACGAAGAGTTTCACATGAAGATCATCCGGTTGTCGGCAAATGCCGAGCTGGAAAGGATGCTGTCCAATCTAAACGCGCGATCGAGGTACGTGCGCTGGATTGATATGGAAGCCAGGCGGGCCATCACACCTGCCGATCACCTTCGGATTGTCGAGGCGCTCGTGGTTCGAGACTCGACAAGCGCGATGGCACTGATGAGAGAGCATATCACGCGTCGGCAAGAAGAGGCGACCGAGGCAGCGCGTCGGGCATTCTCCCGTCTTTACGTCGGTGACAAGTTTCCGAGCCGGACCGCGATTGATGGTGGGCCGGAACCAGCCAGCCAGATCTGACCGTCTCGAGGCGTCCCTTCCTTGTGGGCTGCGTCATGCCGCCTCGGCAACACCGCCCCGGACTCCCTCGGAATGGAATCGGTTGGGTTGCGGGCGCGGACGATTGCGCAAGGCGGCTTGTGACGATTCTGGCGCTTGGACCGTCCCTGTGTCCACGACCGCAAATTGTCTTGCCAAGCGCGGGCAAGGGTTTGCTCTGGCTCCTGATCAATCCGGACGTATGCTTGTGCTTGAAGTGCGGCTGCAACGTGCGGGAGGAGAACGACATTGATCAGCGGCATCTGCAGGGCGTCATGTCGGGAATCCGGCGCGATGGCACGTGAAGCGGCCCAGTCCGACTGCCCTGCCGATGAGTCCGTTCACGTCGTCGCGACTGTTGCGGCGGGTGGACTCAGTGACGGCGATCGCAAGGCGACCTGGGAGCGTGCCGACCGGCTTGTCCGCGCCGTCAAGTCGGCAACTGCGCGTCGTGTCATCGCGTGGCGGATGCCTCGCATTTGCCGTCCCGCTTTTGCAGTCCTTGCCGTTGCCTCGGTTTCTGGACCGGGCATTCTGCTGGACATCGCTTCAGCGCAGGCGAGTGGTGACAGTTGGCGCGGACTTGCGGTCGCACCGGAACTCCGCTGCACGCCCTATGTTCGTCAGGACTATCCGTATCCGAGGTCGGTGGAGGCAGCTGTCATAGCATCATTGGGTGGTCACGTTTACGGACCATATACGGGTCGCTACTTTGCGAGCAGAAGCCAAACTGATGTCGAACATATCGTCGCCATTTCCGAGGCGCATGACAGCGGGCTTTGCGCAGCCGAACCTGCGACCCGTCGCCGTTTTTCTGGCGACCTGCTCAACTTGACCCTCGCTGCTCCGGAGGTGAACCGGTGCGGGAAGGGGGGCAAATGCGGCTACGACGCCGGGGAATGGCTGCCGCCAAGGAACGGTTGCTGGTTTGCTGGCCGGGTCGTTGCCGTCAAGCTCAAGTACGGCCTTACGGTCGACGAGAGAGAGGCGGCAGCGCTTGAGCAGGTGCTGTCGGGCTGTTCGTCCACCGAAATGGTGTTTGCGGACGGGAAAGATGCCCTGGTCGTCAAGGCGCCGACTGTTCAACACACAGGGCACTCCGATGGCGCAGAAGGTGCACTCGGACTGTATGACGACAACCGGAACGGGTGGATCACCTGTGCGGAGGCAAGGCGGCATGGCATCGCGCCGGTGTCACGCGGCCATCCTGCCTATCGCTTCATGATGGATGGAGATGGTGACGGGGTCGTCTGCGAGTAGGCTGTCAGACGACGTGCAGACCTGATGAGGGCGACGAATTCGCCTGCAGATTGAGGATCCGGGCAGGCCGGCTGAAGCCCGCACTTCTCCGAGTTCGGTGCCGCACGCATTGAACAAGTTGCCTTGATCAAGGATCGGATTCGGCCAGAAGCGCCGCATTGCCGCCGCTGGCGGTTGTGTCGATGCAAATGCTGCGTTCGTTGCAAAACGCGATCGAGTCGCTCAATTCGGTGATGAGCGGGACAATGGTACCATCACGTGCCGCGAGTGCCTTTCGCAATTCGCATCTGGCGTCGTCCGGCATCGAGGCAGCAGCAACGGCGTCAATGGGCAGGGAACCAAGAGACGCATGACTCTCAACGCTGCCCTCTAGAATCCGAATCGGCAGGCCCGATCCGGAAAGGCGCTTCAGTGCCTGGAGCCCGGTATCGGAAACGGCCACGACCCGGTTCCCGGCCGCGAGTGCCTGTACCGCTTGGGCAAGGATTGCTCCCGTGCCCGGACCGAGGCAGAGAATCGTCCCCTTCGGCCGAAGTTCCAGCTGGTTGGATTCTCCGGTCGGTCCTGGAAGGTCGAGAGGTCCGGCATCGAAGGCTGCCATTGCGGACACGCTGGCCTTGGAGTCTTCCGGCAACGCCGCGCAAATGAGTGCCATGCGTTCAGCAGGTCTCAGGACGGGCCTGGATGCGAGGTGCTCAATCGCTTCGTTGATCTCTTTCAAACCCACGGATCTGCCTGGAATGTCTGTCTCGCCGGGATGCCGCGGTCCGATGCACAATCGCGCGAGATAGTTCGGTCCGCCCGCCTTTGGGCCAGTTCCTGAGAGCCCGTGCCCTCCAAAGGGCTGTGAACCTACCACGGCACCGACCTGGTCCCTGTTTATGTACACGTTGCCCACATTGATGCGATCCAGAATGCGCTGCACCCGGCGGTCGATCCGCGAATGCAACCCAAATGTGAGACCGAAGCCCTTGGAATTTACCTTTTCGATCACCTGGTCAATCTGGTCACCACCAAATTTTGCGAGATGCAGGACGGGGCCGAACACCTCGCGTTCGACGTCCTCTATTCCGTTCACGCGAATCACGGTCGGTGGAACAAAAAACCCGCTTGTCGGCACAGGCATTCGCTTGATGACCCGACCCGCAGCGGCCTGTGCGTCAATGTATGCCGTGATGCTTTCGTGAGCTTCGGCGTCGATGATCGGTCCGATGTCGATTTCGAGATGCTTGGGATCGCCGATCACGAGCGTGTCGATCGCGCCTTCGAGCATCTGGACGAGTTCGGCCTCGATGTCTGCCTGCACGTAGAGCACCCTGAGCGAAGAACAACGCTGCCCGGATGACTGAAATGCACTGCGGACGATGTCGCGCGTGGCTTGCTCGAGCAGCGCGGTGGAATCAACGATCATCGCGTTCATGCCGCCCGTCTCGGCGATCAGCAGGGCGTCTGGCGCCGTCTCGGCCAGCTGGCGATTGATGACTTGCGCAGTTTCGGTCGAGCCCGTGAAACATACACCGCCGATGCGGGAATCTGCGGTCAAGGCGGCGCCAATCCCGAAACCCTCGCCAGGCAGGAACTGGATCACGCCGTCCGGCACGCCGGCTTCGCGCATCCAGCCTATCGCGCGCGACGCGATCAGCTGGGTCTGCTCGGCGGGCTTCGCAATGACTGCATTGCCGACGGCAAGCGCCGCCGCGACCTGGCCGGTGAAGATGGCAAGCGGGAAATTCCAAGGGCTTATGCAGACAATGACGCCGCGTGCGGCGCCGCGCGCTCCTGCCCGTTCGGCCTCGTCCGCATAGTATCGCAGGAAATCTACGGCCTCACGCAATTCGGCCACCGCATCGATCAGCGTCTTCCCGGCCTCGCGAGCCAGAAGTGCGAATGTCTCGGCGGCATTGGCTTCGTAAAGACCGGCGACCCGGCGCAGGATTTCCGCGCGCTTGGCCGCACCCAAGGACTCCCAGGCGGGTTGTGCCTCGATTGCCGCTGTCACGCACCCTTCGGCCCGGTCAGGATGCGTTTCGACAACATGTCCGACGATGTCATTAGGGTCGGCAGGGTTGATGACGGTGCGTGCCTGGCCGTCATGCTTGCACGGCGAAAGCGGTTCGGCGCCCCATTGGAAGGGTGCCTGAAACGGCTTTCGCCCGGCGTCGATCTTGGCGAGATCAAGCGGATCCGTAATGTCCCAGCCCTTGCTGTTCAGACGAGGCGCGAAAACTTCAGACGGCTGCGGTATGGCCGAGTTCGCGGCGAATCCGCCCGCCTCGGCCGCCGCGACCGGATCGCGGGCGATTTCTTCCGCAGTGACCGAGGAATCGACGATTTGATGGACGAACGAGGAGTTCGCCCCGTTCTCCAGAAGTCGCCGCACCAGGTAGGCAAGCAGGTCCCTGTGTGTGCCGACCGGCGCATAGATGCGGCAGCGCGTGTCCTCGGAATGCCGAATCACGTCATGAAGCGCGTTGCCCATGCCGTGAAGTCTCTGGAATTCGAAAGAAGATCGATCACCGTTGGCCATATGCAGGATTGCGGCGGCTGAATGGGCGTTATGGGTCGCGAATTGCGGGTACACCCTGTCTCTCATGGCAAGAAGCCTTCGCGCACACGCCAGATAGGAGATGTCCGTATGCGTCTTCCGCGTGAAGACCGGGTAGTCGTTCAGCCCGAGCACCTGGGCGCGCTTGACTTCGGTATCCCAGTAGGCGCCCTTCACGAGCCGGATCATGATCCGCCGGTCCAATCTGGCTGATAGCTCGTAGAGCCAGTCGATGATTGGCATTGCACGACGCCCGTAGGCCTGCACAACCACACCGAATCCGTCCCAGTCCGCGAGCAGCGGACTGGCGAGCACCCGTTCGGCAACGTCCAGCGAAAGTTCCAGCCGGTCTGACTCCTCGGCGTCGATGTTGAGCCCGATGCCCGCTTCCGCTGCCGACACCGCGAGCGGCTGAAGGCGTTCGGCCATCTCGGGCAACATCGTTTTCGCCTGGCTTCGCTCATACCGTGGATGCAGCGCCGACAACTTGACCGAAATCCCAGGGTTGTCGCGGATTTCGTCGTGCCTTGCCTCCTGCGCAATCGCGGAAATTGCCGCCTGATAGGACGCATGGTAGCGTTCGGCGTCGCGCTCCGTGCGAGCGGCTTCGCCCAGCATGTCGAAGGAGAAAGTGCAGCCTTGGTCCGACATTGCTGCGCCGCGGTCTATGGCGCCTTCGATGCACTCGCCGAGAACGAACTGTGCTCCCATTTCCGCCATGGCGTGCCCGACTGCGCTGCGAACCACGGGCTCGCCCAATCGGCGCACGAGGGCGTGAAGCGTGCCGGCGACGCCCTCTCCGTCGTCAACCAGAATCCGGCCCGTCAGCATCAAGGCCCATGTCGAGGCATTCACAAGGATGGAGCCCGAATCGCCGATATGTGCCGCCCAGTCATGGGGCGTGATCTTGTCGCGGATCAGTTCGTCGACCGTCCTTGCGTCCGGCACCCGAAGCATTGCCTCCGCAAGGCACATGAGCGCGACGCCTTCCTTGGTGGAGAGCCCGTATTCGGCTAGGAAGGCCTCCATCCTGCCTGCGTGATCGCTCGTGCGCACCTGTTCGACAAGGCGAGCCGCGTGTCTGCTGATGGCGGCCCGATCGGTGGCGTCAAGCGCCGTCGCAGCAACCAGATTGCGGACCAGCGCCGACTCCTCGGCAAGACAGGATGCGCGAATCCTGTCGCGGCTCATGTCAATGCCCGGCCGGAATCGCTTCGGCATCTGCCCGATGCCGAAGTGGTCTCGTTCGAGTCGGCGAAATTGTCCTCGGTGCCATGGCCCGTGAATACAGTAGGCCGTCGGTCATCGCAAAGGCCAATGGCTGTGCGGAAGGTTGAAATTCACCTGCCGGGACGTCTCCCATCTCATGCCTGTCGGTTCCGAAGCAAGCCTCGCAAAGGCAACTGACGAAGCCGAAAGGGAACCAGACGTGAAGGCTTTGGTTGCGGACCTTGCCGTTCTTGGCTTCGTCTCTGCCGCGTCGGCAGGCGAGGCCGGTTGTGTCCGGACCGCACGCATGCGCGAGATTGCATGCGCAATTCGCCGATGCCCGCGAGCGCGGCCCGTTGCAAGGACCGGGCAATCCTCACCGGCCGACAACCGGGCAGGAACACCGTTCAGGACCGCGGCATGGATCGTGGTGACGAAGCCGGGAGCGGCATCAACGACGCGCCTGGCCGATTGCACTCACGCCGATGGCGGCGAGGATGACCAGTCCCGTGGTCAGGTCACGGAAGAAGGGATCCGCATTCAGGATGTTGAAGCCGTTGTTGATGAGCGCAAGCAGGAAGACTCCGGCCAGCGAGCGCCAGACGGCACCCTGTCCGCCATAGATGCTGGTGCCGCCGAGAATCACTGCGGCAATGGCCTGCAGCTCCATCCCCTGACCCGCGGAGGCCTGGCCAAAGGCCACCCGGCTCGTGGTGATGATCGAGGCGAGACCCGCGGCAAGTCCGGCGAGCGCGAAGGTGGCGATCTTGATACGGTGGGTGCGGATGCCCGAGAGGATCGCGGCCTCTTCGTTGCCGCCCACGGAGAAAATGCGGCGGCCAAAGGTGGTGCGGGTCAGCAGGAAGGTGAGAATCAGGGCGAAGGTCACCATGATCCAGATCGAGTTGAACACGCCCAGGAACTTCCCTCGACCGAGCCAGATGTACGAGTCGATGCGTACCGAGATCAGGCGTCCGTCGGAGATGACGATGGCAACGCCCTTGAAGATCAGGCTGGTTGCGATGGTGGCGAGGAAAGAATGCACGTTGAGGCGGGTAATCACGATGCCGTTGACCATGCCGAGGCCCAGTCCGATCAGCGGTGCGAGAAGCAGCCCCAGATAAGGATCGACATGCAGCGCGATCCAGGCGGACGTGACTGAACCCACGGCAAAGATCGCGCCGACCGAGAGGTCGAACCCGCCCACGATTATCACCAGTGTCATGGCCGACGCCATGATCGCCAGCGGGGCGTTTTGATTCAGGATGTTGAGGAGGTTGCGCAGGGTCAGAAAGCTGTCGGACAGGACCGAAAGCGTGACCATGAGCGCGACGATGAGGATGAGAACCGCGTAGGTCTGAAAGAACCTGAACATCTGCGCACGGGTCATGCCGGGACTCCCTCAAGGCTCTGATGCCGGAAGAGAGCGGCCAGGATTTCGCTCTCGGACACGGCATCGGGGTCGATTTCCTGCACGAGGCGTCCGCGATCAACCAGCCAGGCGCGGTGTGCGAGGCCGAGGACCTCCTCGATTTCCGACGAGATCAACAGAACTGCACTGCCGCTTGCCGCAAGTTCGCAGATGGCCGCATGGATCGTCTCGCGTGCGCCGACGTCGACGCCACGCGTGGGCTCGTCGAGGATGACCAGTTTCGGGTCGCCCTCCAGCCACTTGGCCAGCAGAACCTTCTGCTGATTGCCGCCCGAGTAGCGTGACACGTCGCCATCGATAATCGCGGGACGCACGCCGAACCTGTCAATCAGTTCGCGCGCGCGCCGTCGTTCACGCCGCGTCTCCATGACGCCGATCCGGGCGAACCGTTCCAGATGCGGCAGGATGATGTTGGCGCGCACTGGCATGCTCATTACCAGCCCCTGCCTGCGCCTGTCCTCGGGAACCATGACGATCCCGGCCTCGGTCGCGGCACGGATCGTGTGGTCGAGCCTGCGGCCAAGAAACGCGATTTCGCCTGCCGCTCGGTCCGCACCAATTATTGCGCGCGCAATCTCGGAACGACCGGAGCCAACGAGCCCGATCAGTCCCATGATCTCGCCGGCGTGAATGTCAAGCGACTCCACGTCGACCCCGTTGCCCTTGAGGTTTCTCACCGAGAGCGCGAGTTCCGAAACAACCTTGCGCTTCGGCGGGTAGAGCGTTTCGGTCCTTTGCAGGCCCAGCATTGCGCTGACCAGGTCCTGCTTGCTCAGTCCCGTGCTGCTTTCGGTCATGACATGTCGACCGTCACGAAGCACCGTAATGCGGTCGCAGACCTCGAGCACATGATCGAGGAAGTGACTCACGTAGATGATCGTCCGCCCTTCTTCGCGCAGTCGCGCCATGATCCGATGAAGTTGCTCGATTTCCTCGCTTGAAAGTGACGAAGTAGGCTCGTCCATGATGATCACCTGTGCCTCACGTGCAAGCGCGCGCAGGATCTCGATTTTCTGTTGGTCGGCAATCGGAAGTTCGACCGTGAGCGCGTGCGGATCCAGCCTGAGGCCGCTGGACTGCATCACTTCTTCGAGTCGGACGGCCTCGTTGCGGCGCAGGACGCCCCAGCGGTGTTCTTCCAGCCCCATGAACACGTTCTCGGCAACCGTGAGGTGAGGCACCAGCTGCAGTTCCTGGTGCATGATCGCGACCCCATGGGCAAGTGCTGTCGGCGGATCCCAGCGACCGACGCCCTGGCCGAAGACGCCCAGGGACCCGCAGCTGGCCTGGTAGTACCCGCCCAGCACCTTGCCAAGTGTCGACTTGCCTGCACCGTTCTCGCCGATGAGTCCGTGAATTGAACCAGTAGCAATTTCGACATCAATGTCCGAAAGCACTTCGACGTCGCCGAAGCGTACCGTGATCCCTTCCGCTGTCAGGGCGGCCTGCGTCATCGCGGTGCGGACGCAATCTCATCTACGGTTCCGTCCGCCTCGACCGCGACCCCGTAGTTCCGCCACGCCGCCTTCGGAGTAAGGAACCCTTTCTTCACGTCTCGTGCCACCTCTTCGTACGGCCGTTGCATCGGGTCGCCATTGCCGCCGCCACCGCCGGTTTTTGTTTCCACGACCGTTCCGGCGCCAAGGCCGCGTGCCGCCATCTTCAGAAGCGACTCCTGCTTGCCGCCGGGCTGGGTGATCGTCACTTCGGGACCTGCTCCGTCACCACCGCCATTCAATCCCCAGGCCGGCGTGTGCGAACGTTCGAACCAGATGGCGCCGAAGCAGTCCTCGAGCGCGCGATAGCGGCGTACCACGCCGCAGCCGCCGCGCCAGCGCCCGGGGCCGCCGCTGTCAGGACGGATGGAGAACTCCTCGAGGCGGATCGGGAACTTGGTTTCCATTACCTCGGCCGGTATGTTGCGGAATCCACCGTTCACCAGGTTGATCAACGCGCTTTCCCCGTCACCATCTGCACGACCGCCCCAGCCACCGGCGGTCGGATCGATCGACATCCATTGCCCGCGCCGCTCGTCCACCGAGAAAAACCCCGCCACCATCGAGTCGCCGTAATGTGCCGCGGTCGAGCGTTCGGGCATGGCCTCGCTTAGGCAGGATATGAAGAGGTCGGCCAGGAGCCCCAGACCGGTGAAATACCACTCGCAGGCTGCGGGCTCCCTGGCATTGAACATGCAGTCCTCGGGCAGAACGACTGTCATGGTCTCGAAGGAGCCGCCGGTGATGGCCCGGTCGGGGTTGATCATCGTTTTGTAGGCTAGTCTCAGGAGGCTCTCAGTCTGGCTCGCCCCGCAATTGACCGAGCCTGGCACCGGACCGGACGTCCCGGTGAGATCTACGATCACTTCCTCGCCCCTCACGGTGAGCGTCAGCGCCACCTTGATCGGTTTCTTGCCGACGCCGTCGTCGTCGAGATGGCCCTCGCGCGACCACGTTCCGTCCCTGATCGCGGCAATTGCCGCACGATCAAGCCGACGCGCCTGTTCGAATATGTCGTGACAGGCGGCGCGATAGGTCTCGGTCCCGATTCGGTCGAGAAGCTGGGCGAGCCGCCGTTCGCCGGTGCGGATCGCCGCGATCTGGGCGCCGAGATCACCGATCGTGGCATCCTTGAACCGCGTGTTCAGCCGAAAGTGGTCGTACCACTCACGGATTGGTTCGCCTCGCGACACGATCCTCGTCGGCCCGAGTCTCAGCCCTTCCTGGAAGATGTTCATCGAACCCATGACCGAGCCCGGATCCATGGCGCCGATATCGTTCCAATGCGCCCGGGCTGCGCCGAAGCCCACAAGCTCTCCTTGAAAGAAGATCGGTCCGATGGCGGTGATGTCGTGCAGGTGCGTGCCCTGCATGTAGCTGTCGTTCATCACGAAGATGTCGCCCTCGCA
>JAJEGW010000168.1 GCA_022819605.1 Silicimonas sp. | reverse complement strand
CACCCCGAACCTAACCTGCCTGTCGGCACTGGAAGAAAA
Source organism: Silicimonas sp. (assembly GCA_022819605.1). Taxonomy (GTDB): domain Bacteria; phylum Pseudomonadota; class Alphaproteobacteria; order Rhodobacterales; family Rhodobacteraceae; genus JAJEFO01. Next base: position 11,238 of record JAJEGW010000168.1, on the reverse strand, counting down.
CCCTTGCAATCGTCCCAATGTGCCGAAACACTCCGTCCTGCCGCGACGCCAAGATTCTCATCCTGATTGTCGCGCATTCTCATCCAGATTGTCGCGCTATAGACCCAGCGACTGTCAAGGCCGATGCGCAGCCGCCGCGTCTCGCCGGAGGTCGCCCGCAGCCCCGCAGCGGCATCAGCCGCTGTCCGCGTCCAGAGCGCGTCCGCGGTCCAGCCGAGACCGGCTCCGCCTGGCGTCCGGGCCGCGTCAAGCGCACCGCTCAGGCCGGCCGCGGCCATGTGCCAGCGGACATCCGCGGAAACGGGGTTGCCGCCCTTCGGCACCAGCACCACATCGCCGCTGCCAAGGCCCGCGGCACCCCATGCCCGGATGCGACCGTCGACGTAACGCGCGGCATAAGGAACCACCGAAGTCAGGCCCGTCTCGATCTGGCCGCTGCCGAGGCCGTACCGAACCTCGCCCCGACTCCGCGACAGCATCACCCCGAAGAGGTGGTCGCCGCGCGTCCAGTCGGTCCCGAACATTAAGCCCGTCACCGCGCCGTCGAGCGCCATGCCGCCTTCCGTGCCGCCGAAGGCCGAACGCGTTCCCCGGCCCCAGACGGCGACCGAGAGGTCGTCGGCCGCGTCCCGCGTCAGCGCAAAGGCCGTCCCCGCGACGATCTCGCCGGTTCCGACGTCCTCAGGGTCTGGCCCCGCCAGGAATCGTCGAGCCTCGTCAATGCCGTTCTCGATCGCAGGCTCGCGGTGTTTCGGCAGCCATCGGCCCGAAAGCGTGCCGGCAAAACCCGGTGCACGGTCCGCAGCCAGGCGGTCCGTGATCGCGTCCACCGCCTGCAGGCCGACCGTGCGGCCAAGGCGTGTCAGGAACGCCGGGCGCGCATCATCATCCGCTGCCGCTGCGGACGTCCTGTCGTCGTCCGCCACCGTCAGCACGTGGCGCGTGATTCCGCCGTCCGCAAGGACGTAGCCCTCGCCTTCCGCCAGGGCGAGGATCACGGTCTCGTCGCCCTCGTCCTCCCGGTCGTCCCGGAGCGCGATCCGGACCGTCGCGCGGGCCGCGCCCTCGGGCACAACTACTGAGCCGGAGCCCGCAATGACAAAGTCCCCGTCCGTCCCGGTTCCGGGAGAGGCCGTGCCGGACACGGCATAGCGAAGCGTCAACGGAACCGTCGGCGCCGGGTCCAGGAGAACCGCCACGTCAACCGCGCCGTCGCCCTCGGAGGTCCTGGTCGCCACCGAGGCAAAGGAGGCCTCTGGCAGGCCGTCGTAGTCGGGCACCGTCACCGAGGCCCGGGTCGGTTTTCCCACCGTGTATTCGTCGCCGGAGCCGCGCAGCGCGACCGTCACCGTGCCGTCCGGCCCGGGCACGTCGTCGTCCACGGTCGGCACCACATAGGAGGCCGTGGCGAAGCCAACCGGGATTTCGACCTCCCTGCCACCCTCGTCTTCAGGCGCCACGAAGTCCTGCCCCTCCGTCCCGTCCTCGCTCACCGTCAGCAGGACCGTCAGCGCCGAGGCCGTCGATCCGGAACGCCTCACCGTGAACCCGGCCGCGGTCCCCTCGTCGACCGGCGACGGGCCGGGCATGACCGTCACCGTCGGCAGGTCGGTTGCCGAATCGCCGGTTTCCTCCGGGGGAGCGGTCTGCTGCGGCCCGCCGCCGCCGCCGGTGTCGTTGTCATTCGTGATGGTCACGGTGTGACTGCTCGGGGCTCCCACGGAGTATCCGGTGCCTTCGGCGAGAGTCAGGACGACTGTCTCGCCGCCGTCCGGCGTGCTGTCGTCAATGATCCGGACCGGGATGTTCACGTGATCGTCGCCGGGGTCCGCCACGACCGTGCCGGAATTCGCGATGGTGAAGTCGTCTCCGGGAGTGGCCGTCCCGTCCACAGCGTAGAGGAGCGTGATCGCCGACTGCGGAGCCGGATCCAGATCGACGCGGATGTCGATGACTCGCGTGCCGTCATCCTCGTCCTGGCTTGAAGAGCCCGAAGCGAATGACGCGACCGGATCGTTGTCGTTGACCGTCACCGAAGCGGATCCGTCTTCGCCATGGGTCGAATAGCCGCTGCCGTCCCGGACGGTCGCGATGATCGAGCCGTGCGGCTCGTCGATGCCGTCGTCATCCGTTGCGACCGTCAGGGTCGCCATGCCGTTGGCGCCTATGGTGACCGTCTTCGTGCCCGTCTGGCCGGTTGCCGCGAACGTGCCCACCTGAGTCACGTCCACGTTAACCGTGATGCTGCCCGTCGGCGCCGGGCTGGCCGTCAGCGTGAAGACGGCACTTCCGCCCTCCGTCACGGCACTACCACCGGAAACGCTCACGACCGGTGTCGTCCCCGGGTCGTTTATTCTGAACGTGTCGAGGTTGTCCGTCCCTGAAGCCCCGCCACCGAGACCAGTGCCGGAATCCGAGCTCAGCGTGCCGAGACCGATGTCCACAGTCTCCCCGCCGGTCTCCGTGACACTGTCCATAGCGGCGCTGAGCGTCAGCGTCACCGAAGTCGCCGTCGTGCCGCTCGATGGGCCAGTGAAGGTCAACATGGCCTCGCCCGAGTCGAGGTTCGTGCATGCCACCCCGGCAGGCAGGGTGCCAGGGCAGGCCGTGGTGTAGTCCGTGCCCCGCGTCGCATCGCCGACGAATGTCAGCGGAACCGCCAGCTCCTCCCCGCCCACGAGGCCGCGCCCCAGCATCACCGTGAATGTCCTGTCCGCACCCTCGGTGACATCTTCCGTCGCCCCGGACAGGGTCACCTGCGTCGCGTCGTTGTCGGTGATGGTGATCTCAACTTCGTCGCCCGATCCCGCCACGGTGCCGTCGGGCAGAGTGCCGAATTCGACCACCACGGTCTCCGGCGGTTCGTCCGCGCCGTCATCGGTCGCCGTGAATTCGGTCGTGCCTGTGGTCGTGCCGCCCGCAATGCTGATTGAGGACGCGACCGTGTAGTCGCCCTGCTGCGCCGTCGTGCCCGCGGCCTTCACCTGGATCGGGATGACAAGCGCCGAACCGGAGGTGTTGGCCTCGCTTCGCGTCGCCGTGATTGTGAGGCTCCCGCCTTCGGTGACATGCCCAGAGCCCGACACTGACAGGTTCACCGACGGAGTGCTCCCGACGATGCTGATTTCCGTTTTGCAATGTGCCCTTTGCGAGCAGTTCGGAGCCGTGATGTCGAAGGGATGGCTGTCTTCACCCGGGTACGGATTACCTTCTTGGTCTTGACCAAGGTAGTTGCTTGTGTCCCATACTACGTGGAAGGTCTTGCCCACGGAGCCATCGCACAACTCGACCGGAAGCTCGATTGTGTCGGTATTGATGTCGAGTTTCCTGATCACGATGCTGGAATTGAAGTCCAAGGTGATAACGTCCGGATCACGGTAGCCGCATTGCCTGCCACCCTTTGCGGTCCCGTCTAGTGTCGAAAATAAAAACACGACATCCTTGCCTTTCAGTCCGGCGGGCACGTTCAGTGTGATCCGGCTGTTGGCCCCGGCGTAGGTCACGGTCGCCGTGGGCTGCGGTCTCACCCCTTCTGCAGCAGCGTGGCCCGCGAGGCTGGCAAGCAGTGGCAGGCTGACAAGGAGCGTGGCCAGCGAGAAGAGCCGCGCAGAAGGTCGTGGATGGAAGAAGCGGAGAAAGCTTTCGGAGGATCGGAAGGCTGTTCGGCATCGCGGCAACGGACAGTCCGGGCCGCATGTCAATGCCTTCGCCAGGGTGAAATTCAGGGTTTCGATGACAATACGGATCGCATCTGGCACTTGCGCTGCCCTCCTCGTCGCGGCTTCTGGAATGACTGCGACGGGAACCCACGCAGCTGTTGTTGCTCTCGCCTGCTTGCCATCGTCTCTGGAATTGTTCAAGACCGTCTGTGCAAAATCTTGCGTACTTGACGGGGAATCATACAACACTTGACCGTCAGAGCGGCGCGATGCCGCTCCCTGCACTGAGTGCATGGAATTCGGTTTCGAAGGCGAGAAGCCGCATCTCCTCAATGTGGAATCTGGGGCTGCCTGCTTGCTGCGGACATGTAGGTCAGCATGAGAGATGGGAATTTTGACGCGACGGTCCGGCTTATGCCGCAGCAATGGTTGACTCTTAGGGCTTGAAGCATAAGTTTTTGATTTACTTATGTTATTGTATTTCATGACGCTATCCCCCGTGCCACCCGCCTCATCAAGAACCGGCAGGCGGCAAGCTGCGCGCAGGCCACGGTGCCCTCCAGGCGCCGCTCGTGATCCTTCGCCAGACGTCGGCAATGGGACATCCAGGCGAAAGTCCTCTTCACCTTCCACCGCGTCAGAGAACCGTGAAACCCCTTGTTTCCTTGCGCCTGTGCACGATTGCCAGGATCGCCCCGAGGCCACGCTTGGCCAGCGCCACCGTCAGCTTCGGTCCGGCGTAGCCGCCTGTTCGCCAATGGTTTCGTCACCAGCGGCGCCTTCTCCAGCATCCCGAGTGATCACGTCCGGAGCGCGCCCGACGTCTCCCTCGGGACGCGGGCAGTGCTGAGGGACAGCGAATCCGGGCGACGCCAGACGCTCCATAGGCCTCGACGCCGAGATCAGGTGGTGACGGCCGCAGGTCCGGTTCCTGCGTGGATCCGGCTCCGGGCCGGAGACGTGCCGCCGGCTTCCGTGGCGGCACTCTTGCTGACAGGGGAGGAGTGCGAGAGCGACAGAAACGCGCGGCGACCCTGGAAGGAAGTCCGGACGCCCGCGCTTCCGCCCACTTTGCCAAGCGTCACCGGGCAATCCCGATGGCGTCGGCACGTGCCGCGACAGTCGCCGGCTCGCAGGAACCGGCTTCCGGCAACGGCCTCGGCAGGCCGCAGCTCATGAACGGCATGATGTCCGGGATCGGCAATGCGGCGGCGATCGATGCGGGTTGCAGCGGTGCCAGGAAAACTGCATATGCTGGCTTGAGTTCACGTCCGGAATCCCCCGGGAGGCCAGCCATGAGACTGACCACGATCCTGCTCGGCGCCGTTCTGGCATTGACAACGGGCGCCTGCTCGCGAAACGCGCCTGCGGAAGACGAGGGCAGGATCAGTCACGAGAGGAACTCGGAATTCTCCGGGCCGCATCTGCGGGTCTTCGTGACGTTCGATGACGGCACCGATGCGTCCGTCAGCACGGCCGAGGACGCCATCGCGACCGCGGTCGGCAGCACGCCCCTTCCCGGCCACCAGGCCCGGGACTGGACGTTCGTCAAGGAGAACGACGACGGCACGACGGTGGCCTACGCCCTGGTAAGCTGGGACAGCGCCGATCCGGCAGACTACCTGATGGCCGGCTGGTGGGCGCAGTTCCCCGATCAGGGTCTTTCCGATCTCTCGTTCGCGGACTCCGTGCAGTACGCCATCGTGGACGGGCCGGAACTGGACCCCGCGTTCCCTCCCGAACTGCCGGCCGGGGGAACGGCGACCTACGCCGGCCAGGCCGGCGGGCTCTACGCGTACGTTCCGGGAAGCGACTGGGGGGAGCACGAAGGCGCCTACGTGCTCGACGAGTACGAGGGGGCGATCACGCTGACGGCGGACTTCGCCGAGGGCACGCTTAGCGGCTGCATCGGCTGCGCGGGCGATCTCGTCACCCGGCGCGCGCATTTCGGCGTCTTCCTCGGGGACGAGATCCGCGACGTCCGGGCCGTCGCCGCGGACTACGAACTGCATCTCGGCGCGGCGACCGTCGACAAGGCCGGCAACTTCGAGCATGCCGGCGTGGAGGTGAGGCACCCGGATCGCGAGATCACGCATTCGGAGGGGTTCTGGGGAGGCGGGCTTTCCAACGTTCCCGACGGGGCCGGCAATCCCCGCCTGGCCGCAGGCTTCAGCGACGCGGATTTCACCGAGGGCGACGGCAGCGAAGGCCTGTTCTACGGGACGTTCGTGGCCCTGAGCGAGGAATTCGGGACGTCCGGGGACTGACGGTCCGTGCACGGACCGGTCCCTGGCCGGACCCGGGTGCGACCGACCGAGGGCGGACGGCATCCGTGCAGGACATGCCGGCTGAAGGTTCGGACACCGTCGTCACGCGCGGCCGGATTCCTGGTCAGGCGCCTGCGGATCTTGCAGGCAAGGAATGGCAAAGGTCCTTGGACTCGAGCCGCGCGCGCTGCATCCCGCTCCAAGCCGGAAGACAGGCAACTCCGGAAAGGTCTTCAGACAGCAGCTCAATACAGCTCCGTTCGCGCGCTCTCCTCTTCGCCGGCATCGATTTCGTCTGCATCGGCACCGGAAATCTGATCGGCGAGAACCTTGCCGTAAGACGGAAACCGGGTGCGCTCGACCTGCGACTCCGGTTCCCACAACCGGGATCGAATCAGGGCTTTCGCGCAATGCAGGAACGCCTCTTCGACCGTCACCTTGAGCACGGAAATCGGCAGCTTGCCGTTGATGGCCAGCGGTTCCATCAACTTCCGGTCAGTCGAGATTTCCGCCCGCCCGTTGACCCGCAGCGTTTCCGCAAGGCCTGGCACGAAGAACACCATGCCCACAAAGGGACGCTCCACCAGGTTCATCAACGTGTCCACCTGGCGGTTTCCCGGCCGGTCCGGAAGCAGCAGGGTCCTGTGATCGAGAACATGGGCCAGAGACCCGGACGGGTCGCCGCGCGGCGATGCGTCAGCACGTCCGTCCGCGCCCGTGGACGCGATCACGCAGAACGGCGACAAGGCGATGAAATTGCGGCAGTGAACGTCCAGGTGATCCAGAACCTTCTGGCCCGCTCGCGCTGCCGGTGGAGCATAGACCTCGCGGAGTTCGCTCATGGATTCGATGGCCATTTCCAGGCTCCAGAAACAGAGGGGTCGCGGCCCCGTCTTCAGGGCAGCGAGAGCCGCGAATGCATTGGAAGAATGTAGCCATCTGTCGCAGGAATGCCCAGCGGAAAGTGCGGTTGGCACCGCCAGTGTCGCACTTTGCGCATCAATGGACGCATGTCGTTCGTCGCTGCGGCCTGCGCTCCAGGCCGCGATTGCACAGCGGACGGGACCGGGCGGAGCTGGCCGTTCGCAAGCGACGCGGAATTCACAGAAGGCGACGGCAGCGAAGGCCTGTTCTACGGAACGTTCGTGGCGCTGAGCGAGGAATTCGGGACGTCCGGGGACTGACGGGGCGCGCACGCACCGGTCCCGGGCCGGACCCTGGTGCGACCGACCCACGGCAGACGGCTTCCGTGCAGGACATGCAGGTTGAAGGTTCGGACCCCGTCGGCACGTGTAGTCGGATTCCTGGTCAGGTGCCTTCGGATCATGCAGGCAAGGAACGGCAACGGCCTTGAACTCGGGCCTTGCGCGCTTCCGGCTGTTACGGCCAGAGTCCGGAAAGAGTCTGTCCCGAACTCGTTCGATCTGTCAGTTGGACGTTTGCCGCTTTGCCCCGAAGGCGCCGACGATGCCATGTCTCTCGAAGACGCCGCCGACCTCCTCGTGACCCGACCCTCCAAAGGCGCCCCTGATCTGGTCGTCGACGTTGCCACGGCCAAAGGTGCCGTCGCCGACAACGGGGACGTCGTCGAAGCGCACCGACTCGACCGTGTGAGCGACGTTGCGGTCAAGGTTCACGATGCCGGTGAAATCCGCGTCCAGCGTCCGGCTCTCATGATCGTAGGCCAGCGTCGCGTCGCCCTGCAGGATGTCGTCACGGTCGTCGCCTCGCGCGGGAGTGCCGACCATCACGCCGCGCCATGTCGCGCTCGCCAGCGGACGAGACCCCGAAATCTCCCCGCCGACAAACGCCCCTCTCAAGGCCGTGACAGGGGCGTCGAGGGACTGGATTCCGGTCACGACGGAGAACGCGCCGTGCTCCATCCATGCGCCGTACTCCCGGAAAGGCGTCTCGGTCTCGCCACGGTTTTCCACGAGGGTGATGCCGTTCCTCGTGAGAACGGCTCTTCGCGCGCCTGGCGCCGTTTCCAGGTTCAACAGGGCGTCAAGGGGCAGGAACCCCAAGGGAATGGCAACCCCGGTCGAATCGGTCGTCAAGATGCACAACGTGCCGTCGCAATCAGGGACGACAAAAAATTCCTCACCTTCGACTTCGCCGTAAAGCGTTGAAGCCACGAGGGCGTTCGCCCTTTCGGCCGTCGCGGCAGACCGCTTCGCCTGTTCGGCAACCGTTTCCGCCGGCGCGGCGGAGCCGGTCAGCGAGATTGCCGCATCTCCGTCGAACGATTCCCCGCCACCACCGCAAGCGGTCAAGGCTCCGACGGCCGCGAGGGCCAGAATTCCTGTCGCAAGATGATTCATCGAGAGTCTCCTTCGGGTTGCATGGTCTCGCAAGGGTGGCGAGTGACCACTCACAGAGATTCGTTGCATTCCTGCCTGTACACCCCGCATTGCAGAAAGTTCGGCATCGCGCAATCGGGCAGGCACGTCGGCACGTCAGTCAGGTTCAGTTGCCTTCCGAATCCTGCCCGGCCGCCGGGCTGACCGACTTGATGAACGCGTACAGGTTGACGGCATCCTCGGACTTGCGGACCTTGAACGTCATATTGCCGCGAGCCCTTCTGTCATCAAGAAACGCCCGCAGGAACTTCACCGGGTCCAGCGAATAGGCGACGAACGTCTCTTCGTCCCAGATCAGCCCCTGCACCCCCGCTTCCACGAGTTCCGTGCTGTACCGGAAGCCTTCAACCGTGCCGGCCTGCATCCCGATCATGCCGAAGAGGTTTGGTCCGGTCCTGGCCCTGCGGCCTGCAAGCGTGTTGCCGTCGCCGTCAACGATCACATGGCAGGCCTGGCACTGCGAGAATGCCCGCTTGCCCGCTGCCGGGTCTCCGACGTCGCCTTCGGCGAACGCAGCCGGCGCGGCAAAAGAGGTGAACAACGCAATGATCAAGGTGAGCTTCATTTCAGGTCTCCAACTTCCTGGGTTGCATCGGGAACAAGGGATTTGCAGTGGAACACCGGATGCATTTGGCAACGCACCCGGCATGCAGGACACATCGCGGCAGAGCACCGGGCTGTCCAGATCCCTGGCCGCAAGAGGATATAGCGCCGGGGAAAAGGACTTCAGAGCCCGAACTGCTGCTTGATGCCTGCGATGAAGGTCGCATCATCCGCTTCCTTGCGTTGGGTGAGCAGCGCCTCGGCGTCAGCCCCGGCGCGGTAGCGGAGCCGGTCCGAACCGTCCGTGACGGCATTCCAGATGACCTCCGCCACGAGTTCCGGCGGGGACGGCTCCATGCCGCCGCTGCCCATGGCCCCCATGAACGCCCCGACAATCGGCTGGTACTCGTCCATGGCCGGATCGTTGGCGAAGTCGAAGCTGCGCCCCGAAAACTCCGTCGCGATCATGCCCGGTTCAACGATCTTCACCCTGATCCCGACCGTTTCAAGTTCGTAGTGGAGGGACTCCGACATCCCCTCCACCGCGAACTTGGTGCCATGATAGAGCGTGCCGAGGGGAAACGTCATCTGCCCGCCGATGGAACTGATGTTGACGACGGTCCCGGACCTCCGCGCCCGCATGTGCGGCAGGACGGCCCTGGTCACCTCCAGCAGCCCGATCACGTTGGTGTCGAACTGGCGCCGGATGCGCTCCATTTCGAAGCTTTCGAGCGGCCCGTAGGCTCCGTAGCCCGCGTTGTTCAGCAGTGCGTCGATTGCACCGAAACGGCCTGCGGTCTCGGCAACCGCCGACGTGATCGAGGCTGGATCGGTCACGTCCAGGCGCGTGACGATCACGTTGTCCAGCACGTCCAGATCGTTTCCGTCCTCGGGCTTGCGCATGGTGGCAGCGACGTTCCAGCCCCGGGCCTGGAAATGCAGGGCGGTCGCCTTGCCGATGCCGGAGGAAGCGCCGGTGATGAGAATGGTTCGGGTCATGTCCTTGAGCTTTCGAGAGATTGCCGTCAGGCCGGGAAGCGTGCGTTGAAGCCCGCCGCGATGTCGAAGACATCTCCGGAGATGAGCGATGCGCCGTCCGAGCAGAGGAACGCGGCCAGGGATCCCACGTGTTCGGGTCCGTAGAAGCCGGTCGGCATGAGATGCATTTCCTGCGCGAATCCTTCAAACTGTTCCCAGCTGAGGGTTGCGCCGGGAACCATGGTCGACAGAACGTAGTCGTTTTCCAGGAGCCCCGTGCGCACGAGCGTGGGGCAATGCGCGTTGACCGTCACGTTGTGTCGCGCCAAGGCTTCCGCGGTGGTCTTCGTCAGGCCGATCACGGCCCATTTCGTTGCGGAATAGACCGGGAAGCGTTGCGCCCCCATGCGGCCGGTGACCGACGCCATGGTGATTATGCGACCGGAATTCTGCTGACGCAGGATCGGCGTGACGGCCTGGATCGTCTTGATCACGCCCTTGAGATTGATGTCGAGAACGAGATCGACCTCCTCCTCTGACAGTTCCTCCAGGAAACCGGTCTGGGTGATGCCCGCATTGGGGATCACGAAATCAATGCCGCCGAAGCTGTCCATGGCGGCGGAGACCGCCCGCTGCTGCATCGTCATGTCGCGCACGTCGCCCTTCAGCGCCAGGCAGGATACGCCATGGGCCTCGATCTGCGCCTTCGCCCCGTCGAGATCGGCCTGGGTTGCCAGCGGATAGGGGACTTCGGCGATCTGCCCGGCAACGTCGAGGATCACGACGTTCGCGCCGCGCGCGGCGAGCGCATCCGCGCATGCAAGGCCGATGCCGCGGGCGGCCCCGGTCACGAGGGCGGTCTTGCCGTCGAAGTCCCTGGGCCGCGCACTCGCCTCCTGCGCCTGGGCGCGAGTCATTGCGCCCGCTCCAGCGAGAGCGGCGCCCGCGCCGACGGCTCCGGCCACGAAGGCGCGTCGTTGAGGATCTTCCGGATGGAATTCATTGGACATTGGTGAGTCCTTCAGATTCAAGAGCTCTCCCTGAGAGGCTCAATCGTGATTGGAAGAATGGACGGCGCGCTGCACGCGCGCCTGTCCCGTTCGTGGTCAGAAGAAACGCACCCCGTTTGCGGTCATCGGCAAGTGGGTCACGCGCGGACCAGCCACGGCGATAGCATTTGCCAGGGCCGGACCGGATGGCGGCGTGCCTGGCTCGCCCACCCCTGTCGGTGGCTCGGTCGAGTTCACGACATGGGTCTCGATGGCTCTGATGTCGCTGATCCGAAGCGGCTCGTAGTCCGGGAAATTGAACTGGTCCACTTCGCCATCGGTGAACGTGATCTCGTTGCGCATCACGTGGCCGATTCCGTAGCCGATCCCGCTTTCCATCTGGGCAGCGATGACGTCCGGATTGACCGCAACTCCGCAATCC
>JAJEGW010000136.1 GCA_022819605.1 Silicimonas sp. | reverse complement strand
ATGGCACGACCGTGCCATGCGCGACCCCTGGGTCATGCAGGATCCTGACGGCCCGGGGTGGTTGATGTACTTCACCGCGCGTGCGGCCGGAGTCGACGAAACCAATGATGCAGGATGCATCGGGTTTGCCACTTCGCCCGACCTGATGACCTGGACGCTGGAACCTCCGGTGTTCACTGGCGGCTGGGGCCAGCTTGAAGTGCCGCAGGTACTGCAAATCGATGGCAGATGGCACTGCCTCTTCTGCATGGATCCCGAACATCAGGCCCGCTGGAACGCAGAAAAAAACGGTCGCATGGGTCGCGGCACGCATTACTTGATCGGCGAATCGCCGCGCGGTCCCTGGCGACTGCCGTGCGGCGATGCGCTGGACACGAAAGTCCTGCGCTACGCCGCCCGCATCGTCGAGCACGACGGCCTCAAGCTCCTCGGGTTCAAGGACGGCGGACCGGACGGCTTTGGCGGCTACATCATGGATCCCGCGCCCGTGTTCCGACGCGAGGACGGAACCCTGACCCTGGAGCGCTGACATGGCTGGCATTCAACTTTCCAACGTTCGCAAGCAGTTCGGGACCGTCGAAGTGATCCGGGGAGTCGACATCGACGTCGAGGACGGGGAATTCGTCGTCTTTGTGGGCCCGTCAGGCTGCGGCAAGTCCACGCTGCTGAGGCTGATTGCCGGGCTCGAGGACATATCCAGCGGCGAGCTTCGGATCGGCGGTCGCGTCGTCAACGACCTCCAGCCCAAGGAACGCGGCGTTGCAATGGTCTTCCAATCCTACGCGATCTTTCCCCACATGACCGTGCGCGAAAACATCGCCTTCGGCCTCACCATCCGCAAGGAAAGCAAGAGCGTGGTCGAACAAAAGGTCGCGGAGGCCGCGCGCATGCTCCAGATGGAAAACCTCCTTGACCGTCGTCCCTCCCAGCTCTCGGGCGGCCAGCGGCAAAGGGTGGCCATAGGCCGGGCGGTCGTGCGCGATCCGTCAGTCTTTCTCTTCGACGAACCGCTGTCGAATCTTGACGCGGCTCTTCGCATGAGCACGCGCCAGGAAATCGCGACACTGCATTCCCAACTGAAGACCACGATGATCTACGTCACCCACGATCAGGTCGAGGCCATGACACTCGCCGACAAGATCGTTGTGCTGCGAGACGGCGAGGTCATGCAGGCGGGTGCGCCGATGGACCTCTATCACAGCCCCGCCAACCTGTTTGTCGCCAGCTTCCTTGGCGCGCCTTCCATGAACTTCATCGCGGTCTCGATTGAAAATGCGGACGCCAAGGAGGTCAGGGTCTCAGGGCCCGCGATCAGCGGTGTTGCTGTCAAGACGGGCGAACGCAGTTACACGACCGGCCAGAAGGCGACGCTCGGCATTCGCCCGCAGCAACTGAGGCCCGTGTCGGACGGCACAGGGCCACTCAACGGCACGGTAGTCCTGACCGAACGACTGGGCAGCGAAACAATCGTGGACGTGCGCCTGAATTCGAACGACAGTATCGTTGCGGCATTGCCGGAGGACACGATCCTGCATCCGGGCGATGCGGTTTCGTTCGATTTCGACCCGGCGCATGCGCATTTGTTCGACGAAACCCTGTGACGAAGCCTACCATCATTCTCGATCCTCATTGGCGATCCCTGGCCGAACTGTTCTCGCAGGACACGCTCTCGGCCTTGCGGGAGGGTTTCGATGTGATCTGGGGACGGGACGAACCAATCTCCAGCGAAGCCTTTGACGCGGCCTGGCCGTCGGCATCAGTGTTGATATCCGCGTCCCCCACCGTCACGCGGAAGATGCTCGACGATGCACCGAAGCTTCGTGCAGTGATCGAGGTCTCCGGCGCCTTTCCGGACTCGATCGACTACGAGGCCTGTGCCGAAAAGGGCGTCGAGGTCCTTTCCTGCGCTCCGGGGTTTCGGGAATCCGTCGCGGAAATGGGACTGGCAATGGCCCTCGCGGGCGCGCGCGGGCTGGTCGCCGAGCACGAAGCGTTTCGAGGCGGCAACGAAGGCTGGCTGCAGGAAAACCCGACGACCGATTTCTCGTTGCACGGCGCAAGGATCGGGTTTGTCGGATTTGGACAAATCGCCAGGGAACTGACGGGATTGCTCGCTCCGTTTCGTCCGAGATTCAGGGCTCATGATCCTTGGCTGGCGCAAGGGAATGTGGACCAGTTCGACGTGGAACTGTGCAGGCTCGAAGACCTGCTGAAGTGGTCTCGCTGCCTATTTGTGACGGCTGCCCCGACATCCCGGAACAAGGCCCTCATCTCGGCAGACATGGTTGCCCTGCTCCCGGACCACGCACTTGTCGTGCTCCTGAGCCGAGCGCACCTGGTGGATTTTGACGCACTCGTCGCAGCGGCGAAGACCGGGCGAATACGGGTCGCTGCGGACGTATTTCCCGTCGAACCGCTGCCGCGGAACCATCCGGTCAGAAATGTGTCCAATGTCATTCTCTCGCCGCACCGCGCGGCGGCGGTTCAGGGTGGCCGCCACCTGATCGGCGACATGATCTTGAGGGACCTGAAGGCCATGTGTTCGGGAGATTCCAGTCGACAGCTCGCGACGTCAGACTCCAGCCGCGTTGATCTGGTCGCGGGCATCGGGAACGCCGCACGGGCGACCAAAATGGCTGTGGAAAGAGGCGACTCGTAGGCCGCAGGTCACATGCCGAGCCAATCACGCGGAATTTCGATGCCGGCCCTCGCAGGAGTTGACTACGGTATCCGGTGCCTTGACAGTGGACCGTATCAAGCAGCCAGGACTAGGTGAGACAGGAATGACCAGGTACCACCCGCTATTGGTTGCATTGCACTGGATTATGGCGGTCATGGTCGTCGTTTCGCTCTTCTTCGGAAAGGTGCTCTTGTCCACCATGAGCAATGCCGATCCGCAAAAGCTGCAGGGGCTCGCAGGCCACATGACGGTCGGCCTGGCCATGGGCGCGTTCCTGCTCCTGCGGCTTGCTGTTCGGTTCGCTTCGGCCAAGCCGCCCCACGCCGAGACCGGAAGCCCGTTCCTGAACAAGGTCGGCATCGCGACCCATTGGATCATGTATCTGCTGATTGCGCTCATGGTGCTCAGCGGTTTGGGCACGGCCCTTTCCGGCGGCCTGTTTCCGATCGTCTTCGGCGGAAACGGCGAGCCGTTGCCGGCCAACCTGTCCACTCTTGCGCCACGCGTGGCACACGGGCTGATTTCGAACCTTCTCGTTCTTTTTGTGCTGTTGCACACCTGCGCGGCTCTCTATCACCAATTCTACCTGCGCGACGGCTTGTTTCGGCGCATGTGGTTCGGAAATCGCGGCAGCTAGGGTTCGCCAGAAAACCAGTCCACCGGTTCCGGTCTTGCACGCCTTGCCGGCAACCTCTTCGGCCGAAAGGGGAGAGATTTGAAACTCCGCAATTTCAAGGTCCTGACCTTCGACGTCTACGGCACGCTCATTGACTGGGAGACGGGGATCATCGAGGGATTGAAGCCGCTGACCGATCAAGTCGATCAATCGCTTGACCGCGACAAGGTCCTCGAGACCCACGCATATCACGAATCCACGATCCAGCGACTGACACCGTCAAAGCTGTATCGCGATCTGCTGCCGGTCGTCTATCGGCGCCTCGCGGAGGAGTGGAACGTCACCGTGTCATGGGAAGAGTGCAAGGCGTATGGCGCGACCGTGGGGACGTGGCCGGCCTTTCCGGACAGCGCGGAAGCGCTGGAATACCTGAAGCAGCACTACAGGCTGGCCGTCCTGACCAACACGGACAACATCAGCTTTGCCGGCAGCAACGCGAAGCTTCGCGTCGCGTTTGACGGCATCTTCACGGCGGAGGACATCGGCTCGTACAAGCCAGCCTCGCGGAACTTCGAATACATGATCGAAGCGCTTGGCAGGCAAAACTGCGACAGGTCCCAGATCCTGCATGTGGCCGAGAGCCTTTTCCATGACCATGCCCCCGCAAACGAATTCGGGCTGGCAAACTGCTGGATATATCGTCGCCATGGCAAGGAAGGCTTCGGTGCAACGATGGACCCAGGAAGCACGCCGCGTGCAGATTTCCGGTTCAACAGCATGGCGGAATTTGCTGCGGCACACCGAGCCGAGGCGGATTCATAAAGTTGCCCGAACATACCGCGGGAAGCAAGGCAGGCATCGTTTGCCCTTCCTCGGCGCTCCCGCGGCAAGACTGCTGCCCGCTTGCCACTTCCCGAAACGGGACGCGGGCGACGATTTGTCTCGCTCGGGTCCCAAAATCCCTATGGTCGCTCCGGGGAATTGATGTAACTTCGCCTCCACGGGATACGACAGATCCATTCTCGATGAACCATTGATGCAATCGAGGAACCATGTAGCGAGCATGCCGTGAGAATTTCGCGCACCGAAGACCTGAGATTGGACTGCCAGTACTGCCCCGTAAGGCACCGAGCCATCTGCGCGGCAAGCGATGACGCGGAATTCGCCAAATTGAATGCCATCAAGTCCTACAAGTCGATCCCCGCAGGTCAGGCCGTTGTGCACCGCGGCGAAAGACTGGATGTCGTCGCTTCCATCGTGTCCGGCGTTGCGACCCTCTCGAAGACCACGGTTGACGGAAGAATGCAGATCACCGGCATGCTGCTGCCGTCGGACTTCATCGGCCGGCCGGGTCGTGACTCCTGCGAGCACGACATTTCGGCCGTCACCGACCTGACGCTCTGCTGCTTCAGGCGGAGACCCTTTGAAGACCTGATCGAAAGCGCACCGGCCATCAGGAGACGGCTTCTGGACATAGCGTTCGACGAACTCGACGCCGCCAGGCACTGGATGCTGCTGCTTGGATGCCTGACGGCACGCGAGAAAATTGTCAGCTTCCTGATGCTCGTCTTGCGCCGGTCCACATTGCCCGAGGATCTCGATCGACCGGTCCAGATCGACTTGCCGCTCTCGCGCGAAGCGACGGCAAGCTATTTGGGCCTTACCATCGAGACTGTCAGCCGCCAAATGTCGAGACTCCGCAAGGAAGGCCTCATAGAGCTGGAGACCGCAAGGCGCGTCATCATTCCGGACACGTCGCGCCTTGAGGCGGAACTCGAAAATGCGGACTAGCGCGTTGCTGCAAGTGGGACTTCCAACATGTCGTGATGCGGAGAGGTGGCGCATGCAGCAAGCAACGCCGGATGCTGCTCACGGACCCTGCCAGGTCGACAACTTCCGCCAGTTCGCGGATCGTCTTGACATGGATCAAGGCAGCGCGCCTCGCTTTGCAGAGCGGTCCCGGCGGAAATTGCCAACCGGGTTGCACCGAGCGCGGAAAGTATGCCGTCCGAGCGTCCTCAGGCGAACGCAAGGAAGTCGAGAATGCCAGCATACTTGCCCAGAAATCCGAAAGAATGTCCCGTGCCGCGCGCGGCATCAATCCCAGCCTAGGCGCTGCGACAACCAATCAATCCCGGGAATCCAATCATGTGGGATACGCTGAAACTGATCTTGCTGGGCCTGACGGCCCTGATTGCGGCGCTCGCCGCGAACTGGGGGCATGACCTTGCCTACCAGGTCCATGCAGTGCTGATCATGTTGATCGCCGCCGGCCTCTTCGTCTGGCAGGTCGGCCAGGTCGGCGAAAGACATCCAGCGGTCGACGCTTCCGGCTATGCGGACGACGTCATCCGCGCCGGCGTTATCGCCACCGGCTTCTGGGGCATCGTCGGCTTCCTCGTCGGGGTCGTGATTGCGCTGCAGCTCGCCTATCCGGCCTTGAACTTCGACTGGGGCCAGCCGTATACCAATTTCGGTCGGCTCCGGCCACTGCACACGAGCGCGGTCATCTTCGCGTTCGGCGGCAACGCGCTCATCATGTCGTCGTTCTACATTGTCCAGCGGACCAGCGGAACGCGGCTCTGGGGCGGCAACCTGGCCTGGTTCGTGTTCTGGGGCTACAATCTCTTCATCGTGCTGGCCGCCACGGGATACGTCCTCGGCTCGACGCAATCCAAGGAATACGCGGAACCCGAATGGTACGTCGACCTGTGGCTGACAATCGTCTGGGTCGCGTTCCTCGCCGTCTACATGGGCACGATCTTCAACCGGCGCGAAAGGCACATCTACGTCGCGAACTGGTTCCTGCTCTCGTTCATCATCACGGTCGCGATGCTGCACGTCGTGAACAACATCTCGATCCCTGTCTCGATCTGGGGCTCGAAGTCGGTGCAGGTCTTCGCGGGCGTGCAGGATGCAATGGTGCAATGGTGGTATGGACACAATGCCGTGGGCTTCTTCCTGACAGCGGGCTTCCTCGGCATGATGTACTACTTCGTGCCCAAGCAGGCGAACCGCCCGATCTACAGCTACAAGCTCTCGATCATCCACTTCTGGGCACTGATCTTCCTGTACATCTGGGCGGGACCGCACCACTTGCACTACACCGCCCTGCCGGACTGGGCCTCAACGCTGGGCATGGTGTTCTCGGTGATCCTCTGGATGCCGTCATGGGGCGGGATGATCAACGGACTCATGACGCTGCAAGGCGCATGGGACAAGCTTCGGACAGACCCGATCATCCGCATGATGGTGATTTCGCTCGCCTTCTACGGCATGTCGACCTTCGAGGGTCCGATGATGTCGATCCGCGCGGTCAATTCGCTCTCGCACTACACCGACTGGACCATCGGTCACGTGCATTCCGGAGCGCTTGGCTGGAACGGCCTGATCACCTTCGCCGTGCTCTACTTCCTTACTCCCCGGCTCTGGGGCCGCAAGGAAATGCACTCGATGCCAGCGATCAACTGGCACTTCTGGCTCGCAACCATCGGCATCGTGCTCTACGCGGCATCGATGTGGGTGACGGGCATCCTGGAAGGCCTGATGTGGCGCGAGGTCGATTCCCAGGGCTTTCTCGTGAATTCCTTCGCCGACACCGTCGAAGCCAAGTATCCTATGTATGTCGTTCGTGCATTGGGCGGTGTCCTCTATCTCGCAGGTGCAGGAATCATGGCCTGGAACATGTGGATGACGATCAGGGGCGGCGCACGAGCGGCCGCGCCTGTCGGCGTCCCTGCGGAATAGGGAGGCGCACATGTCCACCCTCAGCAAGCACCGCATCCTGGAGCGAAGCCCCACCCTCCTCCTCGTCTTCTCGCTGCTCGTCGTCTCGGTCGGCGGGATCGTCGAGATCGCGCCCCTCTTCTATCTTGAGAACACGATCGAGGACGTTGACGGCGTTCGCCCCTATTCTCCGCTCGAACTGGCCGGGCGCGACATATACGTCCGCGAGGGATGCTATGTCTGCCACAGCCAGATGATCCGGCCGATGCGGGACGAGGTCGAGCGCTACGGCCACTACTCGCTGGCCGCCGAATCGAAGTACGACCACCCATTCCAATGGGGGTCGAAGCGAACCGGCCCGGACCTTGCCCGAGTCGGCGGACGCTATTCCGACGCCTGGCACGTGGACCATTTCATCGATCCGCAATCGGTCGTGCCGCAAAGCGTCATGCCGAAATACGCCTTTTTCGCCGATGCGCGCCTCGACGACGACCTGATCGAGGATCTTCTGGCAACGCATCGCCTGGTCGGCGTGCCCTACACCGACGAAATGCTGGCCGAAGCCCGGGCGGACTTTCATGCCCAGGCCGATCCCGACGCGGACACCGAGGGGCTGCTGGAACGCTATCCCGGCGCAGTCGTCGCGAATTTCGACGGGCAGCCCGAATTGACCGAGATGGACGCGATCATCGCGTACATGCAGATGCTCGGCACCCTGGTCGACTTCTCGACCTTCACGCCGGACGAGACTCGATAGGAAGAAGCGATGGAGACATATTCATTCCTGCGTGAACTTGCCGACAGCTGGGTGCTGCTGGCTTTGTGCATCTTCTACGTCGGCGCCATCGCCTGGGCGTTCCGTCCCGGGTCTCGTGCCGTTCATGACGAGATCGCGAACATTCCGCTCAAGGACGATGCGGAAAGCGTGAACGGCCAGGATGACCGACCAAACGGCGCACCAGGTCGCGCGGCGGAAGCCGGACCCGAGGAGAGTGCATGATGGAAGACAGGACAGATCACGATCCGGTCACGGGCACCGAAACCACCGGCCACAACTGGGACGGAATCCAGGAACTCAACACGCCCCTGCCGCGCTGGTGGCTGTGGACGTTCTACCTGACGATCGTCTGGGGCATTGGATATTGCATCGCATATCCGGCCTGGCCGCTGGTCGACCGCGCGACGGCCGGGCTTCTCGGATACTCCACGCGAGCGGAGGTTGAAGCCCAAATCGCGGAAGTGGATGCACGGAACGCCGAGGTCGTCGCGCGTCTGGCCTCTGCCGACCTGGCTACCCTCGAGCGGGACGATCCGGCTTACCACTATGGCGTTGCGGGCGGTGCCGCAGTCTTTCGCGCCCATTGCTCCCAGTGCCATGGCGCAGGGGCCGCAGGCGCCCTTGGCTATCCCAATCTCCTTGATGACGACTGGCTATGGGGCGGCACGCTCGACGCGATCGCGGCCACGGTGCGCCACGGCATCAGGAACGATACCGACGACGACGCCCGCTGGTCCGAGATGCCGGCCTACGGCGAGTTCCTTGAAGAGGAGCAGATCGCGGCCGCAACCGAATTCGTGCTTCAACTGTCCGGTCAGGCACATGACGCTCAACTTGCTGCCAGCGGTGCAACCATCTTCGCCGAGGAATGCGCCTCCTGCCACATGGAGTCCGGGACGGAAGACCGCGAGACTGGCGCACCAGACCTGACCGACGCCATCTGGCTCTACGGCGGAGGTCGCGAGGCGATCGCCGAGTCGATCATGAACTCGCGCTTTGGCGTAATGCCCGCATGGGGCCCGAGGCTGGATGAAGTCGAGATCAAGGCCGTCACGCTCTACGTGCATCAGTTGGGCGGCGGCGAATGACGAGCCATGCCTCTTTCGACACGGTCAAGTCCGAGATACGCTTCTGCGGAGTTTGCCGCACCCGAGAGAGTCAGTGCGCCTCCTGACCCGGCGAGCCGATGCCGCGCACCGAGCCCTGCTGGCATGAGTCGCAAGGAATCAGCGTCCCGCATTCGGGCGGCTGAACTTGCAAATGCGCCGGAACGTGGCCGGTTGGAGCGAACGTATAGGTCCAAGCAATGAGCGACAGCGAACCCACTGCTCTATACGCCGCACGGGCGCCGATCTTTCCGCGCCGGGTTTCCGGGCTCTTTCGCACGCTCAAGTGGTGGATCATGGGCGTGACGCTCGTCATCTACTACTTTACGCCCTGGATCCGATGGGATCGGGGGCCGAACCTCCCCGACCAGGGTGTACTTATCGACCTTGCCGGGCGACGCTTCTACTTCTTCTGGATCGAGATTTGGCCGCACGAACTGTATTTCGTCGCCGGCCTCCTGATCATGGCCGGGGTGGGTCTCTTTCTCTTCACGTCGGCGCTGGGCCGAGTCTGGTGCGGATACGCGTGCCCGCAAACTGTCTGGACAGACCTCTTTCTGCTTGTGGAACGCTGGATCGAGGGCGACCGCAACGCGCGAATGCGGCTTTGGAAGTCAGGATGGACATTCAGGAAGATCAGGCTCAGTCTCACCAAGTGGGCGCTTTGGATGCTGATCTCGGTCGCGACGGGCGGCGCCTGGGTCTTCTACTATGCCGACGCACCAACGCTCCTTCGTGACCTGATCACGCTCGACGCGGCGCCGGTCGCATATTTCACGATCATGATCCTGACGGGCACAACGTTCGTCCTTGGCGGCTTCATGCGGGAACAGATCTGCATCTACATGTGTCCATGGCCCCGCATCCAGGCCGCGATGATGGATGAAGAGACGCTCACGGTTGCATACCGCGACTGGCGAGGCGAACCGCGCGGCAAGGGCACGAAGCGACGCGCGCTCGCCGAACGTGCTGCGGCGTCCGCCCAGGCCGCAGGTCCCCTGATCGGCGGGCGATCGCCCAGGATCCCCATGCCGGGCATTGATCCGGCCGTCGGCATGCCCGAATCCGCGCGCGACGAGCCAGGCGACTGCATAGACTGCAACGCCTGCGTAAACGTCTGCCCGGTCGGCATAGACATTCGGGACGGGCAGCAGCTGGCCTGCATCACCTGTGCGCTTTGCATCGATGCCTGCGACGACGTCATGGCGCGGATTGGCAAGCCGCGAGGCCTGATCGACTACATTGCGTTTTCCGACGAGAAACGCGAGCGGGCCGGCCAGTCGTCGCTGTCAGTCTGGCGCCATGTCCTGCGGCCGCGCACGGTTGCATACACGACCTTCTGGAGCCTCATCGGCCTTGCCCTTCTCTATGCGCTCTTCGTTCGTCCGGAAATCGACATAACCGTGGCACCTGTCCGAAACCCGCAATTCGTCGTCCTTTCCGACGGCTCGATTCGAAACGCCTACGACGTGCGGCTCAGAAACAAGCACGGCGAGGATCGCCCCTTCCAAATCCAGGTCGCCGGCGACGCCGCACTTCGACTGGACCTCGAGGGCGTCGATGCAACGCAGGTTCCGGTGCCCGCAGATGACATGGCGCATCAGAGGGTCTATGTCATTGCTTCCGCGAACACCGACCCCGCCCTTGCGGACTCCACGAGCATCCGTTTCTGGGTCGAAGACGTCGTCTCCGGCGAGCGGGCCTACCAGGACAGCGTCTTCAACGGCAGGTCCGAGCAGTGAGGCGGGAGATCAACGGCTACCACGTGCTGGCGCTCTTCGTCGGCGCCTTTGCCGTCATCGTTGCCGTGAACCTCGTGCTCGCGACGATGGCCGTGCGCACCTTCCCCGGCCTTGAGGTCAAAAACTCCTATGTCGCAAGCCAGACCTTTGACGCCGAGCGCCGCGCACAGGAGGCTCTGGGCTGGAACATAGTGCCCGGCGTCACCAAAGACACCGTAACGCTTGCCGTTCTCGGCCCCGACGGTCCGGTCGAGTCCCGGATCACGGAGGCAACCCTCGGTCGGGCCACTCACGTCGCCGAGGACAGCGTCCTTTCTTTCCGATTCGACGGCACACGGTTCGTTGCACCGAGACCGAAAAATCTCACGTCCGGATACTGGAATCTCAGGCTGGCCATGATGGCCCCGGACGGAACGCCCTTCAGGCAGCGAGTCACGATGTGGGTTGAAGAATGACCTCTGCCTATCCAGCCTTTGCCCACTCAAATGCCGAAGCGGATTTCCTTCCGGCATCGGACGCGGCACCGACCCACACTCTTGTTCTGCCAAGCATCCACTGCGCAGGCTGCATCCGGACCGTGGAGGAAGTGCTCTCGCGGCAGCCGGACATTCGTTCTGCCCGCGTGAACCTGACACGCCGCCGCGCCGCCGTGTCTGGGGATCCTGGCGCGGATCCGGGCCCGTGGATCCGGGAACTTGCAGCGGCCGGCATCGAGGCGCACGAAGCGACGAAGGACGCCAGCGGCATCGACAATGGAAAGACCCTGGTCCTGCCTCTTGGCGTGGCAGGATTCGCGATGATGAACGTCATGCTGCTGTCGGTCGCAGTCTGGTCAGGAGCATCGGATTCGACCCGTGACTTCCTGCACTGGATCAGCGCGGCAATTGCCCTTCCCGCGACGGTTTACGCCGCCCAGCCGTTCTTCCGGCACGCTTGGTCGGCCCTAAGTGTCGGCCGTCTCAACATCGACGTTCCGATCTCTCTTGCCATCATCCTGGCGTCGGCCATGTCGCTCTATGAAGTCGCAAGTGGCGGAGAACACGCCTGGTTTGACGCAGCACTTGCACTCACCTTCTTCCTGCTGGCTGGCCGCGTTCTCGACCAGAGAATGCGTCGCTCCGCTCGCTCCGCCGCCGCCGATCTTGCCGCAATCGAGCCCGCTCGCGCCATCCGGATCGAGGACGGTGTTCAAAGGAGCCGTCCGCTAGGGGATTTCCGTGTCGGTGACACGCTGTGGCTTGCGGTCGGCACACGCGTTCCGGTTGACGCAGTTCTGGACGATGGCAGCGTCGAGGTCGACCGGAGCGCCATTACCGGCGAAATCGATCCCCTGGCCTTGACCGGTGGCGACACCCTGACGGCGGGCGATATCGTGCTCACCGGTCCAGTGACGGCTACGGCCACTGCGGTTGGCGAGGATACGACGCTCCGCCGCATGACACGGCTTGTTGCCACGGCAGAGAACGCCAGATCCCGCTATTCCGGCCTCGCTGACCGTGCGGCAGCGATCTATACACCGACGGTCCACATTGTTGCAGCCGCGGCGTTTCTCGGCTGGCTTCTTGCCACCGGCGACGTGCGCGTGGCCCTGAACGTCGCCATCGCAACGCTCATCATCACCTGTCCTTGCGCGCTGGGCCTCGCCGTGCCGGCTGTCGCCGTCGTGGCAACGTCGCGGCTCTACCGGAACGGCCTTCTCGTAAAGTCCGAAACCGCTCTCGAACGGCTCGCCGGAATCGACACGGTCGTCTTTGACAAGACCGGCACGCTGACTCGCCGCGTCCTGAAAGTGCCGCCCAACATGCCGGACGCCGACCGCAGGTTGCTTCGCACCTTGACGGAAAGCTCCGACCACCCGCTCTCCAGGACCTTGCTCGATGCCCTCGCCAAGACCGCCCCAGGAGACGTGTCGAATGTCAGGGAAATCGCCGGGAACGGGGTCGAAGGCACATGGAACGGCAATTCGGTGCGCTTCGGTCGCGGAGCCTGGGTCGGCGGAGCCTCAGACACGGCATACGCGATCGGCGGGCGGATCTACGCGATTTCAAGCACAGAGGACCTTCTGCCGGATGCAAGGAAATCCATCGATTCGCTCAAGGCGAAGGGTCTGGCGGTATGCCTGCTGACTGGCGACACGGGCGCACGCGCCCAGCAGGTTGCCGCCCGGCTCGGAGTTGATCGCTTCTGGTCCGAAGTATCGCCCGAGGGCAAGTCAGCCATTCTTCAGCAACTTCGTGCGGCGGGATGTTCGGTCCTCATGGTGGGCGACGGCCTCAACGACACGGCGGCCCTGGCTGCAGCAGACGCCTCCATCGCACCTGGCAACGCCCTTGACGCCAGCCGAAACGCGGCAGATGTAGTCATCGTGTCAGGTCGGTTGCCTGGTGTGGCCGAAGCGATCAGCACGGCACGGCTCGCCAAACGACGCATCCTCCAGAACTTCGGGGTTGCCGCCGTCTACAACGCGATTGCCGTCCCGCTCGCCGTTGCAGGGATTGCCACCCCGCTCATGGCTGCCATAGCAATGTCCACTAGTTCGCTCGTGGTCATTCTCAACGCCGGACGCTGGAGGCGCCAATGAACATTCTGGTCATACTCATTCCCTGCTCGCTGATCCTGGGACTTGGTGCGCTTGCGGCATTTGTCTGGACTGTGAGAAGCGGCCAGTATGACGATCCGGAAGGCGATGCCGCACGAATACTGATGGATGAAGACGACCCGGAATCCTGACTCCGGCAGGTGAACACGGGCGTTCAGGAACTGGTTCGTGCCAGGGTCAGCGTGGTCCAGTCACCGACATCTTCGCGCATATGCAGGTCGAATCCCGCAGATCCATAGTGCTTGACCAAATCATCCGCCTGCTCGATCAGGATCCCGCTCAGGACCGCATGTCCGCCTCCCCGCAATACCCGCGCCATGTCCTTGGCCATTCCAAGGAGCGGATCCCTGAGAATGTTGGCCAGCACGAGATCAAACGGTCCGGCCAACTGTGCGTCATCGAATCCCGAGGCCTCGACAAGCGCCACGCAGTCCTCCAGGCCATTGGCGGCAAGATTGGCCCGCGCAACTTCGATGGCGACTGGATCAACATCGGCGGCAAGCACTTCCGCGCCGCAAGCAAGTTGAGCCGCCATTGCAAGTACTGCGGTCCCGCAACCGATGTCCGCTACATTGCGAATGATCGCACCATTCCCGACCAGACTGTCCAAGGCGTTCAGGCACCCGAGCGTCGTACCATGATGTCCGGTACCGAACGCCATCGACGACTCGATCCGGATCAGAATCCGATCCTCGGGCACGGTTTCGACGCCACGTCCGCAATCAACGAGAAAGCGTCCCGCATGCACCGGGGCGAGTTCACGCCGCACATGGGCAACCCAGTCTTCGTCCGGCAGATGCGAGATGGTGAACTCAGCAGCTCCATGCGCCGCCGCCAGCAGCGCCAAGGCAATCTCGTCAGGAGCGTCTGCAAAGTAGCCGCCCACTTCCCAGTTCCCGCTGCCATCTTCGAGCATGATGACGCCGATGCCAGAAGGCTCCGGGTCGAGCGATTCAAGGGCTTTCCCAAGGGCCTCTGCCCGCTCGCGGTCTCCCAGCGTCGTCAGGGCGGTCCAAGTTTCCATGAGCCCGGGGCTATGCGCGCCGCCGCGCTTCGTCAACAGTGTCGGCAATGACGATGCCGACGACTGGTCATGCGGTATGCGATTGCGGTCGTGGCTCCAGTTTCAGCGCGACCCGTGCACCTTTGTCAGCGTCAGAATGCCTATGCGGCCACACCGGTGCCGATCGGGCAACTCACTCCTGTACCACCGACACCGCAATACCCATGAGGGTTCTTTGCTAGGTATTGCTGGTGGTAGTCCTCGGCAAAATAGAACGGCGGGGCGGGCAGTATCTCGGTCGTGACGTCCCCGAATCCCGCGGCAGCAAGGCGATGCGCGAACATCTCCTTGGATGCTTCGGCGGCCGTACGCTGCGCATCGGTCGTCCAGTAGATTCCCGAACGATACTGCGTACCGACGTCATTTCCCTGTCTCATCCCCTGCGTCGGGTCGTGCCCCTCCCAGAAGACCCGAAGCAGGTCGTTAAAGGAAACAGTGGCAGGATCGTATGTCACCCAAACCACTTCGTTGTGGCCCGTGCGACCAGTGCAAACTTCCTCATAGGTCGGGTTTGGAGTGTGCCCGGCCGCATATCCCACCATGGTCAGCCAGACACCCTCAATCGACCAGAACTTCCGCTCGACGCCCCAAAAGCAGCCCATGCCGAACATAGCAGCCGCATGGCCATCGGGTACGTCAAGCGTAAGCGGACGATTAAGCACGAAATGCCGCTCGGCGGTTGGAATCGGCGCGTCGCGACCAGGCAGCGCGTCGGCCGCAATCACCATGGATCGGCTCTTCCTGAACATCTGAAGCATGGGCTCGGCTCCTCTACCCAACAATATGGGGCATTGCGGCCACCATTCCAAGCATGACGATCTCGACGCCTGTCACGACATCAGTTTGCTGGTAAGCGTTCGGTCCTAGAGTGATGGCAGCCGTCGGGCGCATTTTTCGCTGGTAACAATTTCGCGCATGCGCTAACGTCTGGCGCATGACCGTCCTCGACGCGGATTTCGACTTCGACCTGACGCCTGCCGAGGGCGAC
>JAJEGW010000186.1 GCA_022819605.1 Silicimonas sp. | reverse complement strand
ACATTGCTGACCGAAGAACCCCTTGTCCTGATGAACGCGCCTCGCCTCTCGGACATCGACGCGATGGGCCTGCTGCTGCGATCTCTGGGAGTGCATGTCCAGGCTTCCGAAGACGGCAAGGTCATCACCATGTCCTCGGGTCGCTCGGTTTCCACAACGGCCGAGTATGACATCGTCCGGAAAATGCGCGCATCGAACCTTGTTCTTGGCCCACTTCTTGCGCGCGAAGGTCAGGCAACAGTTTCCTTGCCCGGGGGATGCGCCATTGGAGCGCGCCCAATGGATGTACACGTCGCTGCGCTTGAGGCTCTGGGCGCAAGAATCGAGCTGAAGGACGGATACCTGCACGCAACCGCACCTAAGGGACTGAAGGGCGCGAAGGTGACGCTCAGGATTGCAAGCGTCGGTGCGACCGAAAATGTCCTGATGGCAGCAACGCTGGCCAAGGGCACGACGGTCATCGAAAACGCGGCATGCGAGCCCGAGATCATTGATCTGGCGGAGTGCCTTGTGGCGATGGGCGCCAGAATCGAGGGCGCGGGCACTCCGACCATCACTATTGAAGGTGCAAGTCGGCTGGGAAGTGCCACGCACACGGTGATTGCCGACAGGATTGAACTTGGGACCTACATGATGGCGCCCGCAATTTGCGGTGGCGAGGTGGAATGCGTCGGCGGGCGGATGGAGCTTGTCCGGACCGTCGCGGACAGGCTTGGGGAGGCTGGCGTATCGGTCGAGGAAACGGGGCGAGGAATCAGGGTTGCACGCGGAAACGATCGCATCCGCCCGATAAATGTCAGGACCGAGCCGTATCCGGGGTTTCCGACCGACTTGCAGGCGCAGATGATGGCGTTGCTTTGCATAGCGGATGGCGTGAGCAGGCTCGAAGAAACAATCTTCGAAAACCGTTTCATGCATGCGCCGGAGCTGATGCGCATGGGCGCTGACATTGACGTGCGGGGCGGAACAGCGACGGTTACGGGAGTTGAGCGCTTGAAAGGCGCTCCCGTAATGGCAACGGATCTTCGCGCGTCGGTTTCACTGATCCTGGCGGGCCTTGGTGCTGAGCACGAGACAGTGGTCAACCGTGTCTACCACCTTGACCGGGGGTACGAGCACGTGGAAGAAAAACTGGGTTCGGTGGGCGCGAAGATCGAGAGGATCCAGAATTGATTTCGAGCACCGCGAGTGTCCAGACCGGTCCGGAACGGCCGCTGAAGCTGCGTGCGGACGACGTCGAGGATCTGCAGATCGTGTCCGCACTTGTCCAGGACGCGATTCTGCCGGCCGGCGAGATGACCTGGGACAAGAAGAGGCGGCGATTCGCGTGCCTGATCAATCGTTTCCGCTGGGAATCCGTACAGGAGGGCGAGCAACGCGATTTGCATCTGGAGCGTGTGCAGACCGTTCTCGCGGTTGACGACGTGATCGCGGTCAGGCGGCAGGGGCCGGCACCGGAGGTTTCGCAGGACATCGTGCTGTCCTTGTTGATGCTCAGCTTCCAGCCTGACGGGGATGGGATGGGTCGCGTAGTGCTTACATTTGCGGGTGACGCGGCTGTTGAAGTTGAGGTCGAGACAATCAACATCACGTTGCAGGATGTTACATGCACTTATGAAGCACCCTCTCAACGAACGCCCGAGCATCCGGAGTGACATCGGACCCGGCTGGTGCGTTTCTTTGCATGCAGTTATGAGTCGGCAAGAGGTCATCAATGGCGCACTTTCTGAACACGACGGACCCGGAGTTCGAGAGCAGGTTTCGAGCACTCCTGTCCTTGAAGCGCGAGGACGCGCCGGACGTGATCCAGGCGGTGGCCGGGATCATTGCCGACGTGCGTGCGCGTGGCGACGAGGCATTGGTTGAACTCACCGCAAAGTATGATCATCTGGAGCTGACACCGGACGAATTCACCGTTTCCGAGGAAGAGATCGAGACCGCAGTTTCGGGGATTGGTTCGCACGAGCTTGAGGCGCTGCAGGTCGCTGCGTCGCGCATCCGTGCGTATCACGAACGGCAGCGGCCGGAAGATGCGATCTGGACCGACGAGGCCGGCGCAACGCTCGGCTGGCGCTGGACGCCCGTGAAGTCGGCAGGGCTCTACGTGCCAGGCGGCCAGGCGAGCTATCCTTCGTCGGTCTTGATGAATGCCATCCCGGCGCAGGTTGCGGGTGTCGAGCATCTGGTCATGACCGTGCCTGCGCCACACGGAGAACTCAACCCGCTGGTGCTCCTGGCCGCAAGGCTTTCTGGCATCGATACGGTCCACAGGCTCGGGGGCGCCCAGGCAGTCGCCGCCCTTGCCTACGGGACGGAAACCGTCATGCCCGTCGACAAGATCACCGGGCCAGGCAATGCATATGTGGCTGCAGCAAAGCGGCAGGTCTTCGGACAGGTCGGAATCGACATGATTGCAGGCCCTTCGGAGATCCTCGTCATCGCGGACAAGTCAAATGATCCAAACTGGATCGCGCTCGACCTGCTTAGCCAGGCTGAGCATGACGAAAGCGCGCAGGCCATTCTTATAACGACCGACCCGACGTTGGCCGAACTGGTGCTTGAATCAATTGAGGAGCATCTGAAGTTGCTCGACAGGCGCGAAATCGCGGCCGCGAGCTGGGAGCGAAACGGTGCCGTCATTCTGGTGCAGGATCTGGGAGAGGCTGCCGCGTTGGCGGATGACATTGCCCCGGAGCATCTGGCACTCTGCGTCAGCGACCCTGAGCCAATGATCCCGAACATAAGGCACGCCGGGGCGATCTTTCTCGGCGCATGGACGCCCGAGGCGATCGGTGACTATGTTGGAGGTCCGAACCACGTTCTGCCGACCGCACGCACGGCACGGTTTTCGTCCGGCTTGTCGGTTCTCGACTTCATGAAGCGCACTACGCTGGCGCAGGTGTCTCCCGAGGCTCTCCGGGAGATCGGTCCTGCGGCGGTGACGCTCGCGGAAAGCGAGCGGCTGCAGGCACATGGCTTGAGCGTCAGTTCAAGGCTGGACCGGTTGAACTGATAGTGCCGCAGGCTTGCAGCGGGGGGATGGGATTCCCGCTTGCCTGAAGCGTTGGTGGCGGACTGTCGTCAACCATTGCAGATCGTCCAGGTTTTGCTCTCGCCGCGCGAGACGCTGCGGCTGTTGACGTGCCATGATGTCGCATGATGATCCGAACCGGTCGGCATGACTGTTGCGCCAGGTGAGCTTTCGCTGCGGGCATTTTGCCTGCCTGAATTGGCGTTGGCCGCTTCGTGCGACTGCCCTTCTCGGGCATGCCGAACACGGGTTCCAGTGGGTTTCCTATTGAAAAAGCCGGTGCTTTCCGTATCTCGGCCAACATGTCCCGGATCGTACACATAGAGATTGACGACAGTGCGCTTCCACCGCCGACGCCTGAGATCGAGCAGGAGCGTCGGGTAGCGATCTTCGATTTGCTGGAGGACAATTCGTTCACGATTACGGCGACGGACTCGCGAAATGCGCCTGCGGGACCCTATCGACTTCAACTGGCCATCTATGACCGGCTGCTCGTATTCGACGTTCGCACGGAATCGGACAAGCCCGCTGTCGAATTCCGCCTCTCTCTGGGACCGTTCCGCCAGGTCGTGAAGGACTATTACCAGATCTGCGAGAGCTACTTCGATGCGGTAAAGCGCCTTCCTCCGGGCCAGATCGAGGCGATCGACATGGCGAGGCGAGGCATCCACAACGAGGGCGCGCGCATTCTTGAGGAACGCCTTGACGGCAAGGTCGAGCTTGACATCGACACTGCGCGTCGCCTGTTCACCTTGATCTGCGTTCTCCACTTCGGAGGCTGACCAGGTGGCGGACCACCCCACGTCGGTCCTCTTTTGCTGCGATCACAATGCAGTCCGTTCGCCGATGGCTGAGGGGATGATGAAGAAATTCTACGGCCAGGAAATCTACGTGCAGTCCGCAGGTGTCTACAACGACATGGAGATTGACGGGTTCTCGATCGCCGTGTGCGAGGAAATTGGCATCGAGCTCGCCCGCCATCGCTCGCGAAGCTTCGACGAAATGCAGGATTGGGGCGACGACCTTGCGGCGTTCGATCTTGTCGTCGCGTTGAGTCCGGCCTCGCAAAGAAGGGCCCTGGAACTGACCAGGTACTTTCATCTTGAAGTCGAATACTGGCCGGTGCTGGATCCCACCGGGCTTGGCGAGGCGAGAGACGAGAAGCTCAAGAGCTATCGCGAGACACGCGACCAGATCAGGGCACGGATGCTTGAACGGTTCGGTCCCCCCACGATTCCGGCGGCAGGCACGACAACTTGACCGTGGACCGTGCCGCGGGGCCTCATTTTCCAGGGCCGGGACCAATCACTCTGGCAATCTTGCGAATTGGGGCTTGATTCACGCCCGGTCGCCACACATAGTCGCCGCGCCTGACGATCAGGCAGTCAAAACAGGAGGAATCATGGCCAAAGAGGAATTGCTCGAATTTCCCGGTGTTGTGAAGGAACTCCTGCCGAACGCGACATTCCGGGTCGAGCTTGAAAATGGCCATGAGATCATCGCGCATACGGCAGGCAAGATGCGCAAGAACCGAATCCGGGTTCTTGCCGGCGACCGGGTACAGGTGGAAATGACGCCTTACGATCTGTCGAAGGGCCGGATCAACTATCGATTCAAGTGAACGCTTCGCACCCGCGCCTCGTTCTCGGGTCGGCCTCGCCAAGGCGGCTCGAGGTGCTCGCTCAGCTAGGCGTCACGCCGGAGGACGTACGTCCCGCAGACATCGATGAGACTCCGAGGGTGGGCGAACTGCCGCGCGCTTACTGCCTGCGCGTGACGGAAGAGAAAGCGAAGTCCGTTGCCCGCTTGGGCGGCGAGGTCGTGCTGGCAGCCGATACGGTCGTGGCAGTCGGGCGGCGCATACTTGGCAAGCCAAAGGATCGCGATGAGGCAGAGACCTTTCTGCGTCTGCTTTCCGGTCGGCGTCACAAGGTCCATACGGCAATCGCGGTCTTGTCCGACGATGGCCTCAAGATGCGCGACGTGGTTTGCACCGTCAGGATGCAGCGTCTCGGCGAGAACGACCTTGCGGAGTACCTTGATACCGGTGACTGGAAGGGGAAAGCGGGTGCCTACGCAATACAAGGCCCTGCTGGCGCGTTCATCCCGTGGATCGCGGGATCCTACACGGCAATCATGGGCTTGCCGGCGCACGAGACGGCAAGATTGCTGACGGCATCCGGAATCCCGGTCCCGAGCCGGTCATGATAGGCAGCGTAATTGCCATGGACCGTATCTTTGGACGCCAGGCGGCGGCCAGGATCGTGGACGGCGAACTGGACGACATTCTGCTTGACCCGCCGGATGATCGGCTGAGGCCGGGCGCCATTTACCGCGCGAAGGCGGGAAGACCCTTGAAGGGGCAGGGAGGCATGATCCTCGAGACTCCAGACGGGCCGCTGTTTCTTCGTCACGCAAAGGGAGTTGCCCAGGGCGACACCGTGCCCGTGCAGGTTTCGACCTATGCCGAGCGGGAAAAGGCCGCTCCCGCGACGCAAAAGATTCTCTTCAAGGGTCGACATGCGATGCTGACTCCGGGCGCGCCCGGTCGAAACATCTCGAGGGCGATCGTGGATCAAGAGCGAAGGGCGGAGCTTCAGGCAATTCTGGATGTAGTCGAACTTCCAGAAGGCATGGGCATTGTCCTGCGAACCGCGGCTGACGCGGCAGAGGGTATGGAGATCCGGGAAGAAATCGCCCGTCTGGCTGAAATAGCTGGCAAGATACTGAACGATGCGCGGCTGGACAAGCCCGCGAGGCTTCTCGACGGTCCCTCGGCACCGGAGCTGGCGCTTCGGGACTGGCCGCGATCAAGTGTCCTTGACGACAAGCCAGGGAGCTTTGCACGGTTTGGCGCGGACGAGATGATCGACGCATTGCGGTCGCCGCATGTCATGCTTGGCGAGGGATCTCTTGTCGTGGAACCCACCCGCGCCCTCGTGGCGGTGGACGTAAATTCCGCCGGGAGCAGTTCGACGGCGGCGGGGCTCAAGGCGAATCTCGCGGCACTTCGAGCGCTTCCGCGCGCGCTTCGTTTGCGCGGTTTGGGCGGTCAGATCGTGATTGACCTCGCTCCGCTGGCAAAGCGTGATCGTCGCCGTGTCGAGGACGCGGCCAAGTCGGCGTTTCGCGCGTGTCCGGTTGACACGACGCTTGCAGGATGGACGCCTCTCGGTCACATGGAGTGCCTGCGCAAGCGCGAGCGCTTGCCCTTGCACGAGGTCATGACTTGAGTTGCCCCATTTGCCAGAAGCCGGTCGAGAAGAGGTATTCTCCGTTTTGCTCGAAGCGCTGTGCGGACCTGGATCTGTGGCGCTGGCTCACCGGCGCCTATTCCGTTCCTTGTGATGACGAATTGCCGGAGGAGCTCGAAGGCTCCGATTGGCGTCCGGAAGGCAGCGGCACACGGCACTAGATCATGGCATGTTTCGGCAAGTCCAGTCCAAGCCGCGTCGCTCCATAGAGGTTGGCAAGATGATCTTCTTCGAAGAGCGCATGGGTTGAGAGGCTCGACATATCGCGATGGAATCGTTGGATGGGGTTGTCTGCATAGAAGCTGCGTGACCCAACACATCGCGATAGCTCATCAATGATCTCAAAGCATGCATGTGCCACATGTGAGGCCACAGCCCTGACCTCTGCGCGGCGCTCGCGTGAGGGTGTAAGGCCTAGGCGAATTTCGTCCCACATTTCTTCGATATGGCCCTCCCATAGACGAACAATCGCGTCCAGTTGCACGGCCGATCGAGCAATCCGAATGTGTTGCGACATCAACCCCTTCTGCTTTTCTCCCGAATACGCCCCGACTTTGGTCTTCATAACGTCTGTGACGATTTCCAACAGCGCTTCCGCTGCCCCGACAAAGGGCCCGACGCAGCCAAGAACCATGAAGCTCAGCAAGGGCACACGCCAAAGCGGGCCAGCGTTGTGCGACAGCCCTTCGGCCCGCATTTCGCGCAGTTCCGACACCAGGATCGAGCGATGTGCAGGGACAAATTCACTTTCGATCTCTACGTCATGGCTTCCTGTGGCCGTCATTGCGACAACGTCCCAGGTGTCCAGAATCGTGAAATGGTCAACCGGTATGAAAAAGCGGCGCATCTCGGTGTCGCCATCGTGTCTCTCTGTTGGTGCAGATAGCAGCATCCAGTCGCCGTGGAAGATGCCGGTGGCATAGCCCCAACGCCCGGAAATTCGGTAGCCCCCATCCACTTGCACAGCCTTGCCGCTAGGCATGACCTGCCCGGGCGCCATCGAGAATCCACGCGTGCCCCATACCTCTTCTTGAGCTTTCAGCGGGAAATGGGCGAACTGAAAATTGTGATAGACAAGGAAACCCATGCACCAGGATGTCGAAGAGCAGCCACGACCCAGGATGCGAAATATCTGCGGGATATAGGGAAAGGGTAGCTCCAGTCCGCCGAAGCGTTCGGGAACGACCGCGCGAAAGGCCCCGATTTCGACCAAGTTGGTGATGGTCGCCTCTGGAATGCGGCCTGACGCTTCTGCCTCGGCTGCCCGTTCCCGGAGCGTCGGCACCAGATCCTGCAGCGCCTTCAGAAGTGTATCACCTGTGGGACTTCCGTCCTTGATGGTCGGCACGGTGGATACGTTGATCGACAAGGTCATTGCACGTTCTCCATTCGGGACAAGTTATGTGACATTTCAAACATTGAGAAGTCAACTTAATTCATGCTAAGGGGAGGCATGAAGAACTCGACCGTCGATCTTGATTCACATCTGCCGGCCTTGTTGTTCGCATTGGGGGCCAAGATCAGCCTCCACGCACAACGCGAAAGCGCGCGTGGACTGGGGTTGGACATGTGCGAGTGGCGTACAATCCAAATTCTTGGGCGGGATGGGGCATCGACAATCAATCACGTGGCGGACCGGATTGCGATGGATCGTGGCGGGACCAGCCGCGCAATAGCGAGGCTGGAAGCGCGCGGCCTTGTTCTTCGGAGAAGGTCGGCGGATGATCGACGTAGATCGATTGTCAGTTTGTCTGATGCAGGCATCGGGCTTTGCAATGACGTCTCTAATTTCGCGAATGCAAGGGCGGAACGCCTGACTCGATGCTTTACGGCATCGGAAGCGGCAACTCTGACAGGCATGTTGCAAATGTTGGATGCAGAAATCAGCGAGATGCTCGAAAGCTCGTGGCGTCCCGGGCATTAGAGCTTGATCAAGAGTCCGGCCTATACACAATATTCTGCACCAGATGAATCGCGAGGCTATCATCGATTCCGGATCGATTGCTGGGTGTCGTCATCATGTGCCTCGCACTGGTGGGAACCTGTTCCACCAATTGCTGCCGGAGCGATCAGATCATTGCGATCTGTTTTGCGTGCTGGGCTTCGCGTTGCGACGCACCAACATTCCCATGGTCCCGATCATCCTGGGGTTGGTTCTGGGCCCGATCATGGTACGTTTTAGGCAAGGGATCGGTGCCAAGGGGGGCGATCCGACCATCTTTGTGACAAGACCGCTCAGTCTGGTGTTTCTGATTGTCATCCTGCTGCCGGCAGGGACGGCCATTCGAAACGCGATGAAAGGCAGGAGGCAAGCCGATGTCGGGTAGCACTGAAGACGAAAAGGCCGTTGCCGCTGCCGTACACCGCTATGTCGAAGGATACATCAACGCAGACGTGGCCATACTTCGCGATGTCTTTGCCCATGACGCCGTAATGAATGGACACGTTGGCGATCGCCTTGTCATGGGATCGCCCGAAGCGTTCATTCAGCGCGTGGCGTCCGAGCCACCGCTGGCCTCGCAGGGGCTTGAACTGAACTACGACATTGAATTGGTCGTGGTGACCGGCAACGCTGCCTCGGTTGTGCTGAAGGAATTCGGGTTCGGAGCATTCGATTTCACAGACCACATGCATCTTCTCAAGCGCGACGGCGCCTGGAAGATCATCAGCAAGACCTTTTCAACCTCTTGATCGCAGGTGGCCCACCCATGACTTCTACGCCTTCCGTCAACGCAAAACACTGGATTGAACGCGATCAAAGTGTTCTGCAGCATCCGGGCGGCGGCGGCGGAGAGAACACTGTCGTGTTTTCTCATGGTGAGGGAGCAAGGCTTTGGGACATTGATGGCCGCGAGTACCTGGACGCACAAGGTGGTGCTTGGGTAAACAAGGTTGGTTACGGTCGCAGCGAACTGGCAGCCGTCGCTGCCCGGCAAATGGAACGTCTCGCACATTTTTCCATAGGCTTCGACTACGCCAACATCCCAGCCATCGAATTCGCAGAAAAGCTGATTGCACGGGCACCGCGCAACTTGTCAAAAGTCCGCTTCACGAACAGCGGAGGCGAGGCGAATGACCACGCGCTGCAACTTGCCCGGCTTTATCACTCACAGAAAGGGCATCCAAAGCGCCGCAAAGTTCTGGTTCATAAGGAAGCGTATCATGGAGGCACGTACGGCGGCGTTCAGCTGGCCGGCGGGCGGGGCGGGGTGGAAAGCAATTCGGACGATGTCGTCTTTCTGACCGCGCCTCGTCCATATCATGCCGAACTCTACGGCGGCCGGGATATGGCGGAATTCTGTGTCGATGAACTCAGATCGACGATTAGCGAGCATGGCCCGGAGCAATTCGCAGCGATGTTTGGTGAATTGGCCGCTGGCTTCGGCGGCATGGTGCAACCGCCCGATGACTATTGGCCTGCGATGACGGCTGTTTTGAGGGAGCATGGCATTCTCTTTATCGCCGACGAGGTCGTGACAGCTTTTGGCCGCGCCGGATCGTGGTTCACTTCAAGTGACTATGGCCTGACACCCGATATGATTGTTTTGGCCAAAGGAATCTCGAGCGGCTACATGCCGATGGCAGCCTTGCTTATGGATCAGGACGGTGCGGACACCGGAAACGGAATGGGGCCAGGCAATTCCTATGCTGGCCACGCGGTTGGGGCTGCGGTTGCTTCGGCGCATATCGACATCATCGAGCGCGAAGACCTTCTGGAGAACAGCGTCGCGCGCGGAAAGCAATTCCTTGAAGAACTTGCACCGTTATCTTCCCATCCTTTGGTAGGAGACATCCGAGGACGTGGATTGATGATCGGGATTGAGTTGGTTGCAAGCAAAGAGACCCGCAAACCACTCACGGGCGCCGCGCCTTGGCTGAACGCTGAGTTTCCCCGGTACGTTCGCGATCAACACGGCGTATTGTTAGGGATCAGAAGCAGCGCGATCATTCTCACACCTCCCCTTGTCATAACTTCCGACGACGTCACCCAAATTTGCGGTGCCGTCATTGACGCCGTCGAAAAAATAGATACGCGCGAATCGAGTTTCCCGAAATTCAATCCGACATAGCAACGGGGTCACCGGAGTGTGCATGGTGCCCAGGGACGAAATCGAACTACCGACGCGAGGCCATCCTCGTCCACATCCAGGCGCGCCCAGATCATCGGGCCCACATCGTTGGACGGACAACAGTGGCTTCCACAGTTACTCGATCTGCAAAGAGCGTCAGCGCGACCTGATTGATCCACGTCTGTATGAGTGTGTGCCCAGACGGGGCGTTTCCCACTGCAAATGCCCCCCATGATCCATGCCCCGGCGTTCAATCGACCGCGATCCATGCTGTGCCGTGATCATTAGTCGGATCGCAGTACATGTTGTGCGCATGATAGTTCCTCCTCTTTGACCCGCGCAGGTCATTTGTCGGAATTGACTGGCCGCAATATTCGCCCCAAAAGTTTGATTCAGGCGAATTCGAACCGACCAATGTTGGATAAGCTGGAGCTATTTTTCTCTGTGTTTAGAGTTCGTCTCGCAAGTCTCAACTATCAATTTTTCTTGGCGATTTCACCCAAGACGGACCCAATTCACGTCAAGCAACTGTGACCAATTCTGTGCCGCTGCCCACTCACGCCGCAAGCAGGAAGCCTGTGAAGAACTCGGCCAACTGGGCATGTGCATCAAGTGGCAGGATGTTCGCCACATGCTGGTCGGGGCGGACGATCACGATACATCCCTCTTTGCGGTTGATCCCCCGCATCTCAAAGATATCGTCGCTGCGCTTCAGATCCGCGCAGAACACCTTTTCGTAGTCGCAAAGTCCGAAGCGCCCTTTGTGTGGGCGCAACATGGACGGCATTGCCCCATAGTCTAAGTGACGGAAACTCTGCTGGAAAACCGCTCTGACGTCGATGACCGCATCGATATCCTCTGCCTCTCGGGTATGGCGCCTGACGGGTGAGTCCGGTGCGTTTTCAAGGAAGGTGCACAATGCGTTGATG
>JAJEGW010000146.1 GCA_022819605.1 Silicimonas sp. | reverse complement strand
CAGGGCCAGCCAGCACGCCCCCCACTGGCGCGGGTCGTGCAGCGACACTCCCGCGACGTTGATCTTCACCACCTCGCAGTCCAGCGCGGGCGCCTCCCGGTCCTCGGGAAACAGCGCCACCTGCCGCGATTCCGACCCGCCTTCCAGCACCTCGATCGCGCGGCACCACGCCGCGCGCTGGCTGTCGTTGATCTCGCCGAGATACAGGACCTGTCGCTGCACGACCCGGCCGCCGCTCACGCGGCAGTTTTCGACCACGCTCCAGTAGCGGTGCTCCTTGCCGTCCTTGAATCGCTTCTTGCAGCGCACGAACATGAGTGGAGACTCCGCCGCCGCCGCTTCCAGATCAAGGGGGTAGGTCGGCACTACACGCAACTTCTGGGGGACGGGCCCTTGAAAACAAGGCGTTTTCCGCGCCGAAACCCGCCAAATTAGTCAAAATACGCGCCGAGTTTCTGAAGTCGGGCTAGTCCCGACTACAATGAGTTCAGGCATCGCAGCGTCGCATGCGCGTCGTGGACCGACGTCCCGGCAACCCATCCATCTGCCTTCGTCATCGCGGTGTCCAGAACCACGTGCGTATTGTCGAGCCATTGCCGACGGGCGTCATAAAAATTCGTCAAGGTACTGGCCTTGAACAGTTTCGTTGCCGCATCGAAGCAGGCTACGCGGACACGGCCAGGAAGAGCCGGGCGACTGGACTGGGCGGCTGGCAATGCTATCTTGCCCGCATGGCGGTGAAGCGTCGGTTCAAGGTCATCGGCTTTTGCTCCAATCAGGGCAAAGCGGTCACCAAGGCCATTCAGGCCAGAGTGACTTCAGGAGTGGGCGACCCGATCCGAATCTTGATGGAGGCGTCGAAAGAAATGACGCGAAAATGCACGCTCCTGGCACTCGCTGCAGCCGCCTTAGCCGGATCGGCCAGCGCCGACTCGCTTGCGGCACTTCGCGCCGATCCTTCAACGCAGACGTGGGAGTGTCGCGCCGCCGCCTCCGTCGGTGACTACATCCTGCCTGACCATGGCAGCATTCCGGTGGTAATGACGTTGTCAGGTCATTACGGTCGCAATGCCGGAATGATCGATATGGAAGGTCTGCCAGTCATAAGCACGAAATTCGGGTTGAGAGGCCTGAACCTTGCATGGACGTGGGAGAAAGGATCGTCCGCGATCTACCTGAAAACCGCCAACGGCGTGGCCTCGCATTATCAACTCCTGAACGACGGTACAGTTGTCAGACCTGAGAGCAGTTTCAATTGCAAGCAAACCAACGCCGTCCCGCGAAAAACCGGCCACTTGGACGTGCATGCCTACGCCGGATCATCCAACGTCAACTCGCTTGCAGCGCTTCGCGCCAATCCCTCGACGCAAACTTGGGAGTGTCGCACCGCCACATCTGTTGAGGGCTACATCCTGACTGTTGATGGCAGCAGGCCGGCCATCATGACACTGGCCGGTCATCATGGCCGCAATGCCGGGCTCATCGACATAGAAGGCCTGCCGGTCATAACTACGAAATTCGGGCTGACAGGCCTGAGCCTTGCGTGGACATGGGAGGAAGGATCGTCTGTAGTCTACCTGAAACCCGCTACCGGCGTGGCCTCGCATTATCAATTTCTGAACGACAGTACAGTTGTCGGGCTTGAAAGCAGATACCACTGCGAGCGGTCTGACGACATCCCGCGCAAAACCGGGAACTCGGCCGTGCATGCCGATGCTGACGCCAGTTCCCGGCAGAATGCGCCGCGCAACCTGCCGCTGACCCGCGGCGAAAAGGAGGCATTCGGCCTCGCTGTCGGGAATTGCTGGAACGTCGGAAGCCTGTCGACCAGCGCACGTGCGACGAAGGTTGTCGTGGCCTTTGACATGCAGCGGAACGGCAAACCCGTTACGGACTCGATCAGAATGGTCGAATTTCATGACGGCAGCGAGGCGGATGCGGGCCGGGCATTCGAGGCAGCTCGACGCGCCATCATTCGCTGTGGCACGAAGGGATTCCAGCTTCCCGTCGAAAAGTATGACAAGTGGCGTGAAATGACGGCAACCTTTAGCGCAGTAGGGATGCAACTCCGATGACACAAATTCAGGTGGCGATACGCGGCAGTACCTTGCGCCACTGTTTCAGGCTGTCAGAGACAAAATAAGACCGCCGATCCGCGAGGCCAGCGACCTGCGCAATTACCTTGCATTCGATGCCGACACCGCCGTCCATGTCGCCGACCAAACAGTTCCCACGCAGATACCTCCTGAGACCCAAGCGACCAATGCGTCTCAGGAAGAGGACCTCGGCCTGTTCACATAATGCTGAATTCGCAGGGCC
Source organism: Silicimonas sp. (assembly GCA_022819605.1). Classification (GTDB taxonomy): domain Bacteria; phylum Pseudomonadota; class Alphaproteobacteria; order Rhodobacterales; family Rhodobacteraceae; genus JAJEFO01. The sequence goes on along the minus strand of JAJEGW010000146.1, from coordinate 7,063 downwards.
ATCGGAACACCGTGACGTTGCCCGCCGTGGCCGGTACCCTGACATCCGGACGGTCGTTTTCGACCGGGGACACCTCGTCGCATTGCATCCCTCCGCGCGACATCCGATCCAGGGGAAAAGGCTGGCAGGGCATTGCCTTGCTCAATCGGACAATCCAGATGCACGATGCCAATGGTGGGGGACAACTGAAACGGAGCCACCTTCATAAGTGCGGGACGCTGAAAGGTCACCGGCAGAGCGAGCAGAAGCATCAATCCGATTCCACTGTGTCTAGGGCTCAGGCGTTCCAGGCCTGCGACAAATAGATCTCGTCATGGCAATCCACTGCCACTCTTCGTACGCCGACATGATCCAGAAAGAAATCCCTGTCTGGATCTCCCTCTTCATCTCCTTCGGCCCAGACATACCATGCTTTGCGATTTTCTAACTTGAACTTTCGACAATATCTGGCTCTCTCGATCAGCAGCCATCGCAGGAACACTTCATCCCTGCAAAGGCCGAGTCCGAATACCAGAAGATCGTTCGCAAAAAATGCATCCAGCCACGTGTTCCGCCCCGTCCAGCGATCGATCGCATCCTTGCTGGCGAACAGGCGGTCGACGCCGCGATGCATCCACCTCCGGGCATGATGTACTGAGCCCATGTAGTGTGAAAGGCCGAGCCGAACGCTATAGACGTACTTTGACATCCCGTTGACGTGCCAGATCGCGAAGCTGTTCCGAGGCTTGTCAATCTGTTGGCCCGAGACTTCAAATCGAGAACTCCACGGGTAGAAGTAAGAACGCGGCGCGCCTCCCGAGTCTCTTTTCGCGTGAACCAGTTTTGCGCTGCAGGCATCGGAAAGAGTTGCATCGAAATTTGTCGTCAGAATCGGGACTCTGTGTCTCCTTGCCCAATTCGTGATGTCCGTGTGACTCTGTCCATGTTTCCATTCCTTGAGCTTCTCGCAAAATGCCGTCTGCACAGATACGTTGCGGCTATCATCGCCAGAATGAAGCTGTAACAGGTCGCTGAGTTCAACCAATGAACTCGTATCACACAGCTTCTGGCACGGATCGATGAATCCGAAATCTCTGGCAATCTGTTCAAGAATAGCTTTCCAGGTTTCGTTCTGTACATCTTTGTTGGAGAGGTTTATTCCATTTCCGACTATGAGGGCGAGATCTTCATTGTGCTCCTTGAGAATGGTCTCCAGTTCCGTCACGTATCCGTTCCTCCATTTGGATCGCCACTCACATCCAAGCAGTCGCTTGCATGTCATCCCATTTCATCCTCCGGGATAGGCCATTCAATTTCGCGATAGCGCGAAGATGCCGCTATTGACATCAGAAACATCGTTGGGTCCAACGGAATATCTGCTCCGCGGGAACGTGCCGCAATCCGCTCTTTCCCGTCGAGCGTGACTTCCGCGCATACATATCGCGGCGGCAGATTTCGGTCGGATCGCGGAGCGAGCCGGGCCGCAAAGTCTGGAAGGAGCCGGTCGCGTATTTCTGAAGACCCGAGGCAAGCTGGAGGCCTCGTCTGATGCAGCGCGACAATCTCGCTTACCGCCTCGTAGCGGCTGGCGGCCTGGCTGTCCTGGATTCCGCCGAGGTCATCTCTCTGCGTGCAGCGTGTGTCGCAACGCATCCGCAAATCAACTGAGACTGGGCAATGTCGCAAACCTGGTTCCCGAATTCCTTGCCTTCCTGCGCCTGCACCCGGGCCTTTCCAAATCACGTCGACGCGGCGGAGAACAACCACTGCCGCCCGCGATCCGGGAAAGACCTTGTACGGCAACAGGCGGCGATCAAGAGAACCAACGGACCTCGTGCACGCGCCGCGCGCCGCAGCCGCTGCATCGCATCGTGGCAATAGCATCACTAACGCGGGCGTCCTCCCCGTGCCGGATGACGAGGGCTGCGACCGGTTCGTCACCCGAGTGTCCGCAGCTGCACGTGATCCGGGGCGTGCCGCCTCGCAAACGGCCCAGCCGCCGCCCTTCGAGGCGCAGCTCCAGGTCCTGCCGGGAGGCGGCCTCGGAATGGCCGGTGCCTGACGGACGGTCCTTGAACAGGGACTCGAGGGTGGGTTTCGCGTTCGGTTTCGGTGACGGTTTCCTCGACCGAAACCTGCTTGACGGGATCCCGCGTGACGGGCCGTCGCGCACTGATCGCCCCGAGCTTGCCGACATCTGGCCCCCCCCACTCCGATGCACCGACACGCTATTCGCCCTGAAGACACCGGTCAAACAGCCGGCTCCCAGCGGTCGACGCGCGAACTCCGGCACCACGGTCAGGCGACCGAATACGCCGCGAACCGCCAAGCAGGCCGTTGCAATTTCCCCCGGCAAGTGGAAAGCCGGAACCGGCCGGACCGACCAGACGATTCATCCCACAGCCAATTTCATCCGGCACGGCCCCTGCAAGGAAGGACAGGCACATGTTCTACAAGGACGAACGGCTCGTGCTGCTGATCGACGGCGCGAACCTGTTCGGCGCGATGAAGGCGCTGGGCTTCGACATCGACTACAAGCTGCTGCGCCTGGAATTCATGCGGCGCGGCAGGCTGCTGCGCGCGTTCTACTATACCGCGCTCCTGGAAAACGAGGAAAACTCCTCGATCCGGCCGCTCGTGGACTGGCTCAGCTACAATGGATTCGCCATGGTGACGAAGCCGGCGAAGGAGTTCATCGACGGCCAGGGTCGCCGCAGGGTGAAGGGGAACATGGACGTCGAGATCGCGGTCGACGCCATGGAGCTTGCGCCCCATGTCGACCATGTCGTGCTGTTCTCCGGGGACGGCGACTTCCGGCCACTGGTGGAAGGCCTGCAGCGCCAGGGCGTGCGGGTGTCCGTCGTCTCGACGATCCGTTCCCAACCGCCAATGATCGCCGACGAGCTGCGCCGACAGGCCGACAACTTCATCGAGCTTGACGAACTGAAGGACGTCATCGGGCGCCCGCCCCGCGAGCCGCACGAACGCACCGGGCAGTGACGCGCCGGGCATCCGGAATCCGCATGCCCCTGCAGTCCGCGAGGCAACCGTCTCTCCTCTCGACGGCGACCGGGCGGCCCACGGCATCGGATCGCGGGCCAACGCAAGGGGCCGATGTCCGACAGGCAAGGCGAAGGGGATGAGCGTGCCGTGCGCATATCCGCAGCGGTCCCAATGTCGGTCGCGGACGCGAAGCCGGGAACTCCAACTCCCGGCCTTTGTGTGTCTGGGCGCTCCTAGCTCAAGACAGATTCGCGCTGCAAGCCTCGACACTTGCGCCCGGATGCCGAGTTCATTGCGATATTAAGAGTTCGCAATTCTTTGCGGAGTATTGTCGTTCCATGTGGCCTACTTGTAGCATTCGCTTGGTGTCGAAACTCATGCCTTCGTCATAGTCATCATACTCTAGCACGAGATCTTCATCTATGTCGTCTAGAACGGCATCATTTATGGTTGCGAACCACAGCCCGGCAGTAAAGTCCGTTGACGGACCCATGCCAATCAAGGACAGCGCAATCGGTGCTGATCTCCAGAATTTTTCCTTATACTCTTCGTCATTCGAAAAGTCCGTTGCTCTGTCTATGGACTCACGTGCCAGCTTCAAGAATTGCGCGAAAGCTTCTTCCCATGCCTTTTGGTAGTCGTATCTGCCATGACACGCGAAATCTTGGTTAGTGTCTGGGTCAGAGCAGTAGGCGGATACTTCGCCAGCTAACACTCCGCATTCCAGCACCTTCCACGCTCGCATGGCCATTTGGCCCGCTGTTTCAGAGGCGTTGGCGAAGTTGCTGTTGGCCAACACGAGAATTGCAAGGCCAATGATGCGCATTACTCGTCATTGTCACGCCGATATTGCGGGGTCAAGCAGTCCACCTTACTGGTTGCACGGTGTAAGTGGCTCTGCCAAGGATGGAGCATGACCCTCTCTCCGCGCGAGCAAGAGTGTTTCCGCGTCATGCGCTGAACGAATGGGCGGTGCCGCCCGACTTGCAAGACAATGAAATCGTGTGACTTGAACATTCGGCCCTTTGGGCGGCGTCGACCAGACACGAACTCTCGGTCCTTCAAGCATTGGCGCGTCAGAGATCAACACGCCGAACCGTTGTGATGTTCGATCTAATGCCCGCCGAGAGTCAAGTTAACAGGTCGAGTTGACACCGGCAGGGTTTGGTCAGTCACAGGGCACGAAGGAATGGCTATTGATCGTGACGAGGTGCGGGTGAAGCCGCACAGTTATCAGCCGACGAAGGCTGAGCGTGAGGAGCCTTTCATGATACGGCGGGCAGACGGTTCAATCCCGACGCCAGAGGAATTTGCGCGGGTTGCGTTGCGTCAGGTCAAGGTCGTCAAGGAATCCGCCGCGTGACGGCAAATTGGGATTTTGCGATATCCCCAAGGCGAACGGTGAGGCATCGACATGCGTGAAGGCTCTCAACCGGTCGGCGACCGGCGCCCCGAACCCGCCACCGAATCGAGACGTGCGTTCGGAACGCGCTGGCCAGGCCGTCCTGCCAACACCGCCCTGACGCGATCAACGATGAGTCTTGCACGGACTGCAGCCGCGGTCTGGACACGTTCGCCCGGATGCGACCCTGCAGGATGCCACGGACCGTCAACCGGCCCCTATGTGGAGCAGCTTGTCCTGCAACGCCCGTGCGGCTTGGACCAGCTCATCGAGTTCCGCCCTTCGGCCTGCATCAAGCATGTCGTCGCGCATCTTCGTCGCAAGGATGTGCGTTGCCCGAAACGTCGTCTCGATCAGCGGCGCTAGGCGAGCCGTCGCCTCGCCCCGATCCTCTGCCGCCGCGAGCGCCGCATAGCGCACGAATTCCGACCCGGTGAGGCCGCGCGCTTCCGCGAACGCCTCGATTCGCTCCCACTCCCGGTCGTGGAAGCGGACCGAGCGCGACCTGCGCCTTGCGCTCCCGTCGGCTGCGTCAGTCTCCGTTTCGCCTCTTCCAGATGTCACCAGCTCTTTCCCTCTTCCTGCCGCCCAGCCTTGTCGGCACCTGCGCCCTTGTCATCAAGACCCGGGATCCATGCCGCCCTTGCCCCGGGTCGCGGACAAGCGGCCCAAGCGACCGGACCTGCCCGGTTCGTCACGGACCTCGTCCACGCTCTCGTCCGCATCGCATTCCGCCTTACGTTCGCCGCGATCTCCCTCATCGATCCGCCCCTCGCCATTCCGCTTCCGCCATGCGCCCCCTCCGTGTGCGCAACCCCACCAATCGCCGGCCAAACCACGATCCCGAAAAATGGCGCCGGGTTGCCGACAAGCACGATCCGGTCCAGATGGGCTCCGGCGGCTCGGCCTGCCGGCAATTCCGCCCGGCGAAACAGATGGCCGCATCGTCCCGGCCCTGTCCTGCCTTCGGCCGGGTCGGTCCGTGGCGTCCGGCTCCATGGACCCGATTTCGATCAGGAGGTCGGCTGCGATGCTGTCCGGCGCGCGGATCGTCGAGTCCTGCACCGAATCCTTCGCCAGGTGGGCGCCTCTTGCGGTCGTCTCCATCTCCGAACGGCCACGCAGGTGCCCGATCATCGGAAGGCTCTCACCCCAGCTCCCGGGAGGCGTAGGAATGGCGATTGTTCCGAATTCGGAATGACCGCCATTGTCACTCGAATCCGCAACCGCGTCCGAACGGGACATTGTGCGCTGGCATGTTTGCTCGCTCCAAGCACATGTTGCGGCCACGCCAGCATGAGGGACACCTGAGCAAGTGTTGAACTCAACATTTGCAAAGCGCATCGATGCGGTCGGCGATCCGCTGGGCCGGATCGCGCAGCTGGTCCACGGTCCAGTCGGCAGCGTAGCCCTCCGTCACGTCCGACGGACGGGCGTGGTTCACCAGCCGCTTGGTCAGCGAGCGCGGCAGCATCAGCTCGCGCTCGGCCACCGTGATGAAGGCGTTGCGCAGCCCGTGGAACCAGAAGCGGGTCCCCGCCGCTTCGCCGATGCCTTCATAGAACCGCGCAATGTCCGCGACATGGCCCGCCCGCGCCTTCTTCGGCGACGGGAACAGCCAGCCGGACGGCACGGTCTCGCCGCCGCAATCCGACCGGAGCCGCCCGAAGATGGCGGCGAGCTGCCGAGTGACCGGAAGCTCGAGCGGCTCCCCCGTCTTCGTCTCCTGGACCCGCAGGACGCGCCGCTCCAGGTCGACCCGCTCCCACCGCAGCGACACGACCTCGCCCCGGCGCATGCCGGTGTAGAGGCCGATCAGGAAGATGTCGCGGAGCGCGGGATTGGGCACGACCGCCTCGATGCCCGCGCGCCAGCGCGGCAGCACCTCCGCCGGGGCCGGGATCCGCCGCCGCCGCTTGGCGTTGAAGCGCCCGCCCGCCGCCAGCCAGAGATCGACCGGGTTGCGCAGCCCCTCGTGGTCCGCGCAGGGCCGGCGATAGACCGAGCGCAACATCGACATCGCCTGGTTCCCCGTCGCCCAGCCGTGCCTGTCGGTGATCCGGTTGAACCGGTCCTCCACGTCCTGCCGGGTGATGGCGTCAAGCGGCCGCCGCACCCAGTCGCCGAGCTTGCCCCGCAGAATCTGGCGGTAGAGCTTCACGGTCTTGGCCGCGCGGTTCGGATTCGCCTTGATGTAGGTCTCGAAGGCCTCGGCCAGCGTCGGCACGCCGCGCGCCTCGGCCCGCTCTCCCGCCGGATCCTCGCCCCGCGCGACCTGCCCGAGCATGTCACGCGCCTTCCTGCGCGCCTCGTCGGGGCCGACCCGGCCGTGGCGTCCGATGACGACGCGCTTGTTCGGCGCGTTGCGCCCGCCGACGCCGGAACGGTAGTTGACGATGAAGGACTTTGTGCCGGAGGGCTGCACGCGGCAGCCGAAGCCGATCAGCCTGTCGTCCCATGCGATCCAGGACTTGTCCTCGGGCTCCAGGGCGTCCACTGTGCGCTTGGTCAGGGTGAGCTTCACCCGGGCCACGCGCTTGGTAAGCGTTCGGTCCTAGAGTGATGGCAGCCGTCGGGCGCATTTTTCGCTGGTAACAATTTCGCGCATGCGCTAACGTCTGGCGCATGACCGTCCTCGACGCGGATTTCGACTTCGACCTGACGCCTGCCGAGGGCGAC
>JAJEGW010000111.1 GCA_022819605.1 Silicimonas sp. | reverse complement strand
GACCCGTCCAACTTGATCTTTCGGGCTTACCGGTACTCCGGCGACAGTCCCGAACTCGCCGGTTTCGATGTAGACAGATGAAAGGGTTAGCAACAGCCACGGGCGCCTTGCTGACGTTCATTGCGTTGTTGAATCCTTTCTCAGGTGTTTTGGCTGCGGCATTTGCGGCGACATTGCGGTTCACCGGCGGATCGGCGGAAGGCTCGATGTCTGATCAAGATGTGTTCGCCGGCTGCAAATCTCTTCGAAATGGAGGCTACTTTGGCTTTAGATCTATACTACCTGGAGGAAACAGACTCGGTATGTTCGAATCGTGTGGTGGTGACGCTCGCTGAAAAGGGCATCACCGATTGGACGCCGCACAAAATGATCTTGATGAATCGCGATCAGTTCAAGCCTGAATATTTGAAAATCAACCCTCAAGGGGTTGTACCGACGCTCGTTCACGATGGCGTGCCAATCCGCGAGTCCTCGCTGATCTGCAAGTACATTGACGATCTCTACCCGGAACCATCTTTGAAACCAAAGGAGCTGTCCGAACAATATCGGATGAACGAATGGATCAAGCTGTTCGATGAGCGCGCCTTTGAAGCCACGGCCGTAGTCAATTTCGTCACCAAGTTTCGATTGACCGTGCCGCGGGACAAGATGGAGGAACGCTGGAAAGTGATCCCCAGCATTGACCGCCTCTATCGCCAAAAGTCGGTCGTGCTTGAAGGCGTTGAGTCACCCTATGTGATGCGCGCAATCGGCTCGTTCGAAATGGTCTTCAAACTTATGGAGCACGCGCTTTCGGATGATCGGCCTTATCTGATGGGCGACCAGTTCACACTGGCCGAGACCAATTTGGCACCCTTCGTCAAGGTATTGGAAATGGTGCGATTTCTGGACTTCTGGATGGAACCCTATCCCAGGACCCGCGCATGGTGGGATCGGATGGCAAGTCGCCCGAGCATGCAAATGCTCGACGACTTCCCCTATAGTGCGGTGTCCGAAGACTCACCGCACGCGAAATCAGGCCGAGCAACCGAGGTGGAGTTCCGCAAGAAGCTCGAAGAGTACCGGGAACAGTTCGATCATGCATTCAACCCGGTCGATTGAGCGAAGCCTGAAGAGCGCAATCCGAGCTCGGCGATCACTCTCAGCCCCTGCCACTGTCAAATCCGAATTTCAACCGCCCGGCACTTTGCGGTACTCTCGCAGGATGGAACCACATCCTCTTCACATGCGAATGCAGATGGCCGGAGCGCTGAACCCAAACGATTGGAGTGTCATTTTGCCGCCCCCGGAATCGACCCCATCTTGACCGGGTTGCCGGGCAGCTCAGGCCGATGATCGGCGTCTCATAGCACGCGTGGAACTTCGCGCAGTATCTGCTTGGGCCTCAAATCGCGACGGCAGCGCTGATTCTGACCTTCGACGAGCATTGCGCCGGTGAGGTGGCATCTTCCAAGTGGGTATTTGCGCAGTATTGTCCAAAAAGCCGGAGCAGGGGATCTGAATTTCGAGTGCAGCTTCCATGGCCGATTGAACGGGCAGGCCGCAAGATTGGGGCATCATCAAGCTTGTTGGAAGATAGGCAGGGCGGTCGCGTTTGGGCGATCGACGTGCACAAGTTTACTGAACAGTGAATATTGACATTTTTTTGAAGATGAGAGAGAAATTGCTAAATCTGCTGCGCAGTGAATATGAAAGAAATGGCGAATATGGAGCTGGAACTTGTGGAAAGCCTGCGTGGCAGGCTTGCGGCGGTTCCTGATGCCCACCTGGGCGAAATCTCCTGGGAAGTGGGGATTGGCGGCCGTTTGCGGCCCGATGCGATTCTGAATGCGGTCTTGGCGGATCGTGAAATTGCCTTCGTGGTCGAAGCCCGAGGCGATGTGTTTCCACGAGATGCGCGAGAGATCGTCTGGCAGTTAAGACGCTACCTGCAGGAGCTGGATGTTCCCAACAGGCGGCATGTTCCGATGATCCTCGCGAGATCGGTTTCGGACGGTGCCCGCGAATTCCTTCAAGAAGAAAAGGTCGCATACCACGACCTGAGTGGATCGCTCTTCTTGAGCGTCGATGAGACGTTTGTGCTGATCGAGAGGCCAAAACCCAAGCGCGCCAAACGTCGGGACGCGAGCGTCTTCAAAGGAACTCGTGCACAGGTTTTGCACGCCTTGTTCAATCGTCCCGGCGAATGGGTGACCGGTTCGGAAATTGCCGACCATGCAGATGTGTCTCCGGCGACCGTTTCTGAAACCTTCAAGGATCTTGAGCGTCGAGATTGGCTTGACGTGAGAGGGGAGGGACCAGCGAAACGGCGCAGGCTGATCCGGCCGGATGATCTTCTGGATGCCTGGCGTGACAGCATTCTGGCAGGCCGTGCAAAGAAGCGGAGCCGATATTTCGTTCCGCGGATGAAACCCGAGGACATGGCTCGCGTGATCGAGCGCGAGAATTGCCACGATGATTTCGATCTGGAGATCACCGGGCAGTTCGCCGCTCAGTCCTACGCACCATTTCTTTCAAGTGTATCTGACCTGACAGTGCGGGCCTTCGGGAAGCGGACACACGATTGGCTTATCTCGATTTTGCGTGCCCGAGAGGTTTCCGATGGTGCAAACCTGGTCGTGATTGACGGCAAGCCCGCCAAACACCGTCACAGGATACCCGATGAGGCCAAACATTTGCTGGCCTCGCCCCTGCAAGTATACCTCGACCTGCTGGAAGATCATGGCCGCTCAAGAGAAATGGCGGAGCATCTACGGTCTCGAGAACTGGCGTGGCAATGAAGAAACCGACGGCCATTCAAGGCTACGATCAAGCTGTCACCGATGCCTGTGAGCGCGTGCTTGTCACGCTGATCCGCCATTTGGGGCCATGGCGCGACTCCATCTTTCTCGTGGGCGGCCTGACGCCGCGCTACCTCATCAAGGAACGCCCTCCAGCTGTGCCTGCGCACGCGGGGACCGCCGATGTCGATGTCGTCGTCGACATGCAACTGCTTGCTGATACGGAAGCGTATCGAACCCTTGAGGACAACATAAGGGCCATCGGCTTTACGCGGTCGGAAAACGAAAAGGGCGAAAAGTTGTCATGGAGCTGGCAACGGGAATTGGTCGACCGCACGGTTCTGATCCTGGAGTTTCTGGCCGACGCGGGAGACGAGAAGGGCGGGGCGCTTCAAGTATTGCCCTCGAAAGGGGCGGTCTCGGCAATCCACATCCCGCATTCGGCGATGGTGCTGCATCACCACGAGACCGTTGACATCACGGCCGAACTGCTGGACGGCGGCGGCGTCACGACCGAGGCCATCCGACATGCGGACATTGTCAGTTTCACCTGCCTCAAGGCCTTCGCCTTCGATCACCGGGCCGAACTCAAGGACGCGCACGACCTCTGCTATTGCCTTGAGCACTACAAGGGTGGAATGGAGGCCCTGAGTTCTGCATTCGCCGCCGCGTTGGCTGACAAGCACGCCGAATCCGTCAAGTCGGCGATTGATATCCTGGCGCGTCGGTTCTGTGATGGCGACGGTTATGAGGGCTTTCGGAAAAACGGTCCTGTCGCCGCGGCGCGTTTTGAAGGCGCAGAGGGCTGGAATGCCGACACCCGATTTCTTCGGCAGCGTGAATTGAGCGCGGTCGTTCAGGATGCCATCAAGCCGTTCATCTGATCTTGGTCTGGCAGCGTAGGGGGCTTGCTGTTCTGCACTCCTCCGTCTCATCCCGGCCGCATCGCATGACTTGTTCGCTGGACTGCTCTAGGGGAACTTCATGAACCGAGAAGACGGTTTCGGCCATGCGTGGACTGGGGTTTCGGCCGGAATCAGGCTGTCACGCTTATGTAAGCATCGCGATCCGGGTCCATTCCCAGCAGCTCGAACGCCCTGGCCTGCAGTTTGGTCGGCTCCGAGGCCAGCAGGAACCGGTTGTCGGGTCGTCCAGGAATGGAGGCGTGGTGCAGCGTCAGTGTACCGAGGTCGGCAAAAAGGGTCGTGAAGCTGTGGACCGGCAGCCCGTCGGGGGGGTGAGCTTCGTGTCTGCCTTGGCCTTCGCGCGCTCCGAGACCTCGGCCTTCTCCACCGGCGAATTCCGCTGCGCCGGGGCGCCTCGCGAGGCCAGCGCGAACAGATCGGCCGCGCCGCAAGTCTCCTTCCCAACTTCAGGACCGTCGTCCTCGCGCAGGACCACGACGAGGCCGGAGAGCGCCAAGCCGAGCCCCTGCGCGAAAGGCTGGAAATCTCGCACCACGTCAAGTTCCGGAGACGCCGACTGCCAGAGAACGCCGACTGGAACGACGTCGTCGACGCCACCACGGAGGGCTGACAGGGCCGAACCAAAGCGGAAAACGAAAGGCCGGGCGGCCTCTCGACAACGCCGCACGCGCTCGCACGCCGTGATCACCAGACCGCCGCGGCCAAATCGTCGCTCGAAAGCGCGGATTGCCGCCGAAACACGCCGTTTTGAAATCGCTGTCAACATCCGTCAAGATCACCGTGACAAGACACTAGCTGATTTCGGTGTAAAGCGTCTGGAGTTGTTCCAGACCGTCCGGGATATCGTCAATCCCCAGACCTGGCCCGTCGGAACATTTCCACATGCCGTCTGCCACTGGTTCGCCGCCTTCAAAGAATATCGACCTCAATAGGTTGTCGTTGACATCGACCTCCAGCAGTCCGTCCCCGCCCACGCCGGCCAGCAGTTCCGCCGATGCGGCCATGCCGATGCCTGCGCCAAGGAAGTGCGGACAAAAGCGGCGGCCATTGGCAAGCGCGTTCCGTGCCACTGCGAGACACCCGGAGACACCGCCCCATTTCGTCATGTCGGGTTGGATGACGGACAGATGACCCGACTTGATTGCGTGATCGAAGTCCACGTCCCCGATGATGTTCTCTCCCCCTGCCAGCGGAATCGTGGAATGGTCCGCGAGAGCTTGCCATTGGGTGGTGTCGGCGAAGACAGGCAGCGGCTCTTCCAGCCAGTGCAATGGGAAAACCGCGACGCCGGTCACGAATTGTCGGGACTGTTCCAGCGACCAAGCTTGGTTGGCATCGCAAGCGATCAACTCGTGCTCCGCCAACCCTGCCTGGATGTCGCAAACGGCGGCGATCTCGGCCTCCAGATCGAAGCCGACTTTCAGCTTGAATCTATGGTGTCCATCGGTCCGCGCGTGCGGCACCAGGTCACTCGCCGCCGCAATCTGGATGCCGCTCGCATAGGCCGGCACACTGTTCGGCGCAGCAGCGCGGATCAGGCGCCGGAGCGGAAGGCTTCTGCGACGTGCGGCCATGTCCCAAAGCGCGATATCGATCCCGGCGATCACTTGGGCGAACGGTCCGACTTCACCGCATTGCACGGCGCGAATCCGAGACTGGGCGTCCAGCTTGTGGAAAAACTCCGCCGGTGACGCTGCCTTGGTATCAAGGACCAGTTGCGCCAAGTCCATTTCGAGAAGGCGCACGCGATGCTCGGCCCCGGCGGCGGGCCAGTTTGCCCAGATCTCGCCCCAGCCGAATGCACCTTCGCGGTCTTCGATCCGGACAAGCACCGCCGGTCGATCATGCATTACGCCGAACGACGTCGCGACCGGCCTCTTCGTGGGACAGCGGAAGGCCCAAGCCTGAATGCGGGCAATGTCGATCATGCGAGAAGATCCATCTCAAGGCGGACGAAGTCGCTTCGGTAGGTGACGTCCGCAAAGTAGAGCACCCGATCATGGCGATCGCAGATGACTCGCCGGACCTCAACCACAGGGTCGCCAACCGCAAGGTTCAGCAAGACAGCCAGCTCGTAGTCGCACTTTCCAATCGTCAGAGACTGGCGGGCCCGTGCCACGTCGACATCGTCGGAATCGACAAGCACAGGCAAGGCAAGCTGGGTCCTGAATTCGGCTTCGTGGCGTGCAAACAGGTCCTTGTCGAAGTAGATCGAAATGACGCAGTAGGTTTCGCCGTCGCGCGAATGAGTGCGCCGCAGAAGATGATAGCCGTTGTCCGACAGTTCGCCAATCAACGGCTCGCCCGGCACTTCGGCGTCGCGATCTTCCAGCAGATCAAGCGCGGGTCTGTCCCCGCGATAAAGGTCGACAAGCGTGGACAGACGCGTGCCCAGATGTAACCGGTTCCGTGCCGGCGGCGACGGCAAGACCGTTGTTCCGCGCCCGCGTCGCGAGTCCAGCAATCCCTCTTCTTCCAGGATCTTCACAGCTTGCCGTACTGTGATCTTGGCGACCGAGTACTCCGCCGAAAGCTCGGAAATCGTTGGCAAGAGTTCACCCGGCGTCCAGACGCCACGGTCCAGGTTCTGCCGCAGAATCTCGGCAATCTGGAGGTAGAGCGGAGATCGGCTTTGCCGAAGTGCATCTTTCATGTGCGCGGTCGTTCGAATAAGTTCTAAAAACCTATATATAGATTTTTTGTTGCGTGACCAGCGCCGCCCGATTAGTCCTATGGATAGAGCTTCTGCGGGTGAGCTGCGTGACTGGCTATGATTACGTCATCATCGGATCGGGAACGGCGGGGTCGACGCTTGCCGCCCGTTTGTCCGAAGATGAAGCGGCACGCATTCTTGTCCTAGAAGGTGGCGGGGCTGACCGCGGTTTCTGGCTGAAGCTTCCAGTCGGGTATTACGAGTCGATCTACGATAAGCGCGTTTCGCACCTGTATCTTGGCGAGCCCGATCCGGGAATCGCAGGGCGACAGGCGGACTGTCCGCGTGGGCGGGTCGTTGGCGGGTCAAGCTCGATCAACGGGTTGATCTATATCCGGGGACAGCACGCGGACTTCGATGACTGGGAGGCTCTTGGAGCGGACGGGTGGTCGTTCCAGGACGTGCTGCCGCATTTCAGGGCAGTTGAAACCTATGCCGGGCCGCCGTCGCAATTTCGCGGGGCACACGGTCCCTTGCAGGTCTCAGACCTGCGCAATGACAATCCGGCGTGCAACGAATGGCTGCAGGCGGCCTTGGCCCATGGGTTGCCACGGAACGACGACTTCAACGGCGAATGTGCCCTTGGCGTAGGAACATACCAACTGACCCTGCGCGGGCGATGGCGCGACAGTGCGGCAACGGCCTTTCTCCACCCGGCCTTGCAGCGACCGAACCTCACGCTGAAAACAAATACCCACGTGACGTCGATCATCTTTGACAGGTCACGCGCCACGGGCGTGCGGTATGTCAGGGACGGTGTGGCACGCGAGGTCCATGCCGACTGCGAAGTGATTCTTTGCGGCGGATCTGTCCAGTCGCCGCAACTGCTGCAATTGTCTGGGATCGGGCCAGCCGAGCTGTTGCGCGAACACGGCATTCCTGTGCGCCAGGATGCGTCAGAGGTTGGTGAGAACCTGCAAGACCATTTGCAGATGCGCACGATTGTGGAATTGGGTGAGCGTGGTGCATCGCTCAACGATCACATGCGCAACCCGTTCGCCTTGGCAAAAATGGGCCTGCAGTGGCTGCTGCAGGCGTACGGACCCCTGACCGTCGGCGCAGGCCAGGTTGGCGGGGCTGCCTGCACCAGATACGCCGAAGGCGGGCGCCCGGATCTGCAATTGTTCGTCATGCCGCTGTCGGTCGACAAACCGGGAATGCCCTTGCATCGCTACTCTGGTTTCACAACATCGATTTGGCAGTGCCATCCGGAAAGCCGCGGCTCGGTTCAGATCGCGACCACCGATCCGTTCGCTGATCCGCGCATTCGCACCAATTATCTTTCAAGCGAGAAGGACCAGAAGGTTATCGTCGAAGGCGTTCGTCTGGTGCGCGAACTATATGGGCGGCCCGAGTTCCGCCAGCGGTGGCGACGCGAGGTCGTTCCTGGTGCCGAGCATCAGAGCGACGCCGAAGTGCTTCAGGCTGTGCGCCAAATGGCGGGAACGGTCTATCATCTGGTTGGCACCTGCCGCATGGGATCGGACACTCGCGCCGTCGTGGACCCCGAGTTGCGCGTGAACGGCGTCGACGGGCTGCGCGTCGTCGACGCCTCCGTCATGCCAAAGATCACTTCGGCCAACACCAATGCGGCCACCTGCATGATCGCCGAAAAGGCCGCTGCCATGATCCGCGCCGGGGCCTCTGCCACAAGACATCAGATCAGTCTCTCGAGTTCAGACACATTTTCCTCAACTCGTTGATGCTGCTTCTGGCAAGGGGGCGCCGCATTTCGGTGATTCCCGCACCGTGGACAGGATCGGCGAAGCTGTCAGGAAGCTGTCTCTTGCACCTTTCGTGCGTAGATGAACGGGCCCGGTTCCAGTTCAGCCCAAGCATGTTGCAGATCCGCCGGGCGTCGGCCGAATCCGGGTTGGGCAGGCCGAACTTCCTTGACCCTTGGTTTCGCGCAGGATGCTGATCTGCAGGTCGTTCAGCGCTTGTCGGCTCCTCAGGTCGTGTCTGTTCGTGCGAAAGCAGGCCTCGATCTCCGAAATCTTGCGGTACTTGATGACCAAGTCGCGCGGGTCGTCCCTGCGCGTCAGAGGGTGTTCGGGAGTTACATGTCGCCGGGTTGCCGGGGCAGGATGCAGAGCGTTGTGCGGCAGACTGATGGTCGGTCACGTATTAATTTGCCAATGGTATCCAAGATCGGAATCCGGCACCTCAACCCGGAAGCGTGCTGTCCTCAACGCTCGCATTTTGTATCGCATCAGCTTTCGGGATCTGTTCGGCGGACATTTCAGTCCGCTGCCGAGCGGGGCATTCCATGGCTTGCCCTGGCAGCAAGAATCGTCTCCAGCGGATCATGCTCTGCCACCCAGTGACCCGGCCTGATTTCCTGGAGCTTTGGCCTGTAGCCAGGCTGCCCGCGTCTGGATGGCAAGAACCGGAGGGCGGCTTCCGGGTCGAGCGGAGAGGACAGCTCTCCGGGAACCCGGACTCGGTCTCGCGTCCGCTCAACCCGGGGGTCCGGAATTGGCGCAGCGGAGATGAGCATGCGGGTATATGGGTGCTCGGGCGCCGGGTAGAGCGCGTCGCGTCCGGCGAGTTCGACAATCTGACCAAGATAGAGAACCATGATCCGATGGGAGATGTCGCGCACCACGGAGAGATCGTGGCTGATGAAGAGCATGGAAAGGCCCATGTCGGCCTGAAGCTCTTTCAGAAGATCGACGATCTGGGATTGAATTGAGACATCGAGGGCCGAGACGGCTTCGTCGCAGATCACGAGTTTCGGGCGATTGATCATTGCCCGTGCGATCCCGACCCGCTGGTTCTGGCCACCCGACAACTCGTGCGGGTAGCGGTTGATCATCCGTTGGTCGAGTCCCACCCGCTCCATCATTTTTGCAACCTCGATCTTGCGTTCACGGGACGTCAGCGCGGGCTGGAAGGTCCGCAGTGGTTCTGCGATCGATGCGGCGATCGTCATCCGGGGATTGAGGCTCGCCAACGGGTCCTGGAAGACGATCTGAAGATTCCGCCGTTCCTTGGTGAGAGCCTTTCCCTCCAGCATTGTCAGTTCCTTTCCGAGCCATGTGACCGACCCGTGGGTCGCCGGGAGGAGCCGCAGCACTGCGCGCGCCAAAGTCGATTTCCCGCACCCCGATTCACCGACGATGCCGAGTGTCTCGCCCGGGGCAAGGTCGAAGCTGACCCCGTCTACGGCGGCGAGGTTCGTGGCGCGCCCGAACAGCCCGCGGTCGAGCTTGATCGGAAAGTTCACTTTCAAGTCGCGGACCTTCAGGATCTCGCCCGCCGACATGGCCTCCGGGGACGCTGGCGGCATTGCCCGATCAAGTCTCGGCATCGAATAGAGCAGCATCTTTGTGTAGTCGTGTTGCGGTGCGTGGAAGATGTCCTCAACATTGCCGGTTTCGACGAAGGCCCCCAGCCGCATCACTTCCACACGGTCGCACATCCGCGCCACCACGCCCATGTCATGGGTGATCAGCGCGATAGCGGTGTCCTCTTCGGCCTGGAGCCTTGCCATGAGGTCGAGGATTTCTGCCTGCACCGTGGTGTCGAGCGCGGTGGTCGGTTCGTCTGCGATGAGAAGTCTTGGCGAGCAGAGCATCGCCATCGCGATCATTACCCGCTGGCGCATCCCGCCCGACAATTCATGCGGATACTGCCGGAGCCGTCGCTTTGCCTCCGCAATATGCACCCGTTCGAGCCAGTCGAGGCAGATGCGCTCGGCTTCTGCCCCCTTCACCCTGCGGTGGGTCGACAGCACTTCGCCCATTTGTTGCCCAACCGTCAGATGCGGGGTGAGGGCGGTCAGCGGATCCTGGAAGATCATCGCCAGCTCGGCGCCGCGCACTCGGTTCGCCTCCCGTGGCGTGAGTTCCAGAAGCTCGCGCCCGCCAAACCGGATCGACCCGCTTGTGCGCCCGTTGCTGGCTAGAAGCCCCATGGCGGCGAGGAAAGTCTGACTTTTCCCGGCCCCGGATTCGCCGACAATTCCGAGGCATTCGCCGCGATCGATGCGAAAGCTGACGTCCTTGACAGCCTCTACAGCGCCGTCCTGCGTGTCGAAGTTGACCGAAAGGTTTGAGACTTCGATGACGCTCATCAGCGGTCCTTGGGATCAAGCGCGTCACGAAGCCCGTCGCCCACGAAGAAGAGCGAGATGATCGTGACGAGGAAGAAGAAAATCGGACATGCGATCTGCCATGGCGTGCCGTAGATCACCGTACCGGCCCCTTCGGAGATCAGTGCGCCAAGCGACGTATTGGGTTCCTGCACGCCGAGTCCGAGGAACGAGATGAAGGATTCCACGAGAATCATCAGCGGAACCAGGAGCGTTGCATAGACCACGACGATGCCAAGAAGGTTCGGCACGATGTGACGCAGGATGATGGTGAAACGACCGACTCCGGCAGTGGTCGCGGCCTCGACGAATTCGCGGTTCTTCAGGCTAAGCGTCTGGCCCCGCACGATCCGGGACATGTCGAGCCACGAGACAATCCCTATGCCTACGAAGAGCATGAAGAAGGATCGCTCGAACATCACCATCAGAAGGATGATGATGAACATGTAGGGAATCGAGATGAGGACATCCACGGTGCGCATCATGATGTTGTCGACCCAGCCGCCGACAAAGCCCGCGAACGCACCGTAAAGCGTACCTATCACCACCGCGACGAAGGCCCCGATCACGCCGACGATCAGCGACGTGCGGGTCGCCTGAATAGTTCGGGCGTAAAGGTCGCGGCCAAGCCCGTCGAGACCGAAGTAGTGCCCGCTTTCCACGGACGGATGGCCTTCGCCCGCGATATTGCCCATGCGCGCCCAGTCGATTTCCTCAATCGACCACTGGGAGAAGAGCGGCCCGACGATGGTGAAAAGCATCACGAGGCCGAGGCAGATGAGCGCCCCGACTGCCGCATTGTTCCGGAAGAACCGCCGCCTGGCGTCTTCCCACAGGGAACGGCCGCGGATCGCCTCGCCTTCGACGAGCGCTTCGATGATCCGTTCGGACTGCTCGGTGCGATGGACCATTTCAGTACCGTATCTTCGGATCGAGCCAGGCATAGGCCACGTCCACCAGAAGGTTGAAGAGCACCGTCAGCCCGCCATAGAGAATCGTTACTCCGAGCATCACTGCGTAATCGCGGTTCAACGCCGAATCGACATAGGCCCGCCCGATCCCGCCGGTGGAAAAGTAGACGTCGATCACGACCGATCCGGTGATCATCGCAACAAACGTCGGCCCGAGGTAGCTGACCACCGGCAGCATTGCGGGTTTCATCGCGTGTCGCCAGACCACCTTGTGCTCCGGCAGCCCCTTTGCGCGGGCGGTGCGGATGAAGCTCGAATTAAGCGTTTCGAGCATTGACGACCGCATGATCCGGGTGATCGACGCCACGTAAGATGTCGAAAGCGCGATCACCGGCATGATCAGGTATTGCCACTGACCGCCGTTCCAGCCGCCGCCCGGCAGCCAGCCGAGCTGCCAGGTGAAGACGATGACAAGGATTGGGGCCATCACGAAGTTCGGCAGCGCCTGGGCCGAGAACGTCGCCCCGACCGCAATGTAGTCGAGCCAGGTATTGTGCCGGATCGCGGCAGCAACGCCGATGCCCAT
Organism: Silicimonas sp.; assembly: GCA_022819605.1. Taxonomy (GTDB): domain Bacteria; phylum Pseudomonadota; class Alphaproteobacteria; order Rhodobacterales; family Rhodobacteraceae; genus JAJEFO01. The sequence goes on along the minus strand of JAJEGW010000111.1, from coordinate 1,925 downwards.
TCCCGCGAGCGTGGCAACGACGAACGAGATCAGCCCGTAGGTCAAGGTTACCGGAAACCCTTGGGCGATGATGTCATTCACGTCCCGGTCCCTGTAGGCGAACGAAGGCCCGAAATCGAACCGGGTGACGATGCCGACCAGATAGTCCCACATCTGCTTCCAGAGCGGCTGATCGAGCCCGTAACGCGCCTCGATATTCGCCAGCACCTGCGGGGGCAGGGGCCGTTCGGAAGTGAAGGGACCGCCAGGGGCCACCTGCATGAGGAAGAAGCACAGGACAATCAGGATGACCAGCGTCGGCACGGCCACGAGTATCCGCCGGATGATATAGGCAGTCATGCCGGGATCCCGGTCACTTTGCGGCACCCGCCGAAATGGCGCAGCCCGAGTGACATCCGGTTACTCCGCGATCTTGTATAGATCTTTCGAATACCAGTTCTGTTCGATGTTGTTGACCGGCCAGCCGCCCACGTCGCTGTCCAGCATGTAGACCCCCGCGTAGTGATAGATCGGGATGATGGGCACGTCGTCGGCAATCTCCTGTTCGACCTTGGTGTAGATTGCCTGGGTATCGTCGGCGGTTTTGGCCAAGGTCATCATTTCGTCGACCATGGCGTTGGAGTACTTCCCGTCGTTGTAGGCCGAAGGCGAGGTCAGAAGATCAAGGAAGGTCGACGCCTCGTTGTAATCCCCGCACCATGCACCGCGGGCGAGCTCGAAGCCCTGGTTGGCTCGGACTTCGAGGAATGTCTTCCACTCCATGTTCGCCAATGTCGTTTCGACCCCGAGTTTCTGTTTCCACATTTGGCTCATCGCCACGGCGATCTTCTTGTGAGACTCAGAGGTGTTGTAGATCATTTCAAACTTCAGTGGATTGTCAGGGCCGTATCCGGCTTCAGCCAAGAGCGTCTTTGCCATTGCGTCCCGCTCAGCCTGACTCATCGATGCGATCTCGACATCCGGTACCTCGAAGTCTGCGGTCGCGGCCGGAGTGAAGGTGAAGGCCTCGATCTGACCGCCGGCGAGGATGTTCTCGGTGATTATCTTGCGGTCCACCGCCAGCGCCAGCGCCTTGCGCACGCGCACGTCCTTGAACGTCTCAGGCCCCGACTCGGAGAGGTTGAACGTATAGTAGTAGTTGCAGAGTCGCGGGAAGCTGATCGCCTCGCCCGGAAATTCCTTCTGCAGCCGCGGAAACTGGCCGGCAGGCACTTCGGTCCGATCAAGCTCGCCGGCAAGCCAGCGGGTCAGGGCGGTGTTCTCGTCGTTGATGACAAGGGCCACGGTCCTTTCGAGAATGACGTTTTCGGCATCCCAGTACATCGGGTTCCTTTCGCGGACAGAGCGTTCGTTCGGAATGTGTTCGGTCAACACGTAAGCGCCGTTCGAGACGATGTTCTCCGGCTTTGTCCAATCTGCACCGTGAGCCTCGACCGCGGCAGGGTTGACCGGGAATGTCGTGGCGTGAGTGACCATCTGCGGGAAGTAGGGAAGCGGCTGCGAGAGGCTGACGACAAGCGTCCTGTCGTCAGGGGCAGAAACACCAAGCTCGTCAACTGGCACGTCGCCCGCGATGATCCGGGCGGCGTTCTCGATCGACATCAACTCCATGAACCAGGAATACGGCGATGCCAGTTCCGGGCTTACGGCGCGCTTCCAGGCATAGACGAAATCGCCTGCTACCACCGGGTCGCCATTTGACCATTTGGCATCGTCGCGAAGGCTGAAGGTGTAAGTGAGCCTGTCGTCGCTCACGGTGTAACCGGTGGCAGTGCCCGGAACGAGCAATGGCATTTCCTTAAGGATTCGGCGTCATTTCCTTAAGGAGTCGTGCCTTTCCGTTGCAGGCGGCCCCTGCCTTTTCGGGGTTTTTCGGCCTTCAGGCTGCGGCCTTGCGCCTTCGGTGCCACTTGCTGACCGGCTTC
>JAJEGW010000162.1 GCA_022819605.1 Silicimonas sp. | reverse complement strand
GGTGATGAGCGCGGCAAGCCAGGGAATTCTTGACTGCGACATGGGCGGGATCACCGGCAACGTCGGCAAGGACGCGGGCTGGATGCTCGCCGGCGACATCATGGGAGGCTATGACACGCCTTACCAGTTCCTGTCGTGGTTCTACCATGCCGGCGGCAGGGAAGTGGTTCAGGAACACCTTTACGACGCACAGGACATGCACGTAGTCGGGTTTTGGCTTCAGGGCCACGAATCGCTTAGCTCCACCGCGCCCTTGGCAGGCTTCGCGGACCTGAAGGACTGGAAATTCCGCTCTCCTCCGGGACTGGAAACAGAGATCTTCGCGTCCTTCGGTGCAAAGCCTGTGGTGATGGACTTCGGCGAGGTTCCGAACGCTCTTCGCACCGGAATCGTGGACGGGGCCGATGCCTCGACACTGAATACCAACGCAAATCTCGGTCTCTTTGACGTCGCCAAGCATGCGACCTATCCGGGCTTCCACTCGATGCCCGCCGAACAGCTGTCGTGCAACAAGGGTGCATGGGGCAAGCTTCCGGCGTCGGTGCAAAAAGCCATTGAAGTGTCGCTTAAGGGCATCGCGCTCGATCTCGCCCTGTTGACCGAAATTCGGGACAACGAGACCGCCACGCGCATTCAGGCCGACGAAGGCGTCACGCTCTACGACTGGTCAACCGAGGACCGCAAGGCGTTCCGCGAATTCGCACAGAGCCGCTGGGCCGACTGGGGTGCCAAGACGCCTGCCGCTCAGGCCGTGCTGGACAGCCATCTGTCGTTCATGAGGTCGGTCGGACTCGTCAACTGACTTTGTCACTCTGGAGGTGGGCAGGCCCCATTGCCTGCCCATCACCGACTAAGACCTCCGGTTCGAGGGAAGCCGCGCATGGACGACCGAGCAAAGACGCTCGTTGAATCGAGGGGTCCGATCAGGGGCATCTGGGCATACGTACTGGCCGGCCCGGACAGCCCGCGCGTGACAGTCTATGACCGCATTGTCACATCGATTTCGCGGGTGATGATGTTCCTGATCCTCGCAGGTGTCTTCGTAACGTTCTTCGAAGTGGTCATGCGCTACATGTTTGCCAGCCCAACGCTTTGGGTCAACGAACTCACGCTTTGGCTGGGGAGCATCGTGTATCTTGCCGCCGGGCTCTACACGATGCAGCGACGTGCCCATATCCGGATCACGGCGGTCTACGACATCGTCTCGCCCAACATTCGTCTGTTCTTCGACTATCTCGCGATCTTCGTGCTCGTCGTCTACGCCGTCCTTATGGTGATTGGCGGCTATGACGTGGCATGGGATGCCTTCATTACGTGGGAACGTCTGGGGACAGTCTTCGATCCGCCAGTGCCCGCAACCATGAAGCCTCTGGTTCTGATCATCACCTGCCTTGTGGCGCTCGGCGCAGTGAACAATCTGCTGGTCGACTGGTACGGTCGCGGAACCAGGAACCCGGACTGGGCTGAGGCCGATCACAACGAAGGCGTTTCCGGGCTGGTCGATTCGAAGACCGCCGAGGAAAGCAAGCCTGGGCAGAAGCATCGATGAAGTCCATCCATCTGCCGATCGCGTTTTTCGCACTTACCGTGGCGATTGCCTTGGTCGTTCCTCTCGTTCTCTTGGGCGATTTCCGCGCGGACCTTGGCGTTGGAACCTTGTCGCTGCTGCTGCTGGTCGGCATATTCATCCTGCTTGTCGCCGGCGTGCCGCTGGGCTTTGCCACGGGTTTCCTCGGCGCGATTATCATTTGGCTGAATTTCGGCGAACCTGGTCTCGGGCTCGTCATGCAGCGCGTCTACGACCTCGTCGTGACGCATGCCATCATCGCGGTGCCGTTCTTCATCGTCATGGCGTCACTGCTGGAGCGCTCAGGCATCGCCAAGGACATGTACGATGCGCTGAACGTGGCGATGGGAAAGACCCGAGGCGGAGTTGCCATCGTAACCACGGTGATGGCCGTGATCATGGCGGCAATGTCGGGGATCATCGGCGGCGAGATCGTGCTGCTGGGGCTGGTCGCGCTGCCGCAAATGCTGCGGTTGGGCTACAACAAGCACCTTGCAATCGGCACAATCTGTGCGGGCGGCTCGCTTGGGACTATGATCCCGCCTTCGGTCGTGCTGATCATCTACGGCCTGGTCACCGAGACGTCGATCACCAAGCTCTTTACGGCGTCCTTTATTCCAGGGCTGATGCTTGCGGGAACCTACATCCTTTACATCATCATTCGCACTCGGCTGAATCCGTCACTTGCTCCCTTGCCGGAGGAGTCCGGCGTGGACGTGGAGCAGCTGGACGTCAACTCGAGGATGGAACTGGCCCTCAACCTGACGCCCTTCGTGATCGGGTTTGCCTGTGCCGTTGTTGTCAGCTTCCTTGGATTCGGTCGGACAGAGCAGATTGCGACCCTCATCTTCTCAAGCGCGACGACGGCGCTGTTATTGGTCGCATGGCTCCAGAGGACGGATGACTATCCCATCGCCAAGGGCCTGTTGCCGCCGTTGATCGTGGTCGACCTTGTCCTGGGCTCGATTTATGGCGGTGTGACCGGCTACGCAGAAGCGGCCGCAATGGGAGTCGTCGCTTCCTTGGTGCTGATCTGGGTGCGGAGCGAGTTGAGCACGGTCATGGTGCTGGAAGGTCTGGAACAGACGTTCCGTTCGGTCGGCACGATCCTTTGGGTTACGTTTGGCGCGACCGTTCTTGCCGGGGCCTTCAGCCTGTCAGGCGGAAACCGTTTTGTTGCAAATGCCATCTTTGGCCTCGATGTCGCGCCAATCGTGATCATCCTCGTGATGATGTGCATCTTCTTCATACTGGGGATGTTCATGGACTGGATCGGCATCGTGTTGTTGACCATGCCGGTCTTCATGCCGATCGTGAAGCAACTGGGTTATGATCCGATCTGGTTCGGGATCCTGTTCAGCGTGAACATGCAGATTGCGTTTCTGACGCCGCCCTTCGGGTCAGCCGCCTTCTACCTCAAGAGCGTGGCACCGCCCGAGATTGACCTTGTGACGATCTATCGCTCGTTCGGGCCATTCATCCTGCTGCAGGCCATGATCCTCGCGGTCCTCGTGGCATTCCCGCAAATTTCGCTTTTCCTCGTGCGATGACGAGGTGGAGCAGGGACCGGGGGTGTCTTCCGGATCGGTCCGGCGTGATACGCGCTTGAAACCCCGCCAATTGAGAAACGTAAGGGTGAACTATCATGCGCATCGGCGCGATTGGTTTGGGGGACATGGGATCCGGGTTCACGCAGAACCTGATTGCCAACGGGTTCGAGGCGACTGGCTTTGGCCCGAGAGAGACACGCCTGACCGCGTCTCATGACATGGGTGGCACCCCCGCAGGAATCGTGACCGAGGTTGGGGGAATTTGCGATGCCGTCTGCGAGACGGTGATGAATGGCGATCAGGCGAAATTGGCAACTCTCGGCGATGCAGATTTGGCACGACATAAGGCTGAAGGTGGCGCGATCAACTTGACTGCGACCACGATGCCGCGTGAGCCCCGAGAACCCTGGTTTGCCACGAAGGGCTGCGGATTCCATCGCTTCGACGCGTCGAATTCGGGCGGAATTCCCGGAACGCGTGCTGGTGCACTGATGATGACGGCATCGCCAGGGATGCAGATCATTCTGGCGGCCAAGTCGAAGTGCCCGCAGGGAATGGAATTGGCCCGCGCACGCGTGACTGAAAAAGTCGTGGACACGGAACTGCATCAGGAAGGTCTGCAATGAAACTGGGCGTGATTTGTGACGGCATCAGTCGGGATCTGGAGCATGCAATTGATGTCATGGATGAGTTTGGGATCAAGTATGCCGAACTCCAATTCGTAGGCGACACAGAAGTCGGCGATCACAGTGCACAGGAGATTCGCGAGATTGACGCGCAGCTTCGCGACCGCGGCAAGCCCGTGTCCTGTCTCTCGCGCCACGTCTTTGCAGGCATGACCGTCGCCAATGTGCCCGGCGACGATCTGCACACAAGACACATGGATGCACTCAAGCGCGTGATCGACATGGCGCATGTGGTTGGCAGCCCGCTTGTCAGGATCATGACCAACAAGAAGGAGCAGATCCTCTGGGGCAAGAACGGCGCCGAGATCTGGAATGTCGCCCACGGTGCATGGGACAGGACCCTTCCGCTCATTGCTCCGGCTTGCGACGTGGCGCGCAGCGCCGGGATTGCGCTGGTGCTCGAGACCGGCAACGGCACAATGGTCAACTCCAACTGGACCGCGCGAAAGCTCATCGATGATCTGGATGCCAAGGACGTGCTCAAGATTCTCTGGGACCCGGCCAACAACTGCTGGTGCCACGAAGAGGCCTTTCCGCGCGGATACGAGACGGCGAAGGACGGATACCTGGGCCACATCCACATCAAGGACGTCAGGGTCGACACGCCGTCGGCCACGCTGGAAGTGTGCCGAATGGGCGAGGGCCAACTGGCCCATCAGTTCCGGCCGCTCGCTAATGCCCTGCGCACCGACGGATATGACGGCGTGATCAGCTACGAGAGCGTGTATCATCCCGGCGACGGCGACTTCGAAGCCGGGTTTCGCCTCTGCTTCGACCGCTTCAAGGAAATTTTTGCGTAACGCGATGAAGACCGGCATCGCCACCGTCTCGATTGCCGGCGAACTGCCGGAGAAGCTCGCTGCGATTGCGGCGGCGGGTTTCGACGGAGTAGAGATATTTGAGCAGGATTTCATCGCCCACGACAGCGGTCCGCGCGACGTGGGGCAAATGGTGCGCGATCATGGGCTGGAGATCATGCTATTTCAGCCCTTTCGTGATTTCGAGGGATTGCCGGAGCCGGACAGGGCTCGCGCCTTCGATCGGGCCAAGCGAAAATTCAACGTGATGCAAGAGCTGGGCACCGATCTCATGCTGATCTGCTCTTCGGTGCATCCCAAGGCCTTGGGCGGGATTGACCGTGCCGCCGGCGATCTGAATGCCTTGGGCGATGTGGCTATCGAACACGGATTGCGCGTGGGCTACGAGGCGCTGGCCTGGGGCACCCATGTCAACGACCATAGGGATGCATGGGAAATCGTGCGGCGCGCGGATCATCCAAGTATCGGTCTGATCGTTGACAGCTTTCACACGCTCGGGCGGAAGCTGAGCCCGGAAAGCGTCCGCCGCATTCCGGGCGACAAGATCTTCTTTGTGCAACTTGCGGATGCGCCCCAGATCGAGATGGACTTGCTCTATTGGTCGAGGCATTTCCGCAACATGCCCGGCGAAGGCGATCTGGACGTGCGGACGTTCATGCAGGCGGTTGTCGCGACCGGCTACGATGGTCCGATCTCGCTTGAGATCTTCAACGACCAGTTTCGGGGCGGCAGCCCTAGGGCCATCGCCGAAGACGGCATGAGATCTCTCATGGCGCTCATGGATGACGTGAACCGGATTGAACCGGCTCCCCAGCTCGACATTCCGACCATGCCGCCTCGGACAGAGATCGAAGGGGTTGAGTTCATCGAATTTGCCGCCGACGAGGTCGAAGCAAGTCGGCTCGGTTCGCTTTTGACGACTTTGGGCTTCGCTCATGCCGCTGATCACATCAACAAGGACGTCTCGCTCTGGAGACAAGGCGAGATAAACATCGTCATCAATACCGAGCGGGAAGGATTCGCGCATGCGACCTACCTGTCGCGCGGAACCAGCGTTTGCGACATCGGATTGCGCGTGAAAGATGCTGCTGAAACCGTTCGCAGGGCCGAGGCGCTAAAAGTGAAGCTGTTCCATCAGCGCATCGACCAGGGAGAACTGCACCTTCCTGCCATTCATTCGGTCGGCGGTGGCATCATGCATTTTCTGGACGCGGCAAGCGGGCTGACCGATGTGTGGGACGTGGAGTTCAAGGCAACCGGAAATGCGTCTGAAGGAGCCGGGCTGATCCGCGTGGACCATGTCGCGCAGACCATGGGCCATGACGAGATGCTCACGTGGTCGCTTTTCTACACGTCCCTGTTCGACGCGTCGAAGAGGCCGGTTGTGGACGTCGTTGACCCAGGGGGAGTCGTGCGAAGCCAAGTCATCGAGAGTTCGGATGCCAGCTTGCGCATCACCTTGAACGGTGCGGACTCGAATCGCACATTGGCGGGCCACTTCGTTGCCGGTCGCCTGGGATCCGCCGTGCAACACGTGGCTTTCGAGTCTGGCGACCTGTTCGAAACCGAGAGGCGCCTGCGCGCCCGGGCAATGGCATTTCCGTAAGGATTCGGCGTCATTTCCTTAAGGAGTCGTGCCTTTCCGTTGCAGGCGGCCCCTGCCTTTTCGGGGTTTTTCGGCCTTCAGGCTGCGGCCTTGCGCCTTCGGTGCCACTTGCTGACCGGCTTCATCGATTTCCGCGG
>JAJEGW010000090.1 GCA_022819605.1 Silicimonas sp. | reverse complement strand
CGTTTTCCTTGTTGATCTGATCGAGCGGGCTGTAGCCCCAACCGTCGTATGTCCGCCGCCACATCAACCAGTCGCCGTCCGGCGGGTTCAGGAGCATTTCGTCGGTCACGGGTGTGACATTGTCGATTGGGTTGTCCTGCGCAACGACCGCTTGGGTGGACAGGCCCAAGGCAATCGCCGTCAAAAATACGATTCCTTTCCGTTGGTTGATGAGCATGTTATATCTCCTCCTTTGCCAGCAGCGCTGCCCCAGAAGTGTGCTTCATCGTTTGAGGCCGCGTCCTGAACTGAACTCCTCCATTGAAGTCGCAGATGTCGGCGCAAGCTCCCCAGCGTCGACGCGCAACGCAATGCACCATCGGCCTTCCAAGACCGTTTCGATGCAATTGCATCCTCTCATGTGTTCAGTGACTGGACCAAGACAATTACACGTGGTCGCCTAGTCAGTTTCTGCTACGCATCCGCCAGCACGTCGCAAACAGGAACAGCGGCTCGGAGAGGCTGCAGTCCGTCTCAGGAGTCTGTCGCAGCCGTAACCCGCTCAAGTGTCAGCGGGAACCGTCGAACCCTTGCGCCGAAAGCGTCGAACAGTAAGTTCGGGATCGCTGCCCCGGTTGGGCATTGTGAGAGCTCGCTGGTGCCGTGACAGGATTCATCGGGCCGATCGATCAGGCGAACCTCGAAATTCGCCACTTCGGCGAAGGTAAGATCGGGATAGCTCGTGCTTGCCGAGGACAGAACGGCGGCATGGTCGCTAGACCTCTTGCTTCGATGTCCAATTCAGCGATTGGATCAGCCTGCTCTCGATTTGGTTAGCGATATTGTAGGGCGCCACCATGTGGCCGGTCTTGGACGACGCCGGGGATGCCGACGAGCCGTAGCCGCAGTCATGCCGCGCCCCCACCAGCAGCGCCTGTCGGCGGCAGCCGCAGCACAATATTCGAGGAAAACGTCGAACACGTCCCCTTCGCGATCCATCACTGCGACGGCCTTCACCTCGTCCAGTTCCTTCGCCGCCGCGATGCTGTTGTGCAGGCCGCGCAGCCACCGCCTGATCTTGCTCTCCTCGACCGGACGTCCCTGGTCGGGACCGCCGTCCGGGGCGTCGAACTCGAGGCTGACAACGCCCAAGGGGAATCCCGTCGCCGCTCACGTCGAAAGTCGTATGCAGTTGCGGGTACGGCGTTCCCGACCCCCCTGTTGCGGTCGATCGTCACGAGCCCCTAAGCAGGCGGACCGCATGCTTGCGGTGATACGCTTCACCGATACGAACTAGTCGAGGATCTGAGACTTCCCCGAGCGCTCCCCGTCTCGGTAGCGCTGGCGCGAGACCTCAAGAATTTGGCCTCGTGCTGACATGCCCAGTTTCCTCATTCTTCCGCCCCCAAGACAATCGGTTTGGGTAACATTCTTGATGAGATTACGGTTTCATCGAAAGTAACGTTTTGCGTGAGGCAATTCGCAAACGGGTTCGCATCGTCGCGCGGCGCAATGCAGGTATCAATAGGGATCTGGTAGCGGAGGAGGGACTTGAACCCCCGACACAAGGATTATGATTCCTCTGCTCTGACCAACTGAGCTACTCCGCCACAGGAGACGGCACTCGTAATTTGACGCAAGCAAGACGTCAAGCCATTTGGACTTGCCTTTTCCCGGGACAAGCAAGTCGCGGAACGTCAGATTTGCAATGGTGTTTTTCACAAGTAGGTAACGCTGCTTCGAATTTCGAGATGACAGGCAGTTGAAACCCACGAGGCACTGGGGACTCTTGGGACGCCCGAACGTCAGAGGCCAGGATAAAGCGGGAACGCGTTGCAGAGGCGGGCGACCTCACGCTTGACGCCGGATTCGACATCGTCATTGCCGTTTTCGCCGTTGCCGGCCAGGCCGTCCACAACCTCCACAATCCAGCGCGCGATCTGACGGAACTCGTCCTCGCCAAACCCGCGCGTCGTGCCGGCCGGCGTGCCGAGGCGAATGCCGCTGGTCACGAAGGGCTTTTCCGGATCGAAGGGCACGCCGTTCTTGTTGGCCGTGATATGCGCGCGGCCCAAGGCCGCCTCGGTCGCCTTGCCTGTCACGCCCTTGGGGCGCAGGTCGGCCAGCATCAGGTGGTTATCGGTCCCGCCGGAAACGATGTCGATTCCTCCCTTCATGAGCTCGTCCGCCATGGCGCGCGCGTTGGCAACGACCGCCGCTGCATAGTCCTTGAACTCCGGCCTGAGCGCTTCTCCAAACGCCACAGCCTTTGCCGCAATGACGTGCATCAGAGGTCCGCCCTGGAGACCGGGGAAGACGGCCGAATTGATCTTTCGCGCGATCTCCTCGTCATTGCTCAGGATCAGGCCGCCGCGGGGACCGCGAAGCGACTTGTGCGTTGTCGACGTGACAACATGTGCATGCGGCACCGGCGAGGCGTGGGCGCCGCCGGCGACAAGCCCGGCAATGTGGGCCATGTCCACGTGGAGCCAGGCACCGATTTCGTCCGCGATTTCCCGAAAGGCCGCCCAGTCCCATGTGCGCGAATAGGCCGTGCCGCCGGCAAGAATCAGCTTCGGTCTGTGCTCCAAAGCACGCGTCCGGACTTCGTCCATGTCGAGAAGGTGATCCTGCTGGCGAACGCCATAGGAGACCACGTTGAACCATTTGCCCGACATGTTGACTGGCGACCCGTGGGTCAGGTGCCCGCCCGAGTTCAGGTCCAGGCCCATGAACGTATCGCCAGGCTGAAGCAGCGCGAGGAACACTGCTTGGTTCATCTGGCTGCCGGAATTCGGCTGGACATTGGCGAAACCCGCACCAAAGAGCTCCTTGGCGCGTTCGATGGCCAACGTCTCCGCAACGTCGACGAACTGGCAGCCGCCGTAGTACCGCTTGCCGGGATAACCCTCGGCATACTTGTTCGTCAGCACCGATCCCTGGGCTTCGAGCACGGCAGTCGACACGATGTTCTCGGATGCGATCAGTTCGATCTCGTCGCGCTGGCGTCCGAGTTCTGAGCGCAATGCTGCGAAGAGTTCCGGATCGCGGGATTCAAGCGCTTCGGCAAAGAACCCGGAGTCGCGGTGCTGGACATTCATAACGACGCTCCCGTGCAGACAAGGCGGTTTCTATATCGAATGACGCGGCCCGGAAAGCGTCGAAACCGGCATATCGGAGCGATGCGGCGTCCTGTCTCGCGAATGCGAGGTCTTGAGTTTGTGAGAGACGCGGGCAATCGTGCAATTAGAGAGTGGAGGGATCATGCAGTCGGAAAGGGCAGTTTCATTTCGCGCCAGCGAGGCGAAGGTGGCGCAGGAGGCGCTGACGGACCTGGTCAGGCGGTTCGGGCAGTCGCCGCCGGATGAGGCGGACGTGATCGTGGCTCTTGGCGGTGACGGTTTCATGCTGGACACGCTCAAGGACGTGCAGCCCTTGGACAAGCCGGTCTACGGGATGCATCGGGGGACCGTCGGCTTCCTGATGAACGAGTTTAGTATGGACGATCTGCTTGGGCGCCTTCTTGAAGCAGAGGAAGCCGTGATCAACCCGCTCCACATGCGGGCAGAGACTGCGGGCGGAAACGTGGAAGATGCGCTTGCGATCAACGAAGTGTCCTTGCTGCGTGAAGGGTCACAGGCGGCGCGTCTGCAGATCAGTGTCGACGGCAAGCCCCGGCTCAAGGAGCTTGTTTGCGACGGCGCTATGGTGTCCACGCCAGCAGGTTCCACCGCCTACAATTACTCAGCGCATGGACCGATATTGCCCATCGGGTCGCAGGTGCTGGCCTTGACGGCCGTGGCGCCGTTCCGGCCAAGGCGCTGGCGTGGCGCCTTGCTCCCGAAGACGGCGACCGTGCGATTCGACGTCTTGAATCCCGCGAAACGCCCGGTGATGGCAGATGCGGACGGTCGGCCCGTCCGGAATGTCACGGCCGTCAAAGTTCGAAGCGAACCCGGCGTTCGTCACAGGATCCTCTTTGATCCGGGTCACGGGCTGGAGGAGCGCTTGATTCGGGAGCAGTTCGTGTGACGGCGCCAGGCACCGGACTTGCCGTGCGGAGAATGACGTTTCCAGCGTGATCGGCAACCGGCGTCGCGACTCATTGGCCTTTGGCATATCCCAAGGTCGTCAGAGCTTCCCGAATCTCGTCCAGGATGGCCGGGTCGTCGATCGTCGCCGGCATCTTGAAGTCTTCGCCATCGGCAATCTTGACCATCACCCCTCGCAGGATCTTGCCTGAGCGGGTCTTGGGCAAGCGATCGACCACGACAGCGTGCCGAAAGGCTGCAACGGGCCCGATCCGGTCGCGCACAAGCTTGACGCATTCGTTGACGATATCTTCGTCCGGGCGAGATGTTCCGGCATTCGTGCAGAGGAAGCCCAGCGGCAACTGTCCCTTGAGCTGGTCCGTCACGCCAATGACGGCGCACTCGGCGACGTCGGGATGGGCCGCGAGCACCTCCTCCATGCCCCCGGTGGACAGCCGGTGGCCCGCAACGTTGATCACGTCATCGGTCCGCGCCATGATGTAGAGGTATCCGTCCTCGTCGACGAATCCCGCATCGCCGGTTTCGTAAAATCCGGGGAACTGTTCGAGGTAGCTCTTCCTGAACCGTGCCTCCGCATTCCAGAGCGTGGTGAGCGTGCCCGGCGGCAATGGAAGCTTGACCGCGATCGCGCCAAGTTCACCCGGTTCCACGGGTTGTCCGCCTTCGTCGAGAATCTGCACGTCGTAGCCCGGCATGGCGACGGACGGTGAGCCATTCTTCACTGGCAAAGGTTCGATTCCCATCGGGTTCGCCGCAATGGAATAGCCGGTTTCGGTCTGCCACCAGTGGTCGATGACCGGGACGCCCAGGTGCTTGCGAGCCCATTCGATCGTGTCGGGATCAGCGCGTTCGCCGGCGAGAAACAGGATCTTGAGCCCCGAAAGGTCGTAGTCCTGGATCAGGTCGCCATTCGGGTCCGCCCGCTTGATGGCACGAAACGCCGTAGGCGCGGTAAAGAGGACCTTGACGCCGTGCTCCTGGATGACGCGCCAGAACGTTCCTGCGTCCGGCGTGCCGACGGGCTTGCCCTCGAACACGATTGTCGTGTTGCCGTGGATCAGCGGTGCGTAGCAGATGTAGGAATGACCCACGACCCAGCCGACGTCTGATGCAGCCCAGAACACGTCGCCCGGATCTGCGTCATAAATGTTCTTCATGGTCCAGTTAAGGGCCACGAGGTGGCCGCCTGTGGGGCGAACGACGCCCTTCGGGGCGCCGGTCGTTCCGGACGTATAGAGGATGTATGCCGGATGGCTGCCTTCCACGGGAACGCACTTAGCCGGGGTGACGCCGTCCTGCACGTCATTCCAGTCCAGGTCGCGACCGTCGATCATTGAGGCGCGCGCCTGTTCGCGCTGGAAGATCACGCAAAACTCGGGCGTGTGCCTTGCAAGTTCGATCGCGGCGTCGAGAAGGGGCTTGTACTCGACGACGCGGCCCGGCTCGATTCCGCACGAACCTGCAATGACGGCCTTTGGCGTGGCATCGTCGATTCGGACGGCAAGTTCGTTGGCTGCAAATCCCCCGAAGATGACCGAATGGATGGCGCCGATCCGGGCGCAAGCCAGCATCGCCACAAGAGCTTCCGGGATCATGGGCATGTAGATGACAACGCGATCGCCCTTGGACACGCCCTTTGATGCGAGCGCGCCGGCGAGCCGCGCCACCCTGTCCCGTAGCTCGGCATACGTGATCCGTGACTTTGTGTCGGTCACCGGGCTGTCGTGGATAATTGCGTCCTGGTCGCCACGGCCTGCCGCAACATGCCGATCGACGGCGTTCCAGCAGGTGTTGACCAGTCCATCGTCCAGCCACTCGTAGAGTGGCGCATTGCCGTCATTCAGCGCGCGCGTCGGCTTGCGGTCCCAGTCGATGGCATCTGCGGCATTCAGCCAGAAAGCCTCGGGGTCAGACTTCCATGACGCGTAGACCTCTTTGTACCCCATGATCCGCTCCTTCCAGCCAATGTTTGCATGCCCCGCGCATGTGCAAATCGGTGGCGGATGTCCAGACACTCAATTGTCGCGCTTGGGCAACCGCTGGTTCAACCATATTGCGCGACGGGAGTTCCTGCCAGCGCGCTTGTATTCAGAAGACCACGCGCCGTCACCGATGGCGTGACGATGTGCGCTCGATTGCCCATGCCCATCAGGATCGGGCCGACTTCAAGCCCGCCTGCCTTCATCTTGAGAATGTTCCGCACGGCGGACGCCGCATCGAGATTCGCGAAGATGAGCACGTTGGCCGGTCCGTCGAACCGCGCGTGCGGCATGATTCGCTCGCGGATCGTCACGTCGAGCGCCGTGTCGGTATGCATCTCGCCCTCGTATTCGAAGTCGCGCGGTTCGGCATCAAGGATCTTGATCGCCTTGCGCATCCGCTCGCCTGTGTCGCAGTCAAGGTTTCCGAATTGGCTGTGGCTGCAGAGCGCGACTTTCGGCTCGTGACCGAACCGGCGCACATGCCTTGCGGCGCCTAGGACGACTTCGGCGATCTGTTCAGGCGTGGGTTCGGGATGCACATGCGTGTCGGCCACGAACAGCGGACCGTCTTCGAGAATCACGAGGCTGAGCGCCCCGACCGGGTGAAGCCCGTCCCTTCCAAGAACCTCGCTCACGTATCGCAGGTGCCAGTGATACTGCCCGAATACGCCGCAGATCATGCTGTCGGCTTCCTGCCTGTGCACCATGACCGCGCCGATGGCGGTCGTGTTCGTGCGCATGATGGCCCGGGCAAGTTCCGGCGTCACGCCGCGACGCTCGAGAAGCGCGTGATATGTGGTCCAGTAGTCGCGATACCGGGGATCGCTTTCCGGGTTCACAAGATCGAAGTTCTCGCCAAGCCGGATTGGCAGCCCGAGCCGTTCGATCCGGCTTTCCACGACCTCCGGACGTCCGATGAGGATGGGGGTGTCCGACATCTCCTCGATCATGGCCGTGGCGGCGCGCAGCACGCGTTCGTTCTCGCCTTCTGCAAACACGATGCGTCGGTTCGCGGTTGCGGCCGCCTCGAATACCGGCCGCATGATCATCGTCGACCTGTAGACGGTCGCATTCAGCTTGTGGTGATAGGCGTCCATGTCCTTGATCGGCCGAGTGGCAACTCCGGTGTCCATTGCGGCCTGGGCTACAGCAGAAGCCACCACTCGCATGAGGCGTGGATCGAACGGCTTGGGAATGAGATAGTTGCGCCCGAACGTCAGTTCTTCGCCCTTGTAGGCGGCGGCCGCCTCGGCGCTTGTGGTCGTGCGCGCAAGGCGAGCGATTCCATCAACGCATGCCAGCTTCATCTCGTCGTTGATCGTGGTCGCGCCGACATCGAGTGCACCCCGAAAAATGAATGGGAAGCAAAGCACGTTGTTCACCTGATTGGGAACGTCTGAGCGACCGGTGGCAATGATCGCGTTCGGCGCAACTTCCCGCACCTCGTCAGGCATGATCTCGGGTACCGGGTTGGCCAGCGCGAAGATGATGGGCGGCTCGGACATCTTGCAGACCATGTCCTTCGAGAGAACCCCGGGACCTGACAGGCCCAGGAAAAGGTCAGTTCCAACAATGACGTCGTTCAGCGCACTCGGCCCGCCCGGCTGCGCGAATTCCTCCTTTTGCGGCGTCATGTCTGACTTGCGCCCTTCGTGTACCAGCCCCTCCAGGTCGCAGAGCCAGATGTTCTCGCGTTTCACGCCCAGCTTGAGGAGCATGTTCAGGCAGGCGATTCCGGCTGCTCCACCGCCAGTCGAGACCACCTTGATGTCCTCGAACGCCTTTCCTGCAACGTGGAGCGCGTTGGTTGCGGCAGCGCCCACGACGATGGCCGTGCCGTGCTGGTCGTCGTGGAACACGGGGATGTTCATCCGTTCGGCGCATATGCGCTCGACGACGAAGCAGTCCGGTGCCCTGATGTCCTCAAGATTGATTGCGCCGAAGGTCGGCTCGAGCGCACAGACGATCTCCGCAAGGCGCTCGGGATCGCTTTCGTCCACTTCGATGTCGAAGCAGTCGATGTTTGCAAACTTCTTGAACAAGACCGCCTTGCCTTCCATCACCGGCTTGGCGGCAAGTCCGCCGATATTGCCAAGTCCGAGCACTGCCGATCCGTTTGTGACCACGGCTACCTGGTTCGCGCGCGCCGTGAATCGGCAAGCGTTCATCGGATCGGCCTTGATTTCCAGGCAGGCTTCCGCGACGCCCGGGCTGTAGGCGCGGGCGAGGTCGCGCCCGCTGGAGAGCGGCTTGGTGGCACGGATCTCCAGTTTGCCGGGCTTGGGCAGCTCGTGATATTCAAGCGCCGCTTGCCGGAGAACGGTCTCGCGCTGGTCGTCAGGCATTCTGTACCTCCAGACAGGTCGTTCGGCGTCTCATCCGCAGGCTCGGGAGGTTCGGTCCTGCCGCCCTGACATCGATTCGAAGTCACTCTGCGTCGAAGATCGCGGCTGGGCAAGCCTGACCGGCTATTGCGTTCCATGCATGGCCGCGCCACCCTTGCCGAAACAGGAGCGGTTCATGGACTTGATCAAGGCTGCCAAGGATGTGCGAGAGAACGCCTATGCGCCCTATTCCGGCTTCAAGGTCGGCGCCGCGCTGCGCTCGGATTCCGGACAGGTGCATGCAGGCTGCAACGTGGAAAACATCGCCTACCCGGAAGGCACTTGTGCGGAAGCCGGTGCAATTTCCGCCATGATTGCTGCGGGCGAGACAAATTTCGTGGAAATTGCCGTCATCGCAGATGGTCCGGAGCCGGTTGCGCCATGCGGCGGCTGTCGTCAGAAACTGCTCGAATTCGCGGCTCCGACGGCGAAAATCACGATGGCAACCCTTGACGGCAAGAGCTTGACGACGGAGGTGGCTGAACTGTTGCCAGGCGCTTTCGACAGGTCCCAGATGGGCAATGCCTGAATGGATGCACGCACGATTATCGAAAGGCTCCGGAACGGAAGCCAGCCGAACAGGGATGAGCTGAACTGGTTTGCAGCAGGCCTTGCCAGCGGGGCGGTGACCGACGCCCAAGCTGGCGCATTCGCCATGGCCGTTTGCCTGCAAGGCCTTTCTGAAGAGGCGCGGGTCGCCTTCACTCTCGCGATGCGCGACAGTGGTGACGTGCTTACTTGGGATGTCGGCAGGCCAGTCGTCGACAAGCATTCGACGGGCGGCATAGGCGATTGCGTATCGTTGCTGTTGGCACCGGTCTTGGCTTCGGTCGGCGTGGCGAACCCGATGATATCCGGCAGGGGGCTCGGGCATACGGGCGGCACCTTGGACAAGCTTGAGGCGATCCCGGGGGTTTCGACGGAGATCGACGAGGCCGGGTTTAGGAGGATTGTCGAGGAGACCGGCACCGCGATCGTGGCCGCCTCCACCCGGATCGCGCCCGCCGACAGGCGCCTTTACGCCGTGCGTGACATCACCGGAACGATCCAAAGCATCGACCTCATAGTGGCCTCGATTCTCTCGAAGAAGCTTGCGGCGGGGCTGGGTGCGTTGATCCTCGACGTAAAGTGCGGATCCGGCGCGTTCATGTCAGGAGTGGAGGAGGCGAGGGCACTTGCGAGTTCGCTGGTCGAAACGGCCAACGGTGCGGGATGTCCAACGGCAGCACTGATAACGGACATGAACCAGCCATTGGCGCCCGCCGCCGGGAATGCCCTAGAAATTGCCGAAGTGATGCGCGCCCTGACTGGAACTGGAAGCGCACGGTGGATCGATCTCTCTCTTGTGCTCGGTTCCGAGCTTCTCGTTCTGGCTGGCGTCGAGGAGACCTCTGAGGCCGCTATGGCCAGCTTGCGCCAGGCAATCCGCTCGGGTGAAGCGGCTGCCAGGTTCGATGCCATGGTGGCCGCGCTTGGAGGTCCGGCGGAGTTCAGCGCAGGATGGCGGTCGTGCCTGCCGGTTGCCAATGTCGTTCGCGAAGTGACTGCGCCGGTTGCCGGGCAGGTTGCGGCGCTTGACGGCCACGCGATCGGCATGGCGGTCGTGCGCCTCGGCGGCGGGCGCATGCGCGACGGTGACCGCATTGATCCGTCGGTGGGATTCTCGGACATCCTGCCGCTTGGGGCCGACGCGGCGAAAGGCGACGTGCTTGCCAGGCTGCATGCTGCGGACGACGCTGCTGCGGATGCTGCCGAGAGGGCGTTTCTCTCTGCAGTAAGCATTGGCGAGGCGGGCGAGGCAGGCCCGCTGGTCATCGGGCGCGTTGGCTGATGTCGCGCGCCTTCCTGGTAGTGATGGACAGCGTTGGAGCCGGAGGCGCACCGGATGCGGATGGCTATTTCAACGAGGCGTTTCCGGACACCGGAGCCAACACGCTTGGCCATTTAGCGGAGGCCTGCGCCTCCGGGCTTGCCGAGGAAGGGCGCACAGGTGCGCTCAACATGCCGAATCTCGGGGCTCTCGGGCTCGGCGAGGCGGTCAGGCTGGCGTCGGGTGCAGGCATGCCCGGGTTCGCTACCGAGCCGGTCGGCCTTTGGGGAGCCGCGACCGAAGCCTCAAGGGGCAAGGACACGCCGTCGGGCCACTGGGAGCTTGCGGGAGTGCCGGTGCCTTGGGACTGGCATTGCTTTCCGAACGAAACTCCGGCCTTTCCGGCAGAGATCATGGCGGAGGCGGCTCGGCTTGGCGGCACCGAGGGCACGCTGGGAAACTGCCACGCTTCCGGCACCGAGATCATCGAGCGCCTGGGCGAAGAGCACCTGCGGACAGGATGGCCGATTTGCTACACGTCCGTTGACAGCGTCTTCCAGATTGCCGCGCATGAGGAGCGCTTTGGCCTCGATCGCCTGTTGAATCTCTGCGAGGCATTGGCGACGTTGCTGCACGAGTTGCGTGTGGGTCGCGTGATTGCTCGCCCCTTTGTTGGTTCCGGCGGTGCGTTCGAAAGAACCCGGAACCGGCGCGACTTCGCGATTCCGCCGCCTGCGCCGACGCTCTGCGATTGGGTTGCCAAGGCAGGTGGCAGGGTCCACGCCATCGGCAAGATCGGAGACATATTCTCCATGCAGGGAATTCATGACGTTGCCCGGGGCACTGATGCCGAACTGATGGAGCATCTCGTCCGTCTGGCCGGCGATGCCGAGGACGGAAGCCTGACCTTTGCAAATTTCGTCGAGTTCGACTCGGTCTATGGCCATCGTCGCGATGTCCCGGGCTACGCTCGTGCGCTGGAGTGGTTCGATGCCCAGTTGCCGCGTGTGCTGGACAGGCTTGGGAAGGGCGACTTGATCCTGTTTGCTGCAGATCATGGCAACGACCCGACCTGGCGCGGAACCGATCACACGAGGGAGCGTGTCCCGGTCATAGGTCTTGGCACTGGACCGCGTGCGATCGGGCATGTGGGATTTGCCGATCTGGCCGTCTCCATCGCTGCGCATCTTGGCGTGCCGGCGAATGGACCGGGCCGCAGTTTTCTTTGAACAGGCAAGGGGATTACCATGCGAGAGCACCTGACCATAGTCGAGCATCCGCTCGTCCAGCACAAGCTGACGCTTATGAGAGATGCCGCAACCCCGACCGGGCTGTTCCGACAGCTCCTTCGCGAAATCAGCACGCTACTGGCCTATGAGGTCACACGGGATCTTCCAGTGACGACTCGGCAGGTCCAGACACCGCTGAAATCCATGGATGCGCCCGTGCTTGATGGACGAAAGCTCGCCTTGGTATCGATCCTGCGTGCGGGCAATGGCCTGCTTGACGGCATGCTTGACCTGATGCCGTCGGCACGAGTCGGGTTCGTGGGGCTCTATCGGGATGAGGAGACGCTGGAACCGGTTCAGTATTACTGCAAGCTGCCTGACGGGCTCTCGGAGCGGCGTGTCATAGTGGTGGATCCCATGCTTGCAACGGGGAACAGTTCGGCTGCGGCAATCGCGCTCGTCAAGGATGCCGGAGCGATCGATATCCGGTTCCTTTGCCTCTTGGCCGCGCCCGAAGGCGTTCAGCGCATGGAGATTGCGCATCCGGATGTGCCTGTCGTAACGGCGTCAGTGGACGAGCGGCTGAACGAAAAGGGATACATTGT
Organism: Silicimonas sp.; assembly: GCA_022819605.1. Taxonomy (GTDB): domain Bacteria; phylum Pseudomonadota; class Alphaproteobacteria; order Rhodobacterales; family Rhodobacteraceae; genus JAJEFO01. Next base: position 40,335 of record JAJEGW010000090.1, on the reverse strand, counting down.
TCCGGGACTAGGCGACGCCGGCGATCGCATGTACGGTACACGGTAGCTGCGCGCGCGTTTCGCGCTTCTACATGGACGGATCGCCTGTGCCGTCCGCCAGCGGGGATGTCGCTTGGCGCGGCCCGGTCTGCATCCTGAACGGCGGGCTCAATCCTCGCAAATGCCCTTTAGCGCTATCCAGTCCCCGTCTTTCAGGATGGGGAGCGTTGCCGGGGCAATAGCCGCTGCGATCGTCGCCGTGGACAGGCCAGTAACGTCTCCTGGTTTGGCGCTGGCCCTGATTGTCATGCCTGCGGCGGTGATGCGGGCCGTCAGGGCGTCTGCCGGCACGGGTGACGGGACGGACGTGACGACATTTTCCGCCATCCGTGCCACGGCTTCATCCGGCACGTTTCCTTGGGTGAGCAGGGCAAGCACGGCCGTGATCCCCGCCACGTCCAGCAGTCGGCCGACGGGATCTCCGAGGTTGCGACGAATATCCTCGGCCAGGACATGCACCGCCAGATTCTCCGGTGTTTCCATCCCCTTGAGCAGCTTGTGCGCGACTAGGATCGTTCCGCCCGGCAGGTGTGCGGTTTCGGGCAGCGTGGAAGGCAAGATCACGAGTCGCAGGGCTTCGGTGCCGAACAGACGGCTTCGAAGATGTTCAAGGGCGCGAACTCCGGATGGCGCGTCACACGGCGGTCCTGTCATCCGGTCCATTTCCTCAAGGAGCGACATGCCGATGGACGCGCGCGCGACGTCAGGCAGCAGCGATGCGGTGTGACGCGCGACCGCGCCCGGCAGCCAGAGCATCGTACCGCCCAGAACGGCAATCATCAGCGCCAAGACGAAGAGCCGACGTACCTTTCCCAGACGTCCCTGGCGACGGCGAACGGAATTGAGCACCATTTCGACTGCTTCGACGAATTCGTCCTCGGCGAGTTCAAGGGTCTCGCTGCTGTCACCTTCGGGGCAATAAAGGGCAGGCATCTGGCCTGGATTGATGCGTTCCATCGCTGGCAGTGACCAGTGCGCCAGTGCGGCTTCATTCAGGGTCGAAATCGTGATGGTCGTCTTGCCGATGGACACGATGACGTCTCGGCGCTGTTCGTCTGGACTGCGGTGCCAGATGCCTTCCGCCTCAAGCCGCTGGTACTTCGCCAAAACGGTCACGTTCCCGCCGCCCTTCTTGCCCGCTTCCACGCACCATAGCGATGCAACGCGCGCGTCTCAATCTCGTCCGTGCTTGCCTTGAAGGACGTGAGGGCTTAGCACGGGCGGGCATCGAATGTGAGCTAGGCCATGCATGACGACCCCAGAACCCTTGTCTCGACGGGCTGGCTGGCCCGGCATCTTGATGATCCAGACATCAGGATTCTTGATGCTTCATGGTATCTGCCCGACATGAAGCGCGATGCTCGTGCCGAGTACGATCTGGGTCATGTCCCGGGCGCGCGCTTCTTTGACATCGATGAAATCAGCGATCACCGGTCCGGGCTGCCGCACATGGCCCCGCAACCGGAGAAGTTCATCAGCAGGATGCGCGCGATGGGCGTAGGGGACGGGCACCAGGTCGTTGTCTATGACGGGGCAGGGCTCTTTTCCGCAGCGCGCGTGTGGTGGCTTTTTCGCCTCATGGGCAAGTCGGACATTGCTGTACTGGACGGCGGGTTTCCCAAGTGGACAGCGGAGGGCCGGCAAGTTGACGATGCGCCACCGATCATGCGCGACAGGCATATCACGATCAACCGCCAGAACCAGCTCGTGAAGGACGTCACCCAAGTCGCGGCGGCATCCAAGCTGGAAGACCACGAGATACTTGATGCCCGCTCGCCCGGGCGGTTCCGAGGCGAAGAGCCGGAGCCGCGCGAGGGCCTGCGTTCCGGACACATTCCCGGATCGACCTGCGTTCATTACCGGGCGCTGCTCAACGATGACTGCACGATGAAGCCCGTTTCGGAATTGAGGGCCGTGTTCGAGAGCGCAGGAGCGGACTTGTCAAGGCCTGTGATCACCACGTGCGGCTCCGGCGTGACGGCTGCGATCCTGAATCTCGGGCTTGAACGGCTCGGACATCGGCAACACGCTCTCTATGACGGCTCTTGGACCGAGTGGGGCATGTATGGCGACCTGAAAGTGGCCACGGGATGAGCGTCCAGAAGGCCGGTACCAGGATCTCCTACACGATTACCCATCTCGAGATGGAGTCTCGGCCAGACTATGGCTGGCCGAGACTGCCGCAAAGGTCTTCATCGGCTGCGCTGCTGAAGTCGGAGAACCCGCCTGTCTGGTGGTTTCTGACTCTCTATAATGCGGTCGGACGGGACTATGCATGGGAGGACATTCACGCCTGGGAACACCAACGGATCGATGAATGGCTTTCTGCCGACCGGATGTCCCTCTACACCCTGTTCGCGCACGGCTGGCCTCAGGGGTTCTTCATGCTCGAGGACAAGGGCAAGGGCGTCTGCGACCTTGCCTATTTCGGGATCGTTCCGGAATCCGTGGGAAAAGGTCTGGGGAGCTGGCTTCTCAGGACGGCTGTCCTTACGGCCTGGGATCGCAAGGGAGTCACGAAGCACACGGTGCAAACCTGCACGCTCGACCATCCCCGCGCACTTGCACTATACCAGAAACACGGATTCACGCCGGTACGCAGGGAGAGACGCACCCGTCGCCTGACCCGCGACCGGGACCTCTCGCGGATTCCTAGCTGAGGACATGCCATGCTGACCGATCTGACCCCGCAGCCGCCCGACAAGATTCTCAGACTCATGGCGATGTTCCGCGACGACCCGCGGACCGACAAGATCGACCTGGGCGTCGGCGTTTACAAGAATGCGGAAGGCGTGACTCCAGTCATGCGGGCGGTGAAGGCGGCGGAGCGGCGTCTGGCGGAGGCGCAGAAGACGAAGGCGTACACCAATCTCAGCGGCGATCCTGTCTATTGCCGCGCCATGCGCGACCTTCTCCTGAAAGACAGCGTTGGCGAGGAACGTGTTGCCATTGCTGCGACACCCGGCGGCACGGGCGCGATCCGGCAAGGTCTTGAACTGATGCGGTATGCAGATCTTGCCGCGACGGCATGGTTCTCCTCTCCGACCTGGCCGAACCACCTTACGATCGCAAGATACCTGGGCGTTCCGATGCGCGAGTATCGCTATTTCGACAACGCCACGCGCGATGTCGAGTTTGACGGGATGATCGAGGATCTGAAGGGTGCCAGGAGTGGCGACCTCGTGGTGCTGCACGGTTGCTGTCACAATCCGACCGGTGCGAACCTGACAGCCGATCAATGGGAGACCTTAGCGGAACTCCTGGCCAAGACAGGGGCCATTCCGTTCATCGACATCGCGTATCAGGGTTTCGGCGACGGGCTGGACGAGGACGCGTTCGGCACACGCCTGCTGGCATCGCGAATGCCCGAGATGCTGATCGCGGCGAGTTGCTCAAAAAATTTCGGAGTGTACCGGGAGCGAACGGGCGTCCTGATCGCGATCGCTCCCGATGCGGGTTCGAAGCCACGGGTTCAGGATACTTTGGCGTTCCTGAACCGGCAAAACTTCTCCTTTCCGCCGGATCACGGCGCGCGCGTGGTCCAGATGATCCTCGACGATCCTGACCTGCGAGCCGACTGGCAGGCGGAACTTGAGGATGTGCGCAGCGGCATGCTGGGGCTTCGCGAACAGCTGGCCAGTGAACTTCGCATGCGGTCGAACTCGGAGCGCTTCGATTTCATCACGCGGCATCGGGGCATGTTCTCGCGCATTGGCGCAACTCCCGAGCAGGTTCTGGAACTCCGTGAAAGGCATGGAGTCTACATGGTGGGCGACAGCCGGATAAACGTGGCGGGGTTGAATTCCGACACGGTGCCGGTGCTGGCTCAGGCCATCATTGACGTCGGAATCTAGGTCGATTTTCTCATTGGTTCCCAAACTTGATGGAACCGCAGAGTCGCAGAAGTCGCGGTCCGCTCACTGTGTCCCCGCCAGCAGTTGTCGGACCGAAGATCGCAGCTTGGCGAAGGGTGCATGCGTCTGTGTCAATGAAAGGCGGGTCGGCATCCCCATGGTTGAAGTTTCGGGCGAACAGGAACCCGGTCGCCATTGGGCCTTAGTGTGCGCCGTCAACTACATTGATGCCGCGAACGGCGAGGCGCTTGGCCATGACCCCAGGATTCCCTGCATCTGCAGCGGCTGCAGTGCCGACACGAATCCGGTCGGCGATGCCCACCCAAATCACCGAAAAGCGGAAGAGCGCGAAGGCTCTATGGAACGTCGTCAGCGGCGCCATGTCGGGGTTGCCGGCCATGTAGCGGCTGATGAATTCCGATTCTGTCGGCAGGCCCAGAGCCGACAGGTCCAGGCCAAGCAGGCCACCGTATTCCTCGGGCGACGTGTGCCATGCCATGCAGCAGAACCCGAGATCGGCCAACGGATGGCCCAGGGTCGAGAGCTCCCAGTCAAGGATTGCCGCGACGCGTGGCTCGGTCGGGTGGAAGATCACGTTGCCCATGCGATAGTCGCCATGCGCAAGGCTGATCCGGGTGTCGTCCACTGGCTGGTTCGCGGTCAGCCAGTCGGCAAGCCGGTCAAGTTCGGGAATCGGTTCGCTCTGACTTTCGTGCCATTGTCGTGACCAACGCGCGATCTGGCGCTCGAAGTAATTTCCTGGCTTTCCGTAATCTGCGAGTCCGATCTTTTCTGGGCGAACCGCATGCATCGCCGCCATTGCGTCTGCCAGCCCCATCCAAATCGCGTGGCGCTCGGCGTGGTCTGCATCGGCAAGTGCGCCGTCGGGGAAGACGCGGCCATCGACGCGTTCCATGAGATAGAATGGCGTGCCGAGAAGCTCCGGGCTGTCATGGTAGAGTATGGGGCGAGGCACGGGAATGCCGGCCGGGTGCAGCGCTGACATGACCTGGAACTCGCGGTCGACGGCGTGGGCACCACGCAGGATCGGGCCATCGGGCTGTTTGCGCAAGACCATGCGGTGCGGCCCGTAGGTCACGAAATAGGTCGGGTTGGACTGGCCGCCGACGATCCTCTGAAGCTCCAGTCGACCCGCCCCGCCCAATTGCTTTGCGAGAAATTCCTCGAGCCGGGCCGGTTCGAAATCAGCCTTGGCGGTCACTCACCTACGCTCCACTTCCAAAACTCGCGCCCTTCCTTTTCGACACTGCGGTGCAGCACCATCTTGTGCACCTCGTCGGCCCCGTCGACCAGCCGTGCCTGGCGGGCATAGCGATAGATCCATTCAAGCACCGTATCCTTGGAATAGCCGCGGGCGCCGTTGATCTGGATCGCCGTGTCGGCGGCCTGGTGCAGCAGGTTCGCAACATGGACCTTGGCCATCGACACTTCTTTCCGGGCGAAGCTTCCTTGGTCCAGCTCCCACGCCGCTTTCATCACCAGCAGTCGCCCGACCTCGATCTGCATGGCCAGATCGCCCAGCATCATCTGGATGCTCTCCCGATTCGAGAGGCGCTCACCAAAGGCGAATCGTTCGTGGGCGTAGGTGATGGCGATCTCGACGCAACGCTTCGAGAGGCCCAGCCAACGCATGCAATGGGTCAGCCGCGCCGGACCAAGACGGATCTGGGTCAATTTCAATCCGTCGCCCTCTTCCATCAGCAGGTTCTCGGCTGGAATCTCCATGTCCTCGTAGATGATCTCGCAATGGCCGCCATGTTCCTCAGGGCCCATGATCGGGATGCGGCGGTCGATGCGGAATCCGGGCGTGTCCTTGTGGTGCAGGAAGGCCGAGAGACCCTTGCGCGGGTGGTCCGAGGTTCGCGCGATGAGGATGAAGTGATCGGACTCTTCGGTGCCGGTGATAAACCACTTGCGGCCACTGATGATGTAGCTGTTTTTGTTCCTCTTCGCGGTCGTGATCATCATTCCGCCCGGGTCGGAGCCTGAGCCGGGATGCGGCTCCGTCATCGCGAATGCGGAACGGACCTTGCCCTGCACTATCGGCTGCAACCAGCGTTCTTTCTGAGCATCGGTAGCGACCTTTTCCAGCACCATCATGTTGCCGTCGTCGGGCGCCGCCGAGTTGAACACGCATGGTCCGAAAATCGAGCGGTTCATCTCTTCATAGCAGACTGCCATGCCAACCTTGCCAAGGCCCTGACCTCCAGTTTCCTCTTTCAACTGGAGGCACCACAGCCCCTCGGCCTTCGCCTTCATGCGGAGTCGTTCCAGCACATCAAGACGGATGTTCTCGTGCGCATCGTAGTTCGCGCGATCGTCTTCCAGCGGCAAGATCTCGTCTTCGACGAAGCGCGCGATGCGGACGCGGAAATCTTCGATGCGGGCGGCAATTGTGAAGTCCATGGTTCTTTCCTTCAGAGCGACGAGACAAGGTGTCCACCATCGACCACGATTTCTGTGCCGGTCATGAAGGCGCCGTCGTCGGTGGCCAGAAGCAGAAGCGGGCCGTCTAGATCGGACATGTTGCCCAAGCGTCGCTGCGGCACGCGCTTGATCAACGCCTTTCCAGCGTCGGATGCAAAGAAGTCGCGGTTCAGATCGGTCTCGATATAGCCCGGGCAGAGTGCATTGACGCGAATGCCGTAGCGCGCCCATTCCAGCGCGAGGCTTCTGGTCATCTGCACGACACCGGACTTGGCCGTGGCATAGACCGACAGGTTTCCTGCAACGCGGATCCCGAGGATCGACGCGATGTTGATTATGCTGCCGCCCTTGCCCGCCTCCACCAGCCTTTGCCCCGCGGCCCTTGCTACGCGAAACACGCCGGTGAGATCAGTGTCGATGACGTGAGCCCAATCGTCCTCGGTGGTCTTCAATGCCTGGCCGTCGACAGTGACACCTGCATTGTTGACCACGATGTCGAAAGTCCGGCCCTCGAAGACCGCGGCCACGCTGGAAGGGTCGGTCACGTCCAGAGCCGCAGCCTGCGCCTTCCCGCCGTCGCCTTCGATCTTTGCGCAGAGGCTCTGCAGCCGGTCGACACGCCTTGCTGCCGCGGTGACCTCGGCGCCTTGTTCGGCGAGAATCCGCGTGAAATGAGCACCGAGGCCGGACGACGCGCCGGTGACCAGTGCCGTTTTCCCGCTCAGTTTCATCACGACCTCTCAGAAGGACTTTGGCAACTCCAGTGTGCGTCGGCGATCAACGACATGATCAGTTCGTGGGAGGCTCCAATCTCTGCACGTGATCAAAGGCATTCATTCGGCGCTCACTTAAAATAGCGCAGGGGCAGCATCGATTTATTCCAGAACCCGCCCAGTCAACGGCAGTCCGATACCACCCGGGACTACGCGCGCGCAACCGGAAGGATGCTCGATTACCTCGACCTACCGCTCCTCAACCTGTGTCGGAACCGGCGCTGTCCGACCTGCCATGGTAATGCCGCGTGCAAGTGGCTGGCTCGTCACGCGGGCAACACCGCGCCCATGGGCCACCGTCATTTCGTGTTCACGCGGCCACGCGCGGTCGCGCATTGCATTCGCGAACCGCGGGGCTGTCATCGGCATCTTGTTCCGATTCGCGCACGGGACGTGTGGACCATCGCCGCCGACCCGCGTTTCGGAGGTCGGCGCATCGGCGGATTCAGTGTCCTGCACGCTTGGGAGCAGAGGCTACTCAGCGTCCGCAGCTGCATGTCGTCGTCGCCGCGGTTGAATCGCCGAAAGAGCAACTCATCCGTTCTCTCGCAAGACCGCTCCGGCAAGATACAGCGAGCCACAAATGAGTATGCGAGCTGCAGGATCGGAATTGACGATCTCGTTCAGCGCATCCTGAACGGACTGGGCGATGGACGTCGGCAGTCCCACGGACGTGGAGGCCTCGGCGGTGTCCCTTGCCGGAAGAGTCGCGGCCTCGCCCGGAATCGCGACGGCATGGAGGCTCTCGGCCACGCTTGCCAGCGGCAAGAGGTAACCCGCCACGTCCTTGGTCGCGAGCATTCCGCAGATAAGGTGTGTCGGTCGTTCCGGCAGGGTCTTGAGCGTTTCTGCAAGGGCCTCGCCGGCGGCGGGATTGTGACCGCCGTCTAGCCAGAGTTCTGCCGTTGGCGCAGCCTCGACCAGCGGGCCTGTCTTCAGCCTTTGCATTCTTGCTGGCCAGTACGCGTTCGTAACGGCGCCTTGGGCCGCGACTTCACCCAGACCCAAGTACCTGAGCGCAGCGATGGCCATGCCTGCGTTGGCCAGTTGATGCGGCCCTCGAAGATTGGGCAACGGAAGGTCGAGAAGGCCGGATTCGTCCTCGAACACCATTCGGCCATGCTCTGCACGAACGTGCCAATGCTGTCCAAAGGACATCGTAGGCGCATCAAGGCGTGCAGCTTCGGCCTCGATGACTTCCAGCCCGTCGTCATGCTGAGGCCCGATGATGACCGGTATGCCACGCTTGATTATGCCGGCCTTCTGTCCTGCAATCTCCTTGATCGTTTCTCCAAGAAACTGCTGGTGGTCGAGGTCTACCTTAGTGATGATGGTCAAAACGGGACTGTCCACCACGTTTGTGGCATCGTGACGCCCGCCAAGGCCGACTTCCAGCAAGGTCCAGTCGGCGGGGATTTCCGCAAATGCCAGAAAGGCCGCCACCGTCGTGATCTCGAAATATGTGATCGTTTCGCCACCGTTGGCTACGTAGACATTTTCGAGAAGCTCCAGCAGGTCCCGTTCGGAGATGATCTTTCCCGCCACGCGGATTCTCTCATGAAACCGGGCTAGATGCGGCGACGTGTATGCGTGGACAGTCAAGCCCTCGGCTTCGAGTCCGGCGCGGATCATCGCCTGGGTCGAACCCTTGCCGTTGGTGCCGGCGACATGGACCACCGGGGGCAATCTGCCATGCGGGTTCCCGACAGACGACAGGCAACGGTCCATGCGGTCCAGGTTCAGGTCGATGACTTTTGGATGCAGGCGCTGCATTCTTTCGAGTACTGCGTCAGAAGACGTGAATCGCATCAAGGCGGTCTCGTCGCCAAGGTCCGGCACTTCTCGCATGCCGCTATCCGGACGCCGCTGCCGGTTCCGATTTGGCGTCGTTCGGAGGGGGAAGGTCGCCCTTCACGGGAGGAGGCATGTTGAGGAGCATGCGAGTGATGCGTGAGAGTTCGCTCTTCATGTCACGGCGATGCGTCACGCGATCTAGCATTCCGTGGTCCAGGAGGTACTCTGCGCGCTGAAAGCCTTCGGGAAGCGTTTCGCGAATCGTCTGCTCTATGACCCTCGGCCCGGCAAAGCAGATGAGCGCATTGGGTTCCGCAATGTGAACGTCGCCAAGCATTGCGTATGACGCCGTGACACCGCCTGTCGTCGGATTCGTGAGAACGACGATGTAGGGGAGGCCGGCATCGCGCACCAGTTCGACCGCAACCGTTGTGCGCGGCATCTGCATGAGGGACAGGATCCCTTCCTGCATGCGGGCGCCGCCGGCGGCCGAAAAGAGGATCAGGGGACGTTTGAGCTCAACGGCGCGATTTGCGGCAGTGACGACGGCGTTGCCGACATACATGCCCATTGAGCCGCCCATGAAGCTGAAGTCCTGGCAGGCTGCCACAATAGGCGTTCGTTCGATCATTCCCTCCGCTACCAGCATTGCCTCCTTTTCCTCGGTTTCACGCTGAGCGGCCTTGAGGCGATCCGGGTACTTTTTCTGGTCGCGGAACAACAGTGGGTCGGGCATCGGCATCGGCACGTCGACTTCGGTGAATACGCCGTCATCGAAGAGCGCGGTCAGCCGATCGCGTGCGGAGATCGCCATGTGATGATCGCAGCTTGTGCAGACGCCCAAGTTCTCGGTCAACTCCCGGTGAAACAGCATCGATCCGCATTCCGGGCACTTCGACCAGAGATTCTCGGGTGTTTCCCGCCTGGAAAACAGCGAGTTGATCTTGGGTCGGACGTAGTTCGATATCCAGTTCATGAGCCTGCCCGATTTTCACTCACTGTTAAGCAGGACGGACGGGAATTGCAATCGCGCGGTCTTTGCTTGCCGAGCCAAGCGACGGCGTCTATGCCTCTAGCCGCTGAAATCCCGGGAGCGCACCATGCTGAAGAAGAGATTCGACAAGTCCAACCTGCCCAGCCGCCACGTGACCGAAGGTCCGGCCCGAGCGCCGCATCGGTCATACTACTATGCAATGGGCATCTCGGAAGAGGAAATTGCTCAGCCCTTCGTGGGCGTGGCGACCTGCTGGAACGAGGCGGCACCCTGCAACATCGCCCTTGATCGTCAGGCGCAGGCCGTGAAGCTCGGCGTCAAGGAAGGGTTTGGCACGCCCCGGGAGTTCACGACCATTACCGTGACCGACGGGATCGCAATGGGCCACGAGGGGATGCGTTCCTCGCTTGCCTCTCGCGAGGCCATTGCAGACACGGTTGAACTAACGATGCGCGGGCACTGCTACGACGCTCTCGTCGGCCTGGCCGGCTGCGACAAGTCGTTGCCCGGCATGATGATGGCGATGGTGCGGCTCAACGTGCCCTCGGTCTTCATCTATGGCGGGTCGATCATGCCGGGCCGCTTCGAGGGCCGGGACGTGACGGTGCAGGATGTCTTCGAGGCGGTGGGCCGCCATCAAGCCGGCCAGAACTCGGACGAGGAACTGCGCGCCCTCGAAAGGGTCGCGTGCCCGTCGGCCGGGGCTTGCGGCGGTCAATTCACGGCCAACACGATGGCCTGCGTGTCCGAGGCGATTGGCCTCGCGCTCCTGAATTCCTCGGGCGCGCCCGCACCCTACGAGAGCCGCGACGCGTTTGCCACGGCGTCCGGTCTTGCCGTGATGAATCTCCTGGAGAGGAACATTCGCGCTAGGGACGTCGTTACCCGCAAGAGCCTTGAGAACGCGGCCCGCATCGTTGCCTGCACCGGCGGATCCACCAACGCGGGGCTGCATTTGCCGGCAATTGCTCACGAGGCCGGAATCGATTTCGACCTCGACGATGTCTGCGAGATCTTCCGCGACACGCCGTATTTCGTCGATTTGAAGCCGGGAGGTCAGTTTGTGGCCAAGGACCTGTATGAGGTTGGCGGCGTACCGGTCGTGATGAAGGAATTGCGCAAGGCAGGCCTGATCCACGAAGAATGCATCACGGCATCCGGCGAAGCCATCGGCGAAGCGCTCGACAGGATCGAATGCGAGGCCGACGGCCGCGTGATCCATCCCGTCGAGGCACCGATCACGAAGACGGGCGGCGTCGTGGGGCTGAAGGGCAATCTTGCCCCAGAGGGCGCGATCGTGAAGGTCGCGGGCATGGGCGAGGACGAACAGGTCTTCACCGGCCCTGCCCGGGTCTTCGAGTGCGAGGAGGACGCCTTCGCGGCCGTCAAGGCGCGCACCTACAAGGAAGGCGAGGTCATCGTCATCCGCAACGAAGGTCCTGCAAGCGGTCCTGGAATGCGCGAGATGCTGGCTACGACCGCTGCGCTGTCAGGACAGGGCGTGGGCAAGAAGGTGGCACTGATCACGGATGGCAGATTCTCTGGAGCGACGCGGGGCTTCTGCGTTGGACATGTCGGCCCGGAGAGCGCGCGGGGAGGGCCGATCGGCAAGCTTCGGGATGGCGACATGATCACCATTGATGCAATCAAGGGCGAACTCAGCGTGGATCTGAGCGACGAGGAACTCGAGGCCAGGACTTACACGCCGCGGGAAACGATCTATACCAGTGGCGCGCTATGGAAGTATGCGCAACTCGTTGGGTCCACGCGGCTTGGCGCAGTGACTCATCCCGGTGCCAGGCGCGAGGCGCATGTCTACGCCGATCTGTAGGGTCTGAAAGTGGCCCCGGGACCAATGGCAGGGTCGCGCATCGTCCCAGCCATGGAAAGGATGCATTCGAAGGTTCCTTTCGCGGCAGCAGGTTGCCGCCCACCGGAATCCGGACATGGCGTTCTGGCCGCTATTCTCCTGAAAAGATGTAACGCTTGTCGCAATACCCGCATTCGACCCACCCGACCTGCGGGTCTATAGAAAGCCAGACTCGCGGATGGCCGAGAGCGCCTTCGCCACCGTCGCAGGCAACCCTCAATGTCGACACCGTCTCGCTCTCTGGCGGAGGCGGGACATTCAGCGGTTCAGTGTCTTTGGTCATTAGTCCTCTGGTCTCCTCAGTTCCCCCCTTAAGCGCACCGCCCGCCTCTTCGTCCATGCCATGAGGGCGAGCCTTAGTGAAGAGACGACTGGGGAGAACGGGGTCCTGTCTTCGAGTCGAACCTGCAATCCGGATGCGATTCAGTTCCTGCTCCATGACGCATTGGCAGAGCTTGACGATGGGAATTATATACGTAAGTCCCATAAGGACTTCGCATTGATTTCACGGGTCGTCGAAGTGGCCAACGCCAACGCTTCTCGCCGTGCAGATGCGCCAATCCCGGACGCCGCGTCATGTTTGCCCCAGCAGTGGGGCGTTTCAGCAGGGCCGTGGCCCTCAAACTCAGATGCCGAGATCGGAAAGGCAACGCCTCACCCTCGTGCTTGATCTTCTTGCCACACGCCTACCATGAACGCAACCCCGGCATCGAACCATGGGACATTCGTATATAATCCCCCAAGCGATCCCCCAGGCCAGCTTTGAACGTATCACCTGTTCGCGCGGACATGCCGGCGTCGATTTCGGGGCGCGCGCAGTCATTCGTCCGTGTCCAGACGGTCGCGAAACCAATGGGCCAATTCGCTTTCGGTGATGCTGCTGTCGGCAGCGCCCAGCATCGTTCGGAGCGCGTCCGGCTGGTCGAAGCGGAGCCGGTAGCCGTTGTCAGCAAGGAACAGGCGCGCGGCAATCCAGGCTGTCCGCTTGTTGCCGTCCACGAATCCATGGTTCTTGACTATGCCGTAGGCGTAGGCAGCGGCGAGGTCGGTCGCGTCCGGCTCGCCGTAGTGGACGAGGTTCATCGGTCGAACGAGAGCGCTTTCAATGCCGTCGGCATCGCGAATGCCCTCCAAACCGCCGTGCTCGGCAAGTTGGCGGTCGTGGACGGCAAAGATGACGGCAGGATCGATCCAATGCCACTGTTTCGGTCGCGCCTTGTCGGATGAGGCGCTCATCTGGCAAGCGCACGCAGCACTTCACGGTCGTCGTGCATGATCTCCTCTGCCAAGTCCATCTGCCTCGCAAAGTCCGGATTGTAGGGGGTCAGGCGATAACCGCCGTCAGCCGCTTCGGTAAGATAGAGCACGTCGCCCTTCTTGACCTTCAGGTGGGCCATGGTTTCCTTGGGCAGGATGACTCCGGACGAGGCCCCCACCGTCGTGATTCTCAGAGTCAGCATTCGTGTTCCTCTCAGTATTATATAATCGATATTATATAGCGAGGGGCGCCGCGTGTTGCAAACGCACTGGGAGGGCCGCTGGAATTCGATGCGGGTCGGCAAGAAAATGGTCGGTTGGATCCGTTGCCCACAGACACCCGCCACGCGTCTACAACCGCCAGACAACACGGAGCGCCGCCGTACACCGGTGGGAGATTTGAACAACCTTGGCCGGAATTGCGCGATTGGCGCACCGAATGACGGAAGCCGCTACATCGGCGCGTGCATTTCAACGTGGCTCAGGCGCATTGGTTGCGTCCAGAAAACGTAACGTTCAGGCTGCAGCCGCAGTAGGTCAGGAATTCAGCATTGGCCCGAAGGGCCGGCCGGCAAGTATGTGCACGTGAAAGTGCGGGACTTCCTGTCCGCTGTCCGGACCTGAATTTGCGATCAACCTGTAACCGGTGCCCTGATCCGGACTCACGCCGATTTCGTGGCAGATGGATCCAAGCGTGCGCCAGAAGTCGGCGATTTCGCCGTCGCTCGCCTCAGAGACGAAATGATCCGCATTCACGTACTGGCCCTTGGGGATGACGACGACGTGGTGCGGGGCCTGGGGCGCAATGTCCTTGAAGGCCAATGTATGCTCGGTTTCCTTGACCGTGGTGTTTGGAATCTCGCCGCGGAGTATTTTCGCGAAAATGTTCTGATCGTCGTAGTCGTAGGACATGGGAATCCTCAGTCGGAGTTTGCGGCCCTTCTTCCGGGCGTCCGCTGCAGACCGCCGGTCACCGTTCCGGCTTCCCGGCAGTCGGGCCAGGTGCGGGTATGCTTGTAGACCAATTCGTCGGGATTGAGAAACCTCGAATTCCTGCCGTTGCCCGGACGATCCTCATCCCGCACGACGTCCTCGCGTCTGCGGTCGGCGCACCGATGTGTCACGATGCCGTTCCGGAGAACCGCAGTCTGCCGGGCAAGAAGCGCTGCCCAGGCGGTGCTTGGAGGTTCGTGGAATCTGGGCAGGCAGGTGCGCAGGAGCATTCCGGAGTTCCGCGAATCGCCCGACGGCAGACCGCCTTTCAACCGTTCGGTTGGAAGCCGAGGAAGGAATTGCGACCTGACTCGGCCGATTTCGTGCCCGAATTCGGGCAACAGGTGGCGGGATTCCGCGAATTTCCGCCCTTTGGGATGTTAGGATGTTTCGCAATCGCGCCTTTCTGCGTATAGTCTCCCGTGGTCGCCGAATTCTTCAATGCGACCAACAAAGCACACAGGGGGGGAAGATGATACGGTCGGAGCTGGTGCAAAAGATTGCCGAAGAGAACCCACACCTGTACCAGCGAGATGTCGAACGTATCGTCAATACGATCTTTGATTCGATCATTGATGCAATGTCACGAGGCAACCGGGTCGAACTCAGGGGCTTTGGCGCATTTTCCGTGAAAAAGCGGGAATCCCGCATCGGACGCAACCCCCGGACCGGTGAAAGCGTCAACGTCGACGAAAAGCATGTACCGTTCTTCAAGACCGGAAAGCTGTTGAGGGATCGCCTGAACGGAAAGGCATGATGCGTGCCATCCGCCTCCTCTTTCTTGGAGTCCTTGCAATTGCCTTGATCACGGTCGCGCTGGCGAATCGCGATCCGCTGAGCGTGCGCTTGCTGCCTGCCGAAGTTTCGCGTCTTGCCGGATTCGACTGGGAAATCACCCTGCCAACCTTCGTCGTTCTCTTTGCAGCGGGCGTGATCGGACTGGCGCTAGGTTTCCTGTGGGAATGGTTGCGCGAGCACAAGCACCGTGCCAGGGCCGCCAGCGAACGGAGGGAGCGGCAAAGGCTTGAGGAGGAATTCAGCAAGACTCGAAGCTCTTCCGCATCGGACGACGATGTCATCGAAATCCTTGAGGGCCGCTGAACGAGGCGGTAAACCCGCCTCATGAGGTCCGGGACGCGAGTGAAGATCTGCGGGCTGTCGACCGCGGACACCCTGTCGGCGGCGGTTGAATCCGGCGCTGCCTATGTCGGGTTCGTCTTCTTCCCACCGTCTCCGCGGAGCCTGGAGCTTTCCGTAGCGCGCGCGTTGGCGCTGGACGTGCCGCCTGGCGTGGCCAAGGTTGCCTTGACGGTTGATGCCGATGACGCGTTCATCGACTCTCTCACGGAAGCAGTTCCACTGGACATGCTACAGCTTCACGGTTCGGAGACGCCTCAGCGTGCGCGCGAGATCCGGGATCGGACACGCCTGCCGGTCATGAAGGCGATTGGCATTTCGGACGCGGATGACGTTGCAAGAATCGACCTGTACGAGAAGGCCGTGGACCAGATCCTGGTCGACGCCCGTCCACCTAAGGACGGCAAGCTGCCGGGCGGCAACGGGCTTTTTTTCGACTGGACCCTGATCGCGGACCGTCGCTGGACCGTTCCCTGGATGCTGGCGGGCGGTCTCACCCACGAAAACGTGGCCGAGGCGGTCGCCCTGACGGGTGCCCGGCAGGTCGACGTATCTTCGGGCGTGGAAAGCGCACCGGGCGTCAAAGACACCGATCTCGTCCGGCGGTTTCTGAATGCGGTTCCGTAGTCACCCTTCCTGGAGGTGACGCCCGGCTGGAACTGCTTCACAGATCCGGTGAACCTGCCTTGAACGAAGGGTCGTCTCGGCCTGCTATCTGCCGAAGATGTCGTTGATTATGCCGATAATCATGCGCTCGGCAAAGTTGCCTTGCGGCGCTCGATCCGGGGCCTGTCGCTCGGGCTCGGCGCTTGCAATGACGCCTTGATCCGGCATTGGGAGCCGTCGGACCGGCAGGCCTTCATGGACGCCAATCATCGTCTCCTTCCAAATCTCGGCGGGCAGGCCGCCGCCGGTCACTCCGGTGAGCGGAGTGTTGTCGTCATAGCCCATCCAGACTCCGGCGACGTAGTCCGCCGTGAATCCGATGAACCATGCATCCCTTGCCGCCTGCGTGGTGCCGGTCTTTCCGGCGGCAGGACGATCGGGAAGGCGCGCACGCGTGCCGGTGCCGACTTCGATGACCCGGCTCATCATGTAGACCAGCTGGCGGGCAGCTGGTTCGCTGATCACGCGTTCGCTCGTGCCGCCGGCTTGTTCGAGAAGGGGCGCATCATCGCCCTTGATGCGCAGGTCCACCAAGCCATAAGGCACTACCGACGAGCCTCCGTTCAGAATGCCCGCATAGGCGCCGGTCATGTCTAGAAGCGTAGATTCCGCTGTTCCGAGTGCCATTGCCGGTCCGATCGCGGCACCGGCATCGATCCCGAATCCCGACGCGACGCGCACGACCGCCTCGCGACCGACGCGTTCGTAGACCTTTACGGCCGGGATGTTCAGCGACTCGGCCAAGGCCTCTTCGAGCGTCACGACGCCCTTGTACTCGCGGGAGTAGTTGCCGGGGCACCACTTTCCCGAACTGCGTACGTCAAGACAGAGCGGTTCATCCCGGACTTGCATGTTCGGCCTGATGCCAAGATCGATGGCCGCGCCATAGACAAAAGGCTTGAAGGCCGACCCCGTTTGGCGCTTGGCCTGGACCGCACGGTTGAACTGGCCTGCGACGCCCTTGACCTTTCGGCCGCCCACCATGGCGCGAACCGCACCGTCGGCACTCATGACGACAACGGCGGCTTGCGCTTTCGAGCCTTCCCGGACCTTGGTGTCGAATACGAACTGCAGCGCCTTGTCCGCGGCCGCCTGAATGTCCCGATCAAGTGTCGTGCGGATCACGACATCTTCGGTCGTGTCCCGGGTCAGGAATTGCGGGCCGAGATCCATGACCCAGTCCGCAAAATAGCCGCCGGCGCGGGCGGCGGCTGCCGCCGACAGCCGGGCAGGGTGTTCGCGGGCTTGCGCGGCCTCACTGGCGGAGAGGTAGCCCTGCTTCTCCATCAGCCGAATGATCGTCGCCGCGCGGTCCCTGCTGCGTTGCAGGTTGGCGGTCGGTGCATAGCGGCTGGGTGCCTTCAGAAGCCCGGCAAGCATGGCGGCCTCCGCCGGTCCCACGTGCCTGGCTGAAATCCCGAAGTATCGCTGCGCGGCGGCCTCGAATCCGTGCGTTCCCGCTCCGAGATAGGATCGGTTCAGGTAGATGGTGAGAATCTCGTCCTTGGAGTAACGGGCTTCCATCGCGAGCGCATAGATGGCCTCCCAGATCTTGCGGGCAAGCGTCGTGCGGCGGCAGTCCGCCTCGAATTCGGCCTCGGACATGCCTGTCTCGGGCTTGTAGCGCTTGCCGATGCAAAGCAGCTTTGCCGTTTGCTGCGTGATCGTCGAACCGCCGTGACCCCGGAAAGGGCCGCGACCTTCCTGGAGATTGATGCGAATTGCGCCGGCAATGCCCCTCGGCGAAATGCCGAAATGTCGATAGTAGCGCTTGTCCTCTGTCGCGATGACGGCATTCTTGAGATGCGGTGAGACGTTTTCCGGCGTGATCATGCCACCGAACTGTTCGCCCCGCCACGCGAAGACCGTGCCGTTGCGGTCGAGAAGCGTGACCGATCCGCGGGAGCGGGCATCCACGATTTCCGGAAGAGGCGGCAGCGTGGCCGCGTACAACAGGACCACGCATGCAATGGCCATTGCCGCAAGCAGGGAAATGCGCCAGCCAATGCTCCAAGTGATCCGCGCAAGGGCCCGCAGCAGCCAGGCAAGGGGAGCGAGCAAAAGGAGCCTGCCCAAGCCCGCCTTTCCTCGCGGCTTTGCACTTGACCGCGTTGCGCGACGCCGTCCTGCAACACGCGTCCGTCGCTTCTTGTTCGGCCCGCTCACTGTGCCCGGTGCCCGTCTTGTTTTCTGCCTCCCTGCCAGACTACGATGTCTTGGTCCGGATGTGGAGCGGCATTCCGCAGAGGGCTGATGCGACAGGCTGACTTGCCGATCACTGGCATGCCTGCAACTTGCAGGACCCGCGTTGAGCGGGCCATTGTGCTCGGGGCTTTCGCCGGCATGCTTGGCTGGCCACGGGTGCCTGAAAGGAGGGCTGAATGCCGAATGTTCACAGGGGATCCTGCCTTTGCGGGCAGGTTGTGTATTTGGTGCGGGGACCGCTGCGCCCGGTCGTCGCATGCCACTGCAGGCAGTGCCGAAAGACGAGCGGACATCACGTGGCGGCGACATCTGCTCCCCGAGGTGCTGTGGAGATTTCCGGCGAGCCGCGCTGGTACGAATCCTCCCCGACCGCGCGGCGCGGGTTTTGCGGCACCTGCGGTTCGAACCTGTTTTGGGACGGTCCCGGAGAGAGCCTGTCGATCTATGCGGGGACGCTTGACTGTCCGACAGATATCGGACTGGTCGGGCACATCCATTGCGCGGACAAGGGCGACTATTACGAAATTGCCGATGGATTGCCCCAGGCGGAGGGCCGCGATCCCAAGCTTACGACGATGATCCTAAAGAAGGAGTGAAGCCGCACCTTCGAGCTTCAGGAGCGCGATTTTCTTCTCGATTCCGTCCGGTGCCGAGAATCCGCCTAGGCTGCCGGTTCCCGTGACCCTGTGGCAGGGAATCAGGATCGCGATGGGATTGGCGCCACAGGCCTGGCCGGCGGCCTGGGCGGAGATGCCGAGCGCCTTTGCCATTTGCCCGTAAGTTCGCGTTTCACCGTAGGGAATCTCGCGCAGCGCATCGAGGAACCGAAGCTGCTTTGGCGACGCTCTGGGAGACAGCGGGAGGTCGAACTCGGTCAGATCGCCGTCAAAGTAAAGGGCAAGCTGGCGCGCCGCTTCATGCAGCATCGGCGTGGAGTCGCTAGCATCACCACCCCAGTCCAGGCGCGTGATCGCGCCGTTCTCGTCGGTCAGGGTCAGCGGTCCGATCGGGCTCTTGCAGGTCAAGGACGCCATTGGCAAATCCATGCAGAGCCGAACCGTTTAGGCGCGTCCGGGCTCATCCAAGCACGGCATTGCAACGGACGCAGGTTCCTGGATGCGCATGCATTCCCACATCCGGGAGGATCTTCCAGCAGCGCTCGCATTTGCTTCCGTCGGCTTTCTCGAAGAGCACGGCGACTCCATCCGCCCCGGGCAGTCGGAAGGCCTCCGCCGGCGCGGGATCTCCCGTGACGGAAATGGATGACGTGATGCAGACGTCTGCGAAATCCACGGTCTTCAGCGCATCGCGAACGTCCCGGTCCTCGACGCAAACGATGGGCGCGGCTTCCAGCGAGGCGCCGATCCGCTTTTCCTGGCGCTGGATTTCGAGCGCGGCCGTTACGACCCGGCGAACGTGGCGGATGCTGGCCCATTTCCGGGCAAGCGGTTCATTGAGCCAGTCCCTTGGGGCCTCGGGCATGTCGGCGAGATGCACGGACGAGTCGTCTCCCGGGAATCTCTCAAGCCACACTTCCTCGGCCGTGAAGACGAGAATGGGAGCAAGCCAGGTCGTCAGCCTGTGGAACAGCAGGTCAAGTACTGTTCGAGCCGCCCTGCGGGTCAGCCCGTCACTGGAATCGCAATAGAGCGCGTCCTTCCGGATGTCGAAATAGAAGGACGAAAGATCGGAGGTCGCAAATTCGAAGACGGACCGAAGGACGCCCTGGAAATCATATGCCGCATAACGCGTGCGCAGCTTGTGGTCGAGTTCCGCCATGCGATGCAGGACCCAAGCTTCGAGTTCGGGCATGTCGGCGGGCGCAACGCGTTCGTCTTCCGAGAATCCCGCAAGATTGCCAAGCAGGAAGCGCATCGTGTTTCGGAGGCGTCGATAGCTGTCAGCGACACCTTTCAGGATTTCCGGGCCGATGCGCTGGTCGCCCGTGTAGTCCGTCTGCGCAACCCAGAGGCGCAGGATGTCAGCTCCGTACTGCTTGACGACCGCGTCAGGCACGATCGTGTTGCCGAGAGACTTGGACATCTTGTTGCCTCTCTCGTCCAGCGTGAAGCCATGGGTCAGCACGCCGCGATAGGGCGCCCTGCCTTGCGTGCCGCAGCTCTGCAGCAAGGACGAGTGGAACCAGCCTCGATGCTGGTCAGTGCCTTCGAGGTATAGGTCGGCAATGCCGTCTTCCGTGCCGTCCGGACGGTCGCGAAGCGCAAAGGCGTGGGTAGAACCCGAGTCGAACCAGACGTCGAGTATGTCGAAGACCTGTTCGTAGTCCTCCGCGTTGGCGTCGTTGCCGAGAAAGCGCTCCTTTGCGCCGGGCTTGTACCAGGAATCCGCGCCTTCCTTCTCGAAAGCATCTAGAATCCGGGCGTTCACGGCGTCGTTGCGCAGCAGGAAGTCGGGATCGTCCGGCTTTGCGCCAATCCTGACGAAACAGGTCAGCGGCACGCCCCAAGCGCGCTGGCGCGAGAGAACCCAGTCGGGACGGGTCTCCATCATTGAATGGAGACGGTTGCGACCGGACGGTGGCGTCCAGAGGACATTGTCGATCTCATTAAGCGCGCGCTCGCGAATGGTCTCGCCATGCTCGTCTTGCCCGTCGCCTACGGGACGGTCGATGGCCGCAAACCATTGCGGCGTGTTGCGGAAGATAAGCGGCGCTTTCGATCGCCATGAGTGCGGATAGCTGTGGGTAAGACGGCCGCGCGCGATCAGTGCTCCCACCTCGGCAAGCTTGTCGATGATGCGCTTGTTCGCGTCGCCTTCCTTGCCGTTTGGCTTGATGATGATGGCCCCGCCAAAGAACGGGAGATCCTCGCGGAACGAGCCATCTTCGAGCACGTTGTACGTCATCGGCAGGCCGTGCTTCAACCCGATCTGGTAGTCGTCGTCGCCATGAGACGGCGCGGTGTGCACGAACCCTGTGCCGGCTTCTGCCGTTACGTGGTCGCCGTTGAGAAGCGGGACGTCAAAGTCCCACTCACCGTTGTCGGCATGGTCCCGGAAGGGATGCGCGCAGGTGATCGCGGCAAGCTCCGCGACATCGACATCCATGAGACGCCGGTACATCGTGGTTTCCAGCCGCGCCTGTGAGAGCGTGGCCTCGGCCAGATCGTCGGCAATTAGATACAGATCCCCGATTTTCGCCCAGCACTCCTCCGGGCGTCCCGTGACTTCGTAGAGCCCGTAGCTGATGTCGGGTCCGAAGCAGATGGCCCTGTTTTGCGGGATGGTCCATGGCGTCGTCGTCCAGATGACTACCTTCGCGCTTTTCAGGCGCGATGCCCGCAAGTCGCCGTCCTTGTCCGCTGTTTGCTTCGACGCTGAATCGCCGACTGCGGCCGCCGCGCCGCGATCAAAGGCCACGACGGGGAATTTCACCCAGACGGTATGGCTATGGTGATCATGATACTCGACTTCCGCTTCAGCCAGCGCCGTCTTTTCGACAGGAGACCACATCACGGGCTTGGAGCCTCGGTAAAGCGTGCCGTTCATCAGAAACTTCTGGAATTCCTCGGCGATGACGCGTTCGGCGTGATGGGCCATTGTCAGGTAAGGATCGGCCCAGTTGCCGGTCACGCCGAGACGCTTGAACTCGTCCCGCTGGATGTCGATCCAGCCTTCAGCGAAGCGGCGGCACTCCTGGCGAAACTCGACCACGTCGACCGCGTCCTTGTCGCGTCCGTTCTTGCGATACTGCTCCTCGATCTTCCACTCGATCGGGAGGCCATGGCAGTCCCAGCCGGGGACATAGCGCGCGTCCTTGCCCATCATCTGCTGGGAGCGGACCACCATGTCCTTCAGGATCTTGTTCAGCGCGTGGCCGATATGCAGATGCCCGTTCGCGTAGGGCGGGCCATCGTGGAGCGTGAACTGCGCGCGTCCAGGCTTGCCGCGAAGCCGGTCATAGACACCGATCCTCTCCCATCTCTCCAGCCAGCCAGGCTCGCGCCCAGGCAATCCCGCCCGCATCGGGAAATCCGATTCGGGAAGGTGCAGTGTGTCCTTGTAGTCTGGTGTGTCGGCACACATCGGTCAGAGTCCTTGAAGGGTGGATGTTCGGGCGAAGGAGAGTCTCGGCACGTTTTTCCCGGCGGCTCGCCTGTCAGAGCGCCGGGCACGTAATTCGAATTATGATCGCCTTGCAGGTCACGAAGCGTTCTATATTCAGCGAAGCCGATCAGGACAAGGCGGCATGAGGCGCAGATTGCACGTCCGATCATGGCTATCGACGGTCAAGACTGGAATTTCGCGTCGGCGGCGCTGCCACTCGGGTCAAAGGTGTGGTCAAGTCGCAGGCGAGATGCTTTACCGGAAACGTGCCTGGGCCGTTCTGGCCGAGATCGGACGAGCAGATGACAGAATGCCTTGAGGAAAGGAAGTCCCGCGCCAGCTCATGGTTCAAGAGCCTGCGCGACGAGATCGTGGCCGCTTTCGAGGGCGTCGAGGACGCTCACGTAATCGGTCCGAACTCGGACAGTATGGCCGGTCGGTTCGAGATCACCGAAACAAGGCGTGCATCGGCTGACGGGTCCGATGCGGGCGGCGGGATCATGAGCGTGATGCGCGGGGGGCGGGTCTTCGAGAAGGTCGGCGTGAATGTCTCGACCGTCTACGGAACCCTCGACGCGCGCGCGCAGGAGGCCATGGCGGCACGCGGCGTGCCTGGAATGGACGAGGATCCGCGTTTCTGGGCATCGGGCATTTCGCTTGTTGCTCACATGCAGAACCCCCACGTGCCGTCAGTTCACATGAACACGCGCATGTTCTGGACGCCTGGCGCATGGTGGTTTGGAGGCGGGTCTGACTTGAATCCGTGCATTGAGCATGCAGAGGATACGGCTGACTTCCATGCGGTGCAGAAGGCCCACTGCGACTCGTACGGCGCCGACATCCATCCGCGCCTCAAGGCCTGGGCGGACGAGTATTTCTTCGTGACGCATCGTGGCCGCCCGAGGGGCGTCGGCGGAATTTTCTTCGACGACTGGAACACTGGGGACTGGGAGGCGGACTTCGCCTTCACTCAGGACGTTGGCCGCGCCTTTCTCGAGGCCTATTTGCCGATCGTTGAGCGTCGTCGCCTGACCGAGTGGTCAGAGCGGGAAAGAGAAGTTCAGCTTCGGCATCGCGGTCTCTACGTCGAGTACAATCTCGTATACGACCGGGGCACGAAGTTCGGCTTGGAAACCGGCCATGACGCGAATGCGGTCCTTATGAGCCTTCCGCCTGTCGCGAAGTGGGACTGAAGCTGGCAGCAGGGCCGAGCATCACTGACCTTGTTTTTGGTTTCGCTGCCATGAGCCATTTCCGCAGATTGGTTTGATGACAACAGGTCGACGACCTTGAGGCACCAAGGCTGCAATCACCTTGCGGACAACTGCCGCAGCGGCGTCCCTTTCTGGTGGTCCCGAGTCCGAACGAACTTTCGTCATCGACATGAGTCTCATGCAGATGGTTGCCAGAGAATTCGATAGGTAGCAATATACCTACATTCAAGGGAGGCAGGCATGACTGGCAAGACGATGTCCAGCCGCGAATTCAACCAGGATGTAGGTCGTGCCAAGAGGGCGGCGCTTCGGGGACCTGTGATCATCACGAACCGCGGGAAGCCATCTCATGTACTGATGTCGATCGAACGGTACGACGCCCTTCGCGGCAAAAGGCGCAACCTAGTTGAGGCGTTGTCCATGCCCGGACTCTCGGACATCGATTTCAGGCCACATCGCGCTTCGATCCAGCCGCGCAAAGTTGATCTTTCCTGATGTTCCTGCTGGACACGGATGTAGTCTCAGAGCTTCGCAAGGCTGATGATGGCCGGGCCAATGAGCATGTCGTCGCGTGGATTTCGGCACGCGATGCCGATTCCATGCATGTTTCCGCGATCAGTTTGATGGAACTGGAAGTCGGCGTCCTGAGAATCGAGAGGCGTGACAATATTCAAGGGAGGTTGCTTCGAAATTGGTTGGACAACCGTGTGGTGCCGGAATTTGAGGGGCGGATTCTGGCAATTGACTCGATGGTGGCGATTCGTTGTGCGCGCCTGCATGTTCCAGACCGAAAAAGCGAGCGAGATGCATTGATTGCGGCCACGGCCTTGGTGCACGGCATGTCGGTGGTCACACGCAACAGGGCGGACTTCTTGTCGACCGGAGTTCACGTGATCGATCCATGGGAAACCGTGGTTCACTGATTGAATTGGAATTTCAGACACACTTGCGCGCAGACGATCCGGGTTCCAGCCTGTGACGGCCATGACCTGGATCTGACGGCCGCCATCAACTTGGCGGGTGCTCGTATGCACATCGTCCATTGCAGGCCGACCGGTCATGATGCGCATGGATGCCGGCCTAGAAGACTTCCGGATCATAGCGGACGCGTTCAAGATAAAGGCCGTCGGGCGGTGCCACCGGACCGCAGGCAGCGCGATCTCTTGACTCAAGTGACATCTTGACGTCGTCGTGGGTCCAGGCTCCGGCGCCCACTCGCTCCAGGGTCCCGATGATCGAGCGAACCTGGTTGTGCAGGAAGCTGCGAGCTCGGAAGGTTGCGCGCAATTCAAGTCCGCGCGGGTAGGGACGTGTCTCGAAGCTGATCTCGTCCAGGGTCTTCACCGGGCTTTTTGCTTGGCACATGGCCGAGCGGAAGGTCGTGAAATCGTGCTTGCCAACGAGATGTTCGGCCCCTTTGCGCATGGCATCCACGTCGAGCGGATGCCGCACGCGCCACGCCTTTCCGGCGTGATGCACCAGAGGAGCGCGGCGGATCACAATTCGATAGAGATAGCGGCGTCCGGTGGCGGAATACCGGGCATGCCATTCGTTATCGACCTGGCTGCATGCCAGGATGGCGACCGGATTCGGTTTCAGGTGGTGGTTCAGGGCCTCGGACAGGCGAAAGGGATCCCAGTCTCTTGCGGTGTCGCAGTGCGCGACCTGTCCCAAGGCGTGAACGCCGGCATCAGTCCGTCCCGCAGCAGCGATTGGCGGACAATCAGGTTCGAGTTGCGAAATTGCGCGTTCGACAGCTTGCTGAATTGATGGCGCAGATGCCTGCCGCTGCCAGCCCGAAAACGAGCGTCCGTCATATTCGATTTTCAGCGCGTATCGCGGCATGGCCCGGCCTTTAGCAGGGCCGGGTCAAAATGCAACACGCCCTCACGATGCGACGGCAACCCGGAACAACGCTTGTGACGGCAGCCGAAGTCCCGCGGCGCTGCGGGCGGAATGTGATGCAAGCCGAATTTGCGTGCGACCGAGCGAACAGGCGGTGCTCTCGTTGTCTCGAGGTGAAACGATATTGACGCCGTCTCATCTTCTGTGCGGTAACTTCGCGCGCAGGACTGGCCACGACAGGGAGAAGCTCATGCCGATAGACGGAACTTCGGAAACCGGTTTGCGGCGGATTCGGCTTGGCATGGTCGGAGGCGGACGCGACGCCTTTATCGGCGCCGTGCACAGGATCGCCAGCCGCATAGACGACAATTTTGAACTGGTGGCGGGCTGCTTCAGTTCCACTGCCGCGAAGAGCCAGGCATCTGGTGCGGATCTGGGTCTCGACCCCAGACGGGTCTATGGCGACTTCCTCTCGATGGCAAAGCGGGAAGCTCGTCTCAAGGACGGCGTCGAGGCGGTCGCGATCGTCACGCCGAACCACATGCACTTTCCTGTTGCGCGTGAATTCCTGAAACGCGGCATTCACGTTATTTGTGACAAGCCGCTGACATCGACGCTTCAGGACGCGAAAAAGCTGGTCAAGCTTGTCGAGAAGGCGGGTGTACACTTCATCCTGACCCACAACTATACCGGTTATCCGATGGTGCGGCAGGCTCGTGCAATGGTGGAACATGGCGAACTCGGTGAAATTCGCGTGGTGCAGGTCGAATACGTGCAGGACTGGTTGAGCGAGGATCTGGAATCAAGCGGCCAGAAACAGGCAGGCTGGCGTACCGATCCGGCCCAGAGCGGAGCGGGCGGTTCGACCGGAGACATCGGGACCCACGCCTTCAATCTCGTTCAGTTCGTGACCAGGCTGAAGCTCGAAGCCCTCTCGGCAGATCTTCACACTTTCGTCGAAGACCGACGTCTGGATGACAACGGGCACGTCCTTCTGCGTTTCGAAGGCGGTGCGCGCGGCATGCTCTGGTGCAGTCAGGTTGCGCCGGGCAACGAAAACGGCCTGCGCCTGAGAGTGTTCGGCACCAAGGGCGGGCTTGAATGGACGCAAGAGAATCCGAACTATCTCTGGAGCGCGCCATTGGGGGAACCCAAGCGACTGCTTAGCCGAAACGGGGACGGTACGGGCCCTGAAGCGGCGCGGGTTTCCCGCGTTCCGCCCGGCCATCCCGAGGGGTACCTGGAAGGCTTCGCGAACATCTACTCGGAGGCCGCGATCGCTATCCGGGCTGCCGGGAGCGGCACTCCTGTTCCGCCTGTGGTGATGTATCCAGACGTCCATGATGGTCTTTCAGGCGTCGCTTTTGTCGATGCCTGCGTAAGGTCTTCCAGCCGAAACGCCGCGTGGGTTCCTATCGTTGCACAATAGCCTTCGCGTACGACCCGGGTTCAGGAATGAACGAGGAAAGGGTTGTTGAAGTCTGCGGATCGGAGGTCCCCAGGAAGACTCCAGCGTTGCGAGTTCGGGATCTTGATCGCCGTTGCACGTACCCTTGGTCTCCGTCACTTGGAAGTGCTCGCAACGGGGACAACGGGGCAAGTGACGCAGTTACGAGACGCCGCAATGGGCGACGGAAATCTCAATTTGCAATTCCGGTTGAACGGGGTCGGTGCTGTGGACAGGGGCGACATGATCAAGTTTGGGGCCGTTGGTCTCGAGGCATGATTGCGAGCATGACCTGAAGCGGACGAAACGACGTCAGAAGAAACCTAAGGATTCACATCCCACGCCGGCCCTGAACTTTCTGCTAGTTTGCCGCCTTGCAAGATCGATCACTTGGATGGTGCCGTCGCCCTGGCAGGCAATGAACAGTTCGTTGCCGCGAAAGGCCATGTCCATTGGCTGGCGCCCGGTCGGAATGGCGGTCTGAGTTCCGAAATCCGCGTCGATCAGGAGTACACAGTCTCCAGCCATGCTGGTCACCGCGAGCACATTGAAGTCCGGCGAGTAGCGCGCGACCTGCGCAGGATTTTTCAGTCCCTTCAAGAGAACGGCTTCCGAAACCTCTCCAAGTTCCGCGTCAATCAGAAACAGCCCCGGTGCCTCGTCATCAACGGCAATGACCGTCTTGCTGTCGGCCGAGACAGCCAGCCCGGCAAGCGCATGGGGCGTCTTGATCCGGCCCAGCAATTTCCGGGCCTGCAGGTCAATCACGGAGACAGAGCAATCCTCTTCGTTCTCAGTGTAGATGCGGGTCCCGTCAGGAGAAATCTCGAGCCGATGGCAATTTCGGGATCCGGCGTCAATCGTGCCAATGACCGCATTTTCGTCCGGATCGATGACTGCGACGACGCCAGTGTCTTCGCAGGTAGCGTAGATCAACCCGTCCGGTCCAATGCGCATGGTGTGAGGGGCTGCAAGCGGGCTGACGTCGATGTCCGCGACATGACTTTGCGTGTGCACGTCAATCACGACGATCTGATGGCCCGGATTCGGGTTGTTCCCGTGTATGCCGTCACCGAAAATTGGCACGTATGCGCGCGATGCATCCGGGCGAACCAGCAGCTCGTGAACGGTCTTTGCAAATCCGTCCAGGACGGTTTCGACCGTACCTGTTTCCACATTGAGAAACAGGATTTGACACCCGAATTTGTCGACCGCGATGCATCCTTGCGTAGTCAGGGCTGCATTGTCTTTGACATTGCACATTGCGAGCTCTCTGCTTGTCCCAGCGGTGTTCTTGTTGGGGCCAGCGCCATGGGGTTGCAATCGGTCTCGAGCTTGTCAAGCATCCATTTGAGGCCACTGCGCCGCGTCAGGTGCAGAAACGGCTCTCGACCGGCAAGGGTGACGAAAACGGTTGGGACTCGGTCGCCACTGGAGTCCGTCCCGAGCATTTCCGGACGACGGCTGAACGTTTCGTGCATTTCCAGTTCGCGGGAGCGACCCCCTGTTTGGCGGGAGGCGGAACCAGGGATTCGATCACAGACCATCGCGCGTCCGTAGACTCGGTTTCATGTCTTTCATTCGGGAGGCTGCACCATTTCCGGGTGGTTTTCCCCATGCCATGTGGGCTTCTCCATCTTGTGTCTGTTTGGACTGGAAAATGCCGCATTCGGGGAGGCCGCTCAGTTTCTGTGTCGAGCCTCAAGAGTTCGGCAGGTCGACGCGTCCATGCCGGCCGGCCCATGGCCGCTACGGCAACACGAGAAGCCAGAGCCAGACGGTAAAGACCGACAGGGCCGTCCCGAACAGGACCGACGAAGCGGCAGCGCGTCTTGCCGTACCGTACATGTTCGCGAAAATGTACGTGTTTGCCCCCGGCGCCATCGTGGCGGTCAGCACAACGGAACGAAACGCGTCCCGTTCTATCGCCATCGCGGATGCAGTGCTCCAGGAGATCACGGGATGGACCAGCAGGGAAACGATGCAGATCAGGGCGATGGTCTTCAGGTCTCCTTCCGGCTTGTAGCGCACTAGGACGCCACCAAGTCCGAACAGGGCCGCAGGAAGGGCGGCACTGGACAGGAGGTCGATGGCGTCTAACAGAACGCCTGGAACGCCGATCCCGAACACGTTGACCACGAGGCCCAGGACGATGCCGATGATGAGCGCGTTGTGGAACATTGCCTTGGCGACGTGAAGGAAGGTATCCCTTGGCGACATTCCGGCACCACGGACGACTTCCATCGCGGTGACACCAATGAAGTAGCAGAATGGTGCGTGCAGTGCGACAATAGCGTAGTTGCCGGCGAGGGCGTCGGCCCCATAAGCGAGTTCGGTGATGGGCAGGCCGAGCAGGACCGAATTCGAGAACATGCAACAGAATCCAATCGCAACCGCATCTGGCCACGGGCGCCCGATGAGCAGGCGACCCAGAACGAGACCGAGCAGGAATCCGGAAGCTGCGCCCGTGTAGAAGCTGAAGAGCAGGGGGATGTCGAATCCCTTGTCGAGATCAATCGAGGACAGGGCGTTGAACAGGAGGCACGGGATCGCGAAGTTCTGCGTGAACTTCATCAGGGCGTCGACACCGCCGTCACTGAAGAAGCCCTTCCAGACCGCAAAATACCCGGCTCCTATAACCAGGAAGACGGGAACCACAACGTCCAGGAGAGCCTGCATCGCTCAGCCGGACACGGTTAGGCGCATGCCGTCATAGGCCGGTTCGACGTTGTCTGGTGTCTCGGATGTCAGCGTGTCGTAGTCGAGGTCGATGTGCATGTTGGTGAGAACGGCGCGTCTGGGTGCCGCGCGTTCGATCCAGCCCAGCGTGCGCTCGAGATGTGCGTGGGTCGGGTGAGGGTCGCGGCGGAGCGCATCTACAACCCAGGTGTCCAGCCCGTCAAGGCTGGCCCAAGCGTCATCACCGATTTCGGCTACGTCAGGAAGGTAGGCAAAGTCGCCAACCCTGAATCCAAGCGCGTCAATCGAGCCGTGGCTGACGCGGATCGGCTGAAACGTGATCCTGCCCCCTTCGCCTTCGACGTTCACGTCGCCCTTGATCGTGTGCATCTCGAGAATTGGCGGGTATGGCGAATCCTCAGGCTGCGTGAAGGCGTAGCCGAAGCCCGAATACAGCCTGTCCTGCGTCGGCCCGTCCGCCCAAACGGGCATTCGCGAACGCCGCGCATAGACGATGGGTCGCAGGTCATCGATTCCGTGCACGTGATCCGCATGGCCGTGGGTATAGATCACGGCATCAAGATCGCCGACGTTTGCATCCAGCAATTGCTGGCGCAGGTCGGGAGACGTGTCGATCAGCACCGTTGTCCTGGCGTTGTATTCAACCCGCTCGACCAGAAGCGAGCACCGCCGACGCCGGTTTCTGGGATTCGCGGGATCGCAATCGCCCCAGCGCCCCCCGATCCGAGGCACGCCACCTGACGAACCACACCCGAGAATGGTGAAGATCAATTCTGCCATGCAGCTGCCTTTGCAAAGAGTCGCTCGAAGTTCTCTTCTGTTCGAGCTGCGAATTCCTCGTAGGCCAGTCCGAAGACCTCGGCACCTACCCGTGCCGTGTCGGCAACGAAAGCCGGTTCGTTCCGCTTGCCTCGATTGGGTGGCGGGGCGAGATACGGCGCGTCGGTTTCCAGCAAGATCCGGTCAATCGGTGCCGCAGCGAAAATCTGGCGGAGAGCGGAACTTCCTGGGAAAGCGGCAATTCCGGACACGGAAAGATAGAATCCGAGTTCGAGAGCCCTCTCGGCGAGCGATGGCCCGGAGGAAAAGCAGTGCATGACGCACGAAAACGTGCCCGCCCGATGTTCCTCGGTCAGGATCCGCGCCATGTCCTCGTCAGCGTCACGGGAGTGAATGACGAGCGGAAGCCCGGTCCGGCGTGCCGCCTCGACATGAATTCGAAGGCTCTCTTGCTGCGATGCGATGCTGTCCCGCGTATAGTGGTAGTCGAGGCCGGTTTCGCCGATGCCGATGAATTTCGGATGGGCGGACAGGGAAACCAGAGTGTCAGCGTCCACCATGGGCACTTTCGACACTGACATCGGATGCGTGCCGGCTGCGTAGAATATCGGCGGATGAGTCTCGGCGATAGCGCGTATCGCAGGTTCGGCGGCAATCCGCGTGCAGATTGTCACCATGCGATGAACACCTCGGTCGGCGGCGCGAGCGATGACCTTGCCAAGCTCGCCATCAAAGTCAGGAAAGTCGAGATGGCAATGGCTGTCCGTGATCCTGGCCGGCGATGACATTGGTTCCGTATGGGTAGGTTCGTGTTGGGCGTCAACCCGGGGGAGCCGTCATTGGGCTCGGGAATCCGACTTCGTTGCGGTGTCAGGGGGCGGCAGCCGCTTCAATCCGGAGGAATGCGTCGGTGAGCAGGCTGGCCGGGTCAATGTTAACTTCCCGGCCATGTGTCAATCGGGCCGACAGTTCCTGCTGCAGCTCTGCCCATGCATGTGCGCGACCGGTAATCGCGCCCAGTCGCGCAAAAGTTTCACGTTCGCCCGGCGTCACTTCGGAATCGAGAGGCATTCCAGTGGCAGTTCGCGCGAGGCGGGCTAGTGCCCGGTCCAGCAACCTGACTGCCAGATCGAATCGTCGTTCGGCTCCGCGCGCCGATGTTTCTTCAGCGAACTTCAGCACCTTGGCTCGGTCCATGGATGGCGCGGTGGCAATCACGTCCATGACCTCGCCGTAGAGTTCCAGGCCGCCTTCGTTCATGAGCCGGACGGCTTCGCCGACCGAACCGCGGGCAAGGGCATGAAGTCCGCTGGCATTTTCTGCGGCAATGCCGGCCTCGGAAAGGGCCAGATTCAATTCGGCTTCGTTCAGCTCCTGCAGCCTCAGGATGCGGCAACGCGACCGGATCGTTGGAAGAAGTCGCGCCGGCTGGTGGCTGATCAGGATGAGAACCGTGTTTCCCGGAGGTTCTTCCAGCAGCTTGAGGAGGGCGTTTGCGGCGGACAGGTTCATGTCGTCTGCTGCATCCACGATGACGACTCGGCATCCGCCGTCCGTGGCGGTCAGGCCAAGAAACCTGTTGAGCCTCCGGATCTCGTCGACCGTGATCCAATTCTTCAGGCGCTTGCGGTCAGGATCCCATGCGCGCCGGATCAGGAGACAGCCGGGATCGGACAACGCGGCGACACGGCGGGCAACGGGGTGATCTGCGGACATGTCAAGGCCTGTCGGAGCGGAACCGTTTTGATCAGCCTCGCTGCCCGTTCGTGCCAGCAGGATCCGCGCCATTGCCCAAGCCAAGGTCGCCTTTCCCACGCCGCGCGGTCCGGTCAGGAGCCAGGCATGATGCATTCGGTCATTGCCAAGTGATGCGAGGACCTCGGCCACGGCACCCTTGTGACCGAACAGCCGCATGGTTTCGCGCGGATGCGGCGCACCTTCGGCGCGGTCTGCTTCGGGAGGGCTCTCGTCACTCATGGGTGCGGATCCGCGATCCGGGAGATGTCATGCGCTATGGCATCGATATCGCGATGGCCGTCGATCAAATGGCATCGGTCTGGATTGTCGCTTGCGAGCGTACGAAATCCGGTGCGCACGCGATCCTGAAAACCCTGTCCCATTTCCTCGAACCTGTGTTCGCCGGAATTGCGGTCCAGACCGCGCTTGAGAGCTTCGGCTGGATCCATGTCAATTATGAATGTCAGGTCAGGATCTTTGCCGATCATCGCGTCGTGAAGCTGGTCCACGAGCGCACGCAGTTCCGGCCGAGACGCACCCTGATACACGCGCGTTGAATCCGCAAACCGGTCCGAGATCACCGTGGCGCCCCTTTCAAGAGCCGGACGAATGGTCCTTTCCAGATGATCGCGCCTCGCGGCGGTGAAGAGCAGGATCTCGGTTTCCGCTGACCAGCGCTCGGGAGAGCCTTCGACCAGGAGCTGGCGTATTTCCTCTGCACCTGGTGAGCCGCCCGGCTCACGTGTCAGGACGACGTCGTGACCCTTGGAAGACAGGCTCTTGGCAAGAAGCCCGGCTTGCGTGGACTTTCCGCACCCGTCCATGCCTTCGAATGTGATGAGGCGTCCTGCGTTCATTCCAAGAGGCTCCGGACCTGCCCGATGGCCATGTCAATCAGCAGGGAGGACGAAGCACGTACGCGTGGGATGAAGCCGCCGCGGGTTGCTTCGCGGTCGGAGACAAGCGGGACCCGCCTTTCCGGGATGTTCGGGAAGGAAACAACGAGCTCCGCCACCTGCGCGCCCTCGGCGACCGGTGCGTCGATCGGCGAGAGGTACTCGATGTGCATTGTGACGCTGTCCTGTCCGACGGTCGGGAAAGGAAGGCGGATGTCCTCTCCCGCAATCGCATTGACGCTGGATTGACTCCCTACCCAGACTGGAACCTCGCCAATGACGTCACCTTTGGAGGCAAGCTTCTTGATGGTGAACTGGCGGAGTCCCCAGACTATCATCGCCTCGGCTTCGCGTCGGCGTGCTGCCGCGCTTTCGAGACCGGTGAAAGCAAAGATCAGGCGCCGTTCGGCCTGAACGGCGGATCCCACCAGGCTGTAGCCGGTTTCCTCGGTGTGTCCGGTCTTCAGACCGTCCGCGCCCAGACCTATCCCCAGAACCGGATTGCGGTTGAACCTGTTGGCAGGCGAGCGGCCGTCAAAGTCGAATTCTTCCAAGGCAAAATACTTGTAATACTCGGGGAAGTCCGTGATCAGCAGTGCCGCGAGCTTCACCAGGTCGCGGAGGCTCATCCTGTGGCGTGGATGGGGCCAGCCGCTGGAATTGGCAAAGGTCGAGTCCTCGAGCCCGATCTCGCGTCCCCGCAGGGTCATCCGTTGAGCAAATGCCTCTTCCGTTCCGGCCAGCCCTTCAGCCACGACCACGCATGCGTCGTTACCGGACTGGACGACGATCCCCTTGATTAGTTCCTCGGTTGTGGGTCGGTCGGTTTCATCCAGAAACATGGTCGAACCGCCCATGTTGCGGGCCTTGGTCGAGACGGTGAAGGTAGTGTCCAGTTCGATGTGCCCTTCCCGCAGTGCTTCGAAGACCATGTACAGTGTCATCAGCTTTGACATCGACGCCGGTGGCTTCGGCGTGTCCGCGTCTCTTTCGAAGAGTACCGTGTCAGTTTCGAAGTCGTAAACGAGTGCGGCTTTCGCGGGGGTTTCGTACACTGGTTGCGCGGGGACGGCTGCAGCGACAAAGGCGGACAATGCAAGGACGAAAAGCAAAGCTGCAATCTGTCGAAGCATAGTGCGTGTCTCCTTTGTCGGCAATTCTGTCAGGCAATCACATGGTCGGACGTCTTCGACTTGGCTCAAGGCAAATCCAGATTCTTGATCATCGGCGCATGGCGAGAGCATGACATGCGGTTTGCGCACAGTTATATTGGCACGCATATTCCGGAATTGGAGGAACCCCGTTCCAATTCGGCTGCCTGTCCCGACCGGGAGGCTCGAAGAGGAAAGGGCTGGCGCTCGCATCATGCATTTCTTCCCTGGCTCTGGTGGCGTACTCAGCCCGAAGCTTCCGAGTCTGGCTCTAGCCGGCATTGCTCTTTATGCTTAGCCATCGTGCCTCTGCATGAAAAGGGCATTCCAGAATTCCAGCCAGAGTTGCGCTGGGGCTTTCAGAATCACGCGCCGCCCGATACCAAGCCCTGGCTGGAGGAGTGGCAGAGTGGTCGAATGCACCGGTCTTGAAAACCGGCGTGCGTGAAAGCGTACCGTGGGTTCGAATCCCACCTCCTCCGCCACATGCGCTTGCGAAAGGCGTCTCCCCGACCGGTCAGCGCGGTACGCGCTCGCGCCAGCCGCCCTTGGACTCCGCTGCTCGTGCTCTGGAGGCGGCACGTCGGCGCCGCATGTCTTGCACCCTGTGGGCTGGCAGGGGGGTGTGGAATGGAGTAGCCGTGAAATGCGGAGAGAGAAAGGGCTTCTGAAATGACTGTGAAAATGGTTCTGCAGGCCAAGGCGAAGCCTGGCACCGGCAGCGAGGTCGCTGCATTCATTCAATCCATCATGCCCGAAACGCGCGCCTTCGAGGGCTGCGTTTTTGCTGGCACCTACCAAAACTGCGAAGATGCAGACGAGGTTGTGTTGCTGGAGGCTTGGGAAT
Source organism: Silicimonas sp. (assembly GCA_022819605.1). Classification (GTDB taxonomy): domain Bacteria; phylum Pseudomonadota; class Alphaproteobacteria; order Rhodobacterales; family Rhodobacteraceae; genus JAJEFO01. The sequence goes on along the minus strand of JAJEGW010000090.1, from coordinate 5,623 downwards.
CCCGCGAGCACTACAAGAAGTACCTAGATTGGCGGCGCGGGGAAGGCGTCAGTGCCCGCTTCAAGCAGATGCTCGACGGCGAGCCGAGCATCGGTTTCATCGACGTCGTCGATTTCTGAGCGTCTGCCCCGGTGCCGAAATACGCCGGGGCGACCCCGCTGTCCGACCCGTTCCGAAGTCCGGCGGGCTTCTGGATCAGCACGCAGTGGAAGGCCGTGCGCCTCAACCGACCGCAACTGGCTTGCGGCAGCGACATGTGAAGTCTGACAACCCAAATTGGGTGGGTGAGAAGGTTCTTGGCGCGAAACTGGAATACGGAGCGATCTCGTTCCAAGAGCTCACGAATCTCATTTTGCGGGCGGATGCGCTCCGCTGGCGTCATCACCAAGCGCGGTCACGTGGTGCGGGGCGGCTTGTGCCGCGCTCAACGACCCTTCGATGGTCCTGATGGCCTCGCTGAGCGCCTCGCCCTCCTCGTCCAAAAGCGCAGCTTCGCGAAGGCGCCTTATGCAGCTAGCGGCATCCGGGCGGTCTGCGACCCGATCCACGACGCCGAGAACAGTGTCGAATTTCGACAGTCCGCGTGCGTGGGTTTCAGAATAGCCTTTGATCAGCCGACCGCAGCAGAGGATTTCAGTCGCGAGTGCGGGGTCTGCGTCGGCGATTCGGGCGGCGCGCGACAGCCAACCGTCGAGATGCGCCTGTTCGACAGCGTGGCGTCGTGTTCTGCGGCGGTACCTTTTCAGTCCGCCGAGCACGTAGAGAAGAAGGAACGGCCCCAGTCGGTCCGAGCGTAGCCGCCTGCCCTTGGCAAACCAGCGGTCTATGCGGGCCATGGCGCGGGGACTCGCCGCGAATCGCGCTCCCATCCCGGCAGGCAGCAGCCCGACGATCTCTTCGGCCCGGGGATGCATGTATTCGGTCAAGTGCAGTATCTGTTGCGGGCCGGTGGCGAACTCGGCAGCAATTCGGCCATTGCGGGCGGCGCGGGTCTTGAGATCCGCCACACGGATCACGTCGTCGTAAGCCATGGCGTTGGCAATGTACTTCGCTGCGGCCTTGGTCAGCTTGTTGCCGCCGAGGCTGTCGGCGACGGAAAAAGGTGCAAGGCGATCAAGATACTCCTCACCGTAGTCCGCATCCATGAAGTCGACCACCTTGCGCAGCCCGGCAAATGCAATCGGCCGTGCGGGCTCCGGCAGGTCAGCGGCGCGTCGCGTCAGGCTCTCCCACCTGTCGAGCAGACGCGCGGGACCGGAGGCACCCGGCGAGGATGCCGACCGCTCTGGTTCGCTGCCGGCCTGCACACCCTTTAGACAGGCGTGGAATCCGGCGTCGAAGGCGCGCAGGCTACTCTCAACTCCCCGCTTTTCGGACCGGATGGCGTCCTCGAAGGCGCCCTTGTTGAAGGGCAGGCATCCCGAAGCAGCCAGGGCGCCGAACAGCGTGGCCGAAATCACGGATCCGCTTTCGACCGCCAGTTCCTCCATGTCGAAACAAACGAACCGGGCGGCTGCAATTTCGGCTGCGGCGCGTACTTCGGTCGCGTCGGCGGTCCCGTCACCAGGGGCACATTTTTCTGAGATTGCGAGATTCCTGTGGGACGATGCGATGAGTGTCGTTCTATCCGGGGTTACGAAACCGCGCGCGATCGCCCGCCCCGCCTCCATCAGTTCGGCGGCGATCAGGATGTCGACATCGCCAGAGGATGGCGCGAGCGCAAAGACCGGCTGTGTACTTCCGGTCCTGGCAATCTCGACATAGTAGATGGTCGCGCCTGTACGCTGTGCCACGCCGGCGACCGAGGTTGCTTGGCATGCGTAGCCTTGCGCCCGGGCGAGAGCTTCGATCCATCTGGTCAAGACTCCGCCGCCCTGACCTCCCACCGCCATGATCGCGACCTTGATGACGCCGTCGGGGCTCGATTTGGCCTCCTCTGCTGGAATGGGTTGCTGCACAGTCATTCCGCGCTTCCAAAGGAAAGCGACTGGCGTGCCCGGCGGCGTTGCAGCCAGCGTATGAGCCGCGCGGCGAGTCCCGCACGCCAATGTTCGAAACCGGTCGGGTTGTGCACGATGTCGGCGCGGTAGAAACTTGGACAGAGCACGGCGGCCTCGGCCACCTCGCCGCAGTTTCCGCAGCCGACGCATGTCTGGTCGATATGCGCAACCGGATCGTCGCGAAGCGGGTCGTCAAGCTTCTTGAGCGACAGCGACGGGCAGCCCGAGAGTCGGATGCAGGCGTGATCGCCCGTGCAGATGTCTTCATCGACGCCGAAACGAGGCACCACGACGCGCCTTCCCGCGTTGACGGCCTTTTGCTGGAGCGGTTTCTCGCGGCGCTGGCGGTTCAACATGCACTCGGAGGAGGCGATTATGACCTTCGGGCCGTCATAGTCAGTGGTCAGCGCCTCGCGAAAGACCTCGCACATCCGAGGCACATCGTAGGTGCGGTCGATCTCGCGGACCCATTTCACGCCAACACCCCGGACGGCGGCGCCGATCGGGTTGTTCGTGGCTCGGGTCGGGTTGCTGGCGCGGCTCGACGGCACGTCCTGTCCGCCTGTGGCTGCTGAATAGTAGTTGTCAACGATCACCGCGACGCTGTCAGCACGGTTGAACACCATATTGCCTATCGAGGAGGCGAGGCCGTTATGCCAGAACCCGCCATCGCCGATGATCGAGATCGCCCTCCGATCGCCGCCGGCGTCGAAGGCCGAATTCGATGCCGGGCCGAGGCCGTAGCCCATTGTCGAACCGCCGATTTCGAAGGGCGGGAGCGAAGCGAAAAGATGGCAACCGATGTCGCCGGTGATCTGGTGTTCACCAAGTTCCCGCTGGACGATCTTCAGTGCAGCGAAGATCGGGCGTTCGGGGCAGCCGGTGCAGAACCCGGGTGGGCGGACCGGGATCGTCGTCGAAAGGTCCGGGATTTTGGGCGCATCCCGGTTGGGTGCACGTACCTGGCCGGGCAGCAGGTCGGGGGCGGTTTCGCGAAGAAAGGCGGTCATGCCCTCATGCAGCACCTGGCCGGTGTATTCACCGGCCATCGGTAGGACATCCTTGCCCATCAGTCGGGTTTGGACTCTTTCCCTGAAGAGCATGGAGCCAATGGATTGCTCAATGAATTCGGGCTGGCCTTCCTCGACGACCAGGAGCGCGTCCTTGCCGCGCGCAAAGTCCAGAACCTCGGTTTGCACCAATGGGTACGTGACATTCAAGACATGGAGCGGCACATCCGATTTCCCGTAGAGGTCGGCAAGGCCCAACCGCTGCAGCGCCCTTATCACGCCGTTGTACATGCCGCCCTGAAGAACGATTCCGACCTTGCCCTGCTGGGGGCCGAAGCGCTCGTTCAACGCCTGTTTGGCGATGAAGGCCTCCGCGGCGGGCCAGCGGTTCTCGATCTTGTCTTGCTCGTGGGCGTAGGACATCGGCGGCAACACCACGCGCCGGAAGTCCTTTCGTGGTTCTGCCAGCGCATCGCGGACGGTCAGCGACGGCGGGATGTTGTCAGCAGTTTCGAACTGGCCAGTGACATGGCAGGAACGAATCCGCACCATCAGCATCACAGGCGTGCTGGACGCCTCGGACAGCTCGAACCCCTGTTTTACCGCCCGCACGATCGAGGGCAGGTTTGGACGCGGGTCCAGGAGCCAGAACTGCGACTTCATCGCGAAGGCGTGGCTGCGCTCCTGCATGATCGAGGAACCTTCGCCGTAGTCTTCGCCGAGAACAATCAGCGCACCGCCGTTCACGCCAGAGGACGCGAGGTTCGCCAAGGCGTCTGACGCCACGTTGACCCCAACAGGGCCCTTGTAGGTCACGGCACCACGAATCGGGTAGTGGACTGAAGCTGCCAGCATCGCGGTTGCTGCGGCCTCGGAAGCATTGGCTTCGAACCGAACGCCGAGCTCGGCGAGGAGATCCTGCGCGTCGGCCAGCACGTCCATCAGGTGAGAGATCGGCGCGCCCTGATAGCCGCCGACATAGCCCACGCCGGATTCCAGCAGCGCCTTCGTGATTGCCAGAATGCCTTCACCCGTGAAGGTTTCGCCGGCACCGAGGCGCAGGTGCTCGACTTCTGCCTTGAACGAGCGCTCGGCCATGCGACTTCAGTCCTGCGGCACGAGCGCCAGGGCGCGGATCGGTGATCCGGTGCCGTGCTCGATCTTCAGGGGCGCTGCCATCAGGATTGCACCCTTGGGCGGCAACTGGTCGAGATTCGCGAGCGACGCGAGACCGAAACAGTTGTCGCGATGCAGGAAGTTGTGTGCCGGATAGGGGGGCGAGAACTTGCCCGCCATGCCGGCATCGGTGCCGATGCATTGCGCGCCCCACCCGACGATGCCCTTGGAAAGCAGGTAGTCGATGCATTCCGTCGTCGGTCCGGGGCTGTGCGATCCGTCTTCATGGGGATCGGGGTCCTCGTTCAGGAAGAACTCTTCGTCATGGGATCGCTTGTCCCAGTCGGTGCGCATCACCACCCACTCGCCCGGATTGATCTCTCCGTGCTCCGCCTCCCAAGCCTTGACGTGTTCGGCAGTGAGCAGAAAGTCTGGGTCTTCGGCCGCCTCCCTGGAGCAGTCGATCACGTTGACCGGCGCAACGAGGCGCTGGACGTCGAGCGTGTCGGTGTAGCCGTCCTCGAAGTCCTTGCCCGAAATCCAGTGATGCGGCGCGTCGAAGTGGGTGCCGGAATGCTCGCCCAGCACCATCCAGTTCCAGGCGAAGAACGGCCCGTCGGCATCGTATTCGCTGATCTTGTGGATTTCGACCTTGGGCGTGTTCTTGGCGAAGTCCTTCGGCAGGCGCAGGATCGGCGTGCCAGGACCAAGGGTGGCGGTGCAATCGACGATTCTCACTTGGCCGGCCATCAGCATTGCGCCGAGCTGGCCCAAGAGATCTGCGGGATTCATGTCGGCTCCTTTCTGCGGGCCTGTCGCGGCAAAGCGGGACTTGCGGCGAGTCAGCACCGCCTCGGCGATGTCGAAGACGGTGTCGATGGTCTCTGCCGCGGTCATGTTGCCCGGCGAAAGGCGGACGAGGGGTCCGCGGAAATCCACTGCATAGCCCTCGATCCCAAGCGCGCCGACCACGGCGGCAGCCTCAGGCTTGTTCGGAAAGCGCAGCATGACAGAGCCGCCGCGCATGTCGGCTTCGCGCGGCGAATGCAGCGGCAGGTCGAGATCATCTGCACGCGCGATGATCCTGTCGACCAGACGCCGATTCCAGGCTGCCATTTCGGCGTGATCCTGGCTTGCGTGCCACTTGAGGGCTGGCAGCGAGGCGATCGCGGCCATCGATCCTGGCGTGCCGCCATCGAAGCGACGGATGTCGGGCGCATACTCGAACTTGTCGATGTCCCAGGAAAATGGGTTGTTCTGCGAAAACCAACCTCGGCCGTCGGGCTCCAGTTCCAGTGCCAGTGACTTGTCGACGTAGAGGATGCCGGCGCCGGGTGTGCCGCACATCCACTTCAGGCTGGTCGAAACGACGAAATCAACCTTGGGGTTCATCGCGTAAAAGGGAATGAGCCCCGCGGCCTGGGTGACGTCGACTCCGATCATGGTGCCCATCTCCCGACCATGCGCGACCAGCGGCGCCAGGTCGGTCCGTGCCGA
>JAJEGW010000172.1 GCA_022819605.1 Silicimonas sp. | reverse complement strand
CCGGTTCAGGGTGACACGGTAGATCGAAGTGGTCGCAGTTACGTAGAGTTCGTGTTTTGCACGTCCGCCGAAACAAACATTCGAGACCAGTTCGGGCACCAGGATCTTGCCCAGAAGATTGCCGTTCGGTGAAATGCAGTGGACACCATCGGCGGCAGAGGACCAGAGATTGCCGTCAACGTCGACCCTCAGACCATCCGAACAGCCCGGATCGATCACATGAAATACGTCGCCGCCAGTCAACCTGTCGTCAGAGCGGACGTCGAAGGCCCGGATGTGCTGCGGATCATCGCTGAACATGCGGCCGGTATCGGCCATGTAGAGCCGCGACTCGTCAGGCGAAAACGCCAGGCCGTTGGGACAATTTGCATCCGTCACCATCGCGTCCATGTGTCCCGATGCCGGATCGACGCGATAAAGGTTGCATGGAAGCTCCTGCTCCGCAGCGTAGCCTTCGTAGTTGGTCATGATCCCATAGTGCGGGTCCGTGAACCAGATCGTACCGTCGGACTTCACGACTACATCGTTGGGTGAATTGAGACGCTTTCCCTCAAAGCTCTCCGCAAGCACCGTGATCTGTCCGTCGTGTTCGGTCCGTGTCACCCTTCGGGCACCGTGTTCGCAAGACACCAGTCGGCCCTCGCGGTCGCGAGTATGGCCATTGCTGTAGTTCGACGGCTGCCTAAAAGTGGTGACGCCGCTGCCGGGAGTCCACCGCATGATGCGATTGTTCGGGATGTCAGAAAAGAGAAGACAGCACGCATCACCGAACCAGACAGGTCCCTCGACCCAGTCGAATCCGGTGGCAAGTTGCTTGACCGGAGCATTGCCCAGAACATAGCTGTCGAATGCTGGGTCACGGGATTCAAAGAAAGACATTTGGCAGCTCCAGACTTTTCAGACGCGGCTGTTATCGATAACATTCGAAGGCGTCATCGAACTGCAGGTTAACAGGGGAGTCCGGCCAATGGAATTCACTGCTTGCACGCGCACTTTGACCCATGTGTGCCACCTTGGAAATGCCGGGTGCCGCGGTGGAAGCGACCGAGGCTATCGGTCAGCCGCAATGCATCGTGATCGTGGATGCCAGCGGTGAACTGCCTAGCGAGACTCGGATGACCGGCTCGAAATTCCTTAGCCGCAGGTCGGCGCGAGCGAAAGCGCGAACGGCCGCCTCGACCGACGCCTCCAGCACCGCAGTCCCCAAAGCGGCACGGCCGCAAATCGCGGCAGCAACCGGTGGCGAGGTCACAGGGCTCGCCGGTGGCTTGCCGATCCGGATTGACGGGATGCTGCTTGGCGGGATCGGCGTCGGGTCCGGTTCGCACGAGCAGGACTTGACGGCTGCGCGAGCCGCGCTGGCAGCAATTGGCGCGGATGCAGATCAAACGCCGAAACGCAATCCGTGACCATTCAGAATGCGATCTGCACCTTCACTGCCTTGTTCCGATCGGAAGCGAGTTGAAACCCGCTTTCTGAGTCTTCAAGTGCCACGGTGTGAGTAATCAACGATTTGACATCAATCAGGTTTCTCCGCATCAACTCGACGCCGGTGAAGAACTCTTCGTGGAAACGGAACGAGCCTTTGAACTGAAGTTCCTTCGTAGTCATGGTCTGAACCGGGACCCGCATGTCGCCGCCGAGTCCTAGCTGCACCACAGTCCCGCCAGGGCGCAATGCTGCGATTCCGTCAGCCAATGCCTGCGGTACACCGGTGCATTCGAAGTGCACGTCGAAGTACCCCTTGTTTGCCCCGTAGGCAGTCATCCGTTCCGGTGTCTGGCCTACATTCACGGTGTTGTCGGCACCGTTCTGCTTGGCAATGCGCAGCGTGAAATCCGAGAGATCAGTTGCCACGATCTCTGCGGCGCCGGACAGCCGGGCCACGAGAATGCACAACAGTCCGATTGGTCCGCAGCCGGTGACAAGTACGCGCTTGCCCAAGATGTCGCCAGCCCTGCGGGCAGAGTGCAGACAAACGGCGAGTGGTTCAGCCGCTGCGGCCTCACCGGCGGACAACCCATCGGCAGGGGCGCATTGCGTGGCGTCCGTTACCAACACCTCCCGGAATGCACCCTGGATGTGCGGGAACGACATTGCCGAACCGTAGAACCGCATGTCGAGGCACTGGTTGTACATTGACTCACTGCAATAGGTACAGCCATGGCATGGGCGCGAAGGAGACACCGCCACCAATTGTCCGAGTCGCAGACCGGTCACGCCCTCTCCAAGCTGGGTGATGTGCCCGGCAACCTCGTGGCCGAGGACCATCGGCTCCTTTAGCCGAATAGATCCGAAACCGCCATGATTGTAGTAATGGAGGTCGGATCCGCAGATGCCCCCTGCGGCCACGCGGACTTCAACTTGGCCCGCCCCGGGTACTTCGGTCAGCCTGTCCTCGATCCGAAGATCCTTTGCTGAGTGAATGACGACCGACTTCATGAAGATATCAAACTACGGGCGTCAAGAGAGGTCGGCTGGCAAATTGCGCAGTCATGTTGTCCCGCACCAGCTTGCCCATGGCTTTCCGGATCTCTACCGTGCCTGATGCGTGATGTGGCTGAAGGAGGAAGTTTTCGAGCTTCAGGAAACGTGGATTCAGATTGGGTTCGCCCTCGAACACGTCGAGCGCTGCGGAACCGAGCGCGCCGCTCTCCAGCGCATCGAGCAGTGTAGCTTCGTCGATGTTGGACGCCCTGCTGATGTTGATCACCATGCCTTCAGGTCCGACTGCCTCGATCACCTCGCGGCCTACGAATTGGCGGGTCTCTTCCGAAGCAGCCAGCGTCATGAACAGGTAATCTGAATGGCACGTCAATTCAACTGGATCGGCAATAAAGGTCCAGTCTTGCGTGCTGAGCTTTGATGCGAGGTCGGAACAGGCGATTTCCATTTCGAACCCTGCCAGTCGACGCGCGACCTCACGACCCATGTGCCCGAGCCCCAGAATGCCCGCCTTGGTTTCGTGAACACGGCTGGTCAGCGGGTAAAGGCCCTTCCGGTCCTAGTCCCGTTAGGGAACCCAGACCTCGGCTCCGATCATTACACGTGATTGGCACAGCATCATTGCGATACCTTGACCGGCAATGTCGCGGGTCAGGACATCCGGTGTGTTGGTCACACTCACATTGCATTCCCGGCCGGTAGGCATCGAGGTCGACCGCATCGAATCCGACGCCGTAAACGGCAAGGATATCGAGTTTCTGACAGGCCCCGATCATCTCTCGGCCCGCGCCCAGTTCACCCCGCGTCGCGATTCCACATATTGCACGACCTCGCTCGATCAGAAATGTGCCAATGCCGACATCTTGAACATCTTATGCATTGTACAGGCCTGACCAAATGGATCCTGATCCCACTCCGGATAAGGGCCTACCTTAAGAATTTCCAATTTCGATAATTTTCTTCGCGCGTTGACAGGCGTGTTATCGATAACGTGAAGTGAGGAATGACATCTTGTCGAGTCAATACTTGAGGGAGCGGATAATGACCACTGGCACAGCGATGTTCGACCTTAGCGGGAAGACCGCGCTTATCACCGGGTCTTCGCAGGGGATCGGCTTCGCCCTGGCAAAGGGATTGGCCGAATTCGGTGCGACAATCGTATTGAACGGGCGCGACACGGCAAAGTTGTCCAAGGCTGCGGACACGCTGCGAGCTGACGGCGCAAGCGTCCACGAGCTGGCCTTCGATGCCACCGACAACGACGTAGTCAGAGCGGTGATCAACCATTACGAAAGCAGCTGCGGTCCCGTTCACATCCTGATCAACAATGCCGGGATGCAGCACCGTACACCACTCGAGGACTTCCCTGCGGACAAGTTCGAGATGCTCTTGCGCAGCAATATCGTTACGGCGTTCAATGTCGGGCAAGTCTGCGCACGGCATATGATCGGACGCGGCGCTGGACGCATCATAAACATCGCCAGTGTGCAGACGGCGTTGGCCCGTCCCGGGATCGCCCCGTACACCGCAACGAAAGGGGCGGTAGCCAACCTGACAAAGGGAATGGCGACGGACTGGGCGAAGCACGGGCTCAACTGCAATGCCATCGCGCCGGGCTACTTCGACACGCCTCTTAACGCAGCGTTGGTGAGTGATCCGGAGTTTTCCGAGTGGCTGAAAAGTCGGACGCCCGCGGGCCGTTGGGGAAAGGTCGAAGAGTTAGTGGGCGCGGCAGTATTCCTGTCATCCGACGCATCCAGTTTCGTCAATGGCCACACTCTTTTTGTCGACGGCGGAATAACGGCATGCCTCTAACCGGCAAGTTCGTGGTCATGGGGGTGTCTGGCTGCGGCAAGAGTTCGGTCGGCGCCGCTGTCGCGGACAAGCTGGGCATTGGCTATTTTGATGGCGACGACCTGCACCCGCCCGAAAATATCGAGAAGATGTCACGCGGAATACCGCTGACTGACGCCGACCGTTCGCCATGGCTGGTCAGGGTCGGACAACGGCTCGCGGCATTTGAGGGGCCCGTCGTCATCGGATGCTCCGCGCTGAAACGTACCTATCGCGACATCATTCGCGACAATGCGGGTGAGTCGGTCTGTTTCCTGCATTTGGAGGGCAGCAGAGAAACGTTGGTGAAGCGCATGGCGAAACGATTGGGCCATTTCATGCCCGTTTCGCTGCTCGATAGCCAGTTGGCCACGCTCGAGCCCCCGGGTCTGGATGAAACGGCGATCACCGCAGATATCGATCAGCCGTTTGACCAGATAGTCGAAGCGCTGATGGAGCAAATCTTGGAGGGAAGCGCGTAAGCCAGAAAATTGAATTTATGGGTGAGGGTGCAATGGATGGTGCCATCGGCACTCAGCTTGCCGATTCCGGCGACATACTGACCGTGCTTGATCTCGATGCCGAAAGGGTTCAGGCACTGGTCGCCAGGGGCGTTCGCCAAGCTGGTTCGGCGGCGGAGGCCGTCTCGGTCAATGGCCATGTTCTTTCCACGTTCGTGCCGAAACAAGTGGTTCTGCCTTCCATGGGAATTGGCCGAGAGTGCAATGACATGCCCCCCGCTGAACAATTCCAACTTCGCTGACACGGTAAGAGGCCCTAACGAAGTCCCGCAGACAACCGGGCTGCAGGTGTTGCTCGACTACACGAACTACGACAAGTGCGAAGAGGAGCGCTTGATTGAGCAACTCCTGCGGCACCGACCTGAAGCAATGGTGGTGACCGGCGCGCGCCATTCCGATCGCGCGAGGTGGTTGCTCAAAGGAGCCAACACTCCTGTGATTGAGACATGGAATATCCAAGAGTCGCCAGTGGGTTATACGGTCGGCTTCTCCAACGCGGAAGCTATGGTCGGATGGTCTGCAACCTGTAGTCGGCTTGCGCAGCGACTGGCCTTCATCGGCGAAGACTACAAGGGCGACACGCGCAGTGTGGACCGGCGACGTGAGTTTGTTGCGGCAGCAGAACGACTGCGGCTCGAATGTCAGAATTTTCTAGGCTCGTCGCTGATTTCGATGCGTGAGGGTGCCCGGGCGATGGAAGAAGTGCTTGACGCACGACAACCGGTAGACGCTGTTGTCTGCGTCTTCGACCTTGCCGCCTTCAGTCCCTGTACCGAGTGTCAGCGGCACAGCGTTTCGGTGCCTGCCAAAGTCATGATCAATGGTTTCGGGGCGTACGATATCACTGAGACCGCCTTACCCGGTCTAACAACGATGGACGCACTTTCGATGGAGATCGGCAGCAGGACTGGAGAACTTCTGATCGCCTTGCTTCGCGACGGCACCGATGGAGTTGCCGCGAAGATGGTTTCGCATATCGAACCCACAATGCGAATCTCTGGTTCTACCGTTTCGCGATGGACCCAGCCCGCTTGCGCCGAGGTCGCGGCAGTGTGTCAGCAATCTAGGGCGCCAACACCGGAGATCCTGAACGCCTCTTCACTCCGCGGCCACGGCACTCACTCTGCCGGTGCGTGTGTCCTTGATCCGATCCTCGATCTCGTCTCGGAAATGACGGATCAGACCTTGGATCGGCCACGCCGCCGCGTCGCCCAAGGCACAGATCGTATGGCCCTCGACTTGGGTCGAGACATCGAGAAGCAAGTCGATTTCCTCGACATCGGCCTCACCACTTACCAACCGGTCCATCACCCGCATCATCCAGCCAGTGCCTTCGCGACATGGCGTGCACTGGCCACAGCTTTCGTGCTTATAGAACTTCGAGAGTCGCCAGATCGCCTTTATGATGTCTGTCGACTGGTCCATGACGATCACGGCAGCGGTGCCGAGACCCGATTTCTGGTC
>JAJEGW010000028.1 GCA_022819605.1 Silicimonas sp. | reverse complement strand
GCTCCAAAGCGGCACGAACTTGTTCTTCAAGTGGATGAGACCGGAAAGCTTGTCCTTGACTTCAACCTCCTTCAGGGCGTCCCAATCTCCCGCGTACGGGCTTTCCATGGCAGGATCAGCGATCCGTTCGATCGAGAATTTTACGTCCTCGGCCGTCATTTGGCCATAGCCGTCGGTGAAGCCGATATTGTCCTTCAGCTTGAACGCGACGGTCACATCGTCGAGCTGTTCGATCGAGTCCACGGCGATCGGCTTCCATCCCCAGGTGTCACCTGCTTGCGGCATCACCAATGGTGCAAAGATCGAGCGGATGATGTCGTCTTCCGGCAAGGACAGGCGGAATGCCGGATCAAGCACTTGCAAGTCCGAATAGGACCGCAACGTCAGGACCTTGCCATCCTGGCTCAGTGCGGCTCTTGGTGCCACCATCGCCGCTGCGCCAAAGGCGCCCAGTGCGGCAAAGAATGATCGGCGGGAAACATCGCCTAACAGCATGTTCTTCATGGTCTACTCCCTGATGCATTGTACTCTAGTGTGATGCGGAAGTGCCGCACTGAACCGAACTGGTCAACAACTGACCAGACCGAGCCGGCTTCAAGCACCTGCGCTGAAGTGCGGATCACGTCGGCCAAGGGGTATCGCGTTCGAAGGGGTTCATGTCCGCAACCCGAATGACGGCCTTCCGAAAAAAGCCCACACGTCGCATCTCCAGGCACGGGCGAATTGGAGACCTTCACGTAGCCCGAAACGTCCAAAGCCGAGAGTCCAGTTGCGTCATTCAATTGGCTTCCCCCCAAGTGCCGAACGAGTCGCGTCCTGAAGTTTCGCACAGTTTCGCGTTGTCACAAGACATTTCTTGAGACTCTCCCTTGCTCCCTTGGGCTTGACTAATAATCTCTGAGTCCGAAGTTTTCTTGCGGATCAGGGATGACGGCAAATCTCGGCAGTCAGGTTTTTGAATTCGACGAAGTCGAGCACCAGTGGATTCCAATGCCTGGCGGAGTGCGGCTTGCGGCGCGGATTTGGCTGCCACGCAATGCAGGAACAGTCCCCGCGATCCTCGAAATCATCCCCTACCGCAAGCGAGACATGGCCCGTGCCAGGGACGAACGGAACCACCCTCACTTCGCGTCCCAAGGCTACGCATGCCTTCGCGTGGACATGCGCGGATCGGGCGATAGCGAGGGCCATATGCCCGACATGTATTCAGATGAAGAGCTGGCTGACGCCCGACACGTGATCGACTGGATCGCCGCCCAGCCGTGGTGCAACGGCAACGTTGGAATGTTCGGAACTTCGTGGGGCGGCACTGCCGGCATGCAGGCCGCGGTCAAGGCCCCGCCCGCGTTGAAGGCCGTGATCGCGAATTGCGCGACCACTGACCGTTTCGAGGACGACATTCACTGGATGGGCGGTTGCCTCTTGACCGACGGCTTCGAATGGGGCGCCACGCTGCCAGCGATCCTCGCCGCACCGCCGGACGCGGCGACAGTCGGTCCTGGCTGGATGGAAATGTGGCGCGAGAGGCTGGCGGGGCTGAACTTTCCGCTTTCTGCATGGATCGATCACCAGACGCGCGGATCCTATTGGCGGCGCGGTTCAGTGAAGTTCAGCACGGATGATCTGTCCTGCCCGATCCTTGCGATCGGTGGTTGGGCAGACAGGTATTCCAACTCCGTGATCGGTCTCGTCGAGGCGCGGCCCGATCTCTGCTACGGCATCGTCGGGCCTTGGGGACACCACTATCCCGATCGCGGAGAGCCGGGACCGGCCATGAACTTTCAGGACGTCGCGCTGGCATGGTGGGATCACTGGCTCAAGGACGCGCCCATGCCGAGTTGGCCTCGCCTGCGCCTCTGGCAGCGCGCCTTCGACGTTCCGGCGGACCGGATCGCAACGAGGGCGGGGCGATGGGTGTCCACTGACGCCGACAGTGCGGATTCGACGGAAACCGCACTCTTCCTGGGCGAAACAGGGCTCTCGTGGCAAGCCGGGCAAGGCACAAGCCTCTCAGTGCCATCCGACCTGCAGCATGGAGCCTGCGCCGGGGATACCGGGTATTTTGGACGGGTCGGTGGCTTGCCGCTCGATCAGTCTCCCGATGACGCGCGCGCGCTCTGTTTCGACACCGAACCCCTGGAGACGGATGTTCTCCTCGTGGGGCATGTGAAGTTTCACTGCGGCATTGTGCGGGACATGGAACAAGCGCAACTGGCGTGCCGCCTTTGCGAGGTCGACCCTAACGGACGATCAAATCTCGTCACGAGGCAAGTCCTCAACCTTCAACGCGACGACACGTTGGACGGCGACGCGCACTTTGTCTCTGGGCGGCACTCTCATCTATGCATGCACTTCCCCTCAACCGCCTATCGTTTCTCGAAAGGGAATCGCATCCGTCTCTGCATCGCTGCTTCGTACTGGCCGCTGGTCTGGCCTGCGCTGTGTCAGGCCTCCATGCTGGTCGATACAACCGACGCGCGACTTGTCCTGCCCTGCCCTTCAGACATCTCGCCAGCGGAACCCTTGCCGCCGCCGCACATCTTGCCTTCCAATCCTTCTCGGGAAATCCACTCCGACGGCCCGCTGCACCGAGAGACGGGTGAGACGGCCGAAGGAGAGGGCTTCCATCTTTGGCGGCAGCCTTGGTCAAGAACCCAGTTCCCGGAACTGGGCTTGAGCTTTTCGTCGAAGACCGAAATGACGTACACCATTTCAGCCGAGAACCATGCCATTCTGAGGTGTTCCGTTTCGGTCGTCTACGAAATCGAACGACCAGACGGGACTGCACGCATCGAAAGCAACTTGTTCGGCCGCACCGACCCTGACGGCCTGTCCGTTGCGTTGAAACTTGTCGCTAGCTGGAACGACGAGACCATGGCCAAGCGCTCATGGACGTACGGTCGCGGGGCCTGACCTCAGAAAAGGGCGACACGTACGGTATTTCCTTCTGGGCTGCAGTGCGCCGGGCATCCGGTGCCCTGATCCATCCGCCGCACGACCATCGAGTTGTCTTCTTGATTGATTCGACTGGCCCGGATTTCTCACCAAATCGACGGCACGGGCGGCAGCGCAGCGCGTGGCCCGAGTCCGCAATTTCCCGTACGCAAGCCAGGAATACGACCCCGTCAGACCGAGTTCCTTGGCCGTCGGCACCGCAGGCAACACGCTTGGAGCGGGGGCATCCGCCGCTCCGCCGCCACTTCCGGAAGTCGCGGGGACAACTTCCCCGTGACCGATCCGGATGGACGGAAGACAAGGGCAACACGGTCTCGGAACCCGTAAGGTCAATTCATGACCAATGCCAATGCGCAATCCATCGAAACAGCCAGCAGGGTGGGGGCGCTACGGATCCGACTTTGGCCAGGAAGTAACTCAGTGATCGCATCACCCCTCGTACTTGACGCTTTCTGCGGGTGCAGCAAGCTCCCGCCTCCTGCCCGTACCACCGCTGAACACTAGCACGGCAATCATCGGTCTCTTGACATGTACAGCCAGTCGGCGTACATGCTCTTCGACGAAAGGAACGTCTGATGCGAAGTTACGAGAGCACAGCACAAGTTCTTGACGAACGCAGTTCGGAGCGGATGAGCTTCCGCGCCAAACCGCGTGTGAAGGCCGCCATTCAACAGGCTGCCATCCTCTCCGGTTTAGACGACTCGGTCTTTACCATGAGTGCGGCCTACAAGGCAGCTCAGGATGTCATCCGCGCCCATGAAACGACAGTCCTTTCGCCTGCGGATCATGCCGCCTTTTTTGATGCGCTGGACAATCCACCGCCACCAACGGATCGACTGCGCGAAGCTTTTGAACGCCACAAGGCGCGTGTGACCTCGCTTTGAACGAGGCAGAAAGCGACGACGTCACGATCCAGCCGTTCTATCCGAAAAGGCATGATCGCTCGGGCTTTTCCTGCGGCGTCGAGCAGGTCGACAACTACTTCAAGATGACGGCAAACAAGCTACACAAAGCAGGAAATGTCCGCCTGATGGTCATGACCAAGGGCGACAACGATGTCATTGGCTTCTACGCTCTCAATGCTCATGCTGTTCAATTCGAAGAGCTACCAAAGAAATATGCCAGAACGAGGCCATCCCACGGCTCTATCCCGGCAGCCTACATCTCCATGATCGGTCGTGACAAACGCTACCGCGGATCGAGTTATGGTGGTGATCTTCTCGTCGACGCATTGCGACGGATCGTCTCCGCAGCGGACCAGATCGGGATCTCGGTCGTCATGTTGGACGTTCTCGATTGCGGTGACACGGAGACAACGGCCCGACGCAAAGCGCTCTATGAGAGTTACGGCTTCCAACCCACCGCAAGTGTACCCATGCGGATGTTTCTGCCAATCGCAGTTGCGGTTCAGCTGGTGCGCGAAACCTCGGCCGATTGAAATTCACAGGCCGACCAATTGAATGCGAATGCGTCTGCCCCGGCGACCCGCACTGATTCTTGACGAACGCCGGAGCTTTCAACCATCGGCGGCTGGTCCACATTGCGCCACTGAGTTTCGGTCGGTGAAGAGGTCGTTCTGCCACTCGCTGCCATCAAATTGCATGCCTCATTCGTTCACCGCCGCAATGATCGCATCGCGGGTAATCGGCAGATTGCGCACCCGAACACCCAATGCCGCGGTCACTGCATTGCATACGGCAGCGCCCGTCGGTCCCTGCGAGATTTCCCCTGCGCCCAGCGGCAACGCATCGGCGCGTTCGATCAGTGCAACCGACAGACGCGGGGATTCGCTGAATTTCAAAATTGGATAGTCTGTCCACGATCCTGCCGTGGTCGAAGTGCCATCAACCTGCACGACCTCCTTCAGTGTCCAGCTGATCGACTGCAGCATGCCACCCTCGATCTGGTTCCTGACCCCGTCGGGACTGACGGCTTCGCCGACATCCGCAACGGCAAAGGCGTCCGTCACGCGCACATCTCCATCCACCTCAACGCGTACCATGACGGCACAATAGCCCCCAGTGCCCTTGTAGCGTGCAAAACCCAGTCCCCATCCTGCACCCTCCGGCAGTGGAACCTCACGAACTTTCCGGGTTTCGGCATCAATTCGTTCGAGGACGTCCCGCGAGCGTTGGTCGTCGATGTGCTGCAGGCGAAACTCCAAGGGTGGCACACCGATATCAAGGGCGATGTCATCCATCAGGCTCTCGATGGCAATGACGTTGTTGAAGGCCCCGAGCGACCGAAGAGAGGACGAGCGGTAGGGCAGGTCGTGAACAAGGCGCCGCTGCACACGAACGTCACCCACCTTGTAGGTCGGCACCGCGTTTCGGTTGGCACCGCCTCCTCGAGCCAAGGGGACGTCAGCGGAGCGAGCGGGCTGGATCGGATTCGCCAGGTAGGCTGCGGCACGCAGATTGGGCGTGCCGCCCGATCCTGGACGATTCGTATGGGGTGCCGAGTTCACCATGACATCGAATGCCGTGAGATTGTTGTCCGGACCAAGAAGAGCGCGGACCTTGGTTGCCATGGCGGCACCCATTGGCGCTGCGTGGAACTCGTCCCGACGAGACCAGACGACCTTGACCTGCCGACCTGGCACGGAACGCGCCATGAGCACTGCATCGAACGCCACGTCATCGGCTCCGTTGTGACCATAGCAACCGGCACCTGGGCAGTGAATTGCGCGAATTTTCTTCTCCTCCAGCCCGAGCGCCATGGAAATCGCCTTGCGAAGCTGGAACACGCCTTGGCTGTGGGTCCAGACCGTTGCCTCGTCGCCCTCCCAAAGCGCTACGGCAGCGGCAGGCCCGATCGAGCCGTGGAAAATGTAGGGACGAGTTACGGTTGTCTCGTACCATTGGCCAATGTTGCGGTTGACGTTGCCGGTGTCGACGATGGTTTCGGCATCTACCGTCGAGCTGGCAATGAATTTGACGGGGTCTACCGCTCCCACCGGCTTTGTCTCCCACGTACCGCGCTTCTGTGCCCATTCGGCAGCGCGCGCTGCGGCAAGCGGCGTATCGGCAACAACACCGACAAAGGAACCGTCGTGAACAACCTCGACCACACCAGGACGCACCTTTAGCGCTTCAAGGTCAAGCGAAACCAGTGCCGATTGCATGCTCGGCGGGTGCACGGGCGCACCGTGGAGCATGTCTGGTGCGGTCATGTCGTGGACGAATGGTGTACCGACCATGCATTCCTTCAAATCCATTCGCGGAATGTCCCGAAAGGTCTTCCAGCGTTCTCCTGCGTCTTTCAGTCTTGCAAGATCAGCGACCCGGCACGACAGATCGGCGGCAGACACGAAGTCCAGCAAATTCAGGCCGGTCGACGCGTCATTTCTCAGGATCTCGCCACACTCGGCTCGCAACTCCTGGGGAGCGCAGCCAAGACGTTCGCTTGCTGCGTCAAGCATCTGAACCAAGAGCGCCGATGCCGCCCAGCGTAGCGCCGCGCCTCCGAACGTGATCGACATGCTCCCCGCGGTGAGACCCTCGTTCGGCGTCCGATCGGTGCGGGCGGTTTCCAGCGTGATGGCATCGGCCGAAACGCCCAGTTCATCGGCCGCCATCATCAGCAGAGCCGTGGAGCTGCCCTGCCCCAGCTCGACCCGCCCCGAAAGAAAGGTCACGTTGCCTTCCGACGAGATTGCGATCCAGTCGCGCATGTGCGGAGCATCCGCAAGGGGTGGCGGCACATCGGCCGTCATGCCAATGGCCCACGAATCATGTGTTTCGCCGCATCCTCAATCGCATCAAGAATTCGGGCATGGGCACCGCAACGACACAGGTTTCCGTCTAGCGCTTCCGCAATTCTGGCGCGGCTTGGTGGAGCCGGCTCGCCCTCAAGCAATGCCTTGGCTGCCATCAGGATGCCTGGCAGGCAATATCCGCACTGCCCGGCCTGGTGTTCCAGAAACGCCGCAACCAGGGGATGCGGCGGGTCGCCGTCCAGGCCTTCAGCTGTCTCGATCCGCCTGCCGTCAACCCCGCCTGCCGGCAGGTCGCAGGACATCACGGCTTGCCCGTCGACCATGACGGTGCAAGCGCCGCACGTTCCTTCTCCGCAGCCAAAGCGCGTCGCCTTGAGATCAAGGATTTCACGCAGGACATGAAGAAGAGGCATCGTCGGGTCGACAACGAACGCCCGCATCATGCCGTTTACTCTGCAGGAAACTTCTCGAAGTTCCGACATTGTGCGCAATCTCCCGTGACCTGTGACTAGACAGGGCTTATGTGAGGCATCGGCATCAGTGCACGAAGGCTGGTGATGGACCTGGTCACGCCCACGCTGTCGCGAGGGGTGCCCGCGGGTTTCTGCCGCTGCGCAGCCGCGTGACTGGCCACTGCCACTTCGGCCATGCGTGTCAGGGGTTCCATGCTGACCGCGCCCGATTCGCTGTGATCAACTTTCCCGTTACCTGTCGAGCCGCTGGGCGAAGCTGCGACGTTTGGCGACGAACTGCCAGACGGCGGGCCTTCACTGACGAAGGTTTCGCGCACGAACTACGCCGCGAGGGCATAGATTTCAGCGCCCCGTTCGCGGACAAGCGGATGATATGAAGGACTTGCGACAACACCCACCGACTACCACTCGGTCGAGATGTACTGGGTTTCCTGGAATTCGAGCAGGCCTTCCTTCCCGCCTTCGCGTCCCAGACCCGACTGCTTGACGCCGCCGAAAGGTGCCGCCGGATCGGATACAAGACCGCGATTCAGTCCGATCATGCCGAATTCAAGCCTCTCCGCCAGTCCCATGCCGCGGCGCATGTCCTTTGTGTAGATGTACGCGACCAGGCCGTACTGCGTGTCGTTTGCCCGACGGATCACCTCGTCCTCGTCCCGAAACATCTGAATCGCGGCAACCGGCCCGAATATCTCGTCACGAAGGCATTCGGCATCGTCCGGCACATTGGTCATAACAGTAGGCGGATAATAGAAGCCGGGACCGTTGGGACGGACGCCACCAAGTTTCAGGTTGGCACCCTTGGCCACCGCGTCACGCACGAAGTGATCAACCTTGTCCCGGGTCTCTGCGTTTACGAGCGGCCCGACATCGATGCCATCCTCAAGGCCGTTGCCCATCGTCAACGCAGCCATCCTTGCCGTGTA
Source organism: Silicimonas sp. (assembly GCA_022819605.1). Taxonomy (GTDB): domain Bacteria; phylum Pseudomonadota; class Alphaproteobacteria; order Rhodobacterales; family Rhodobacteraceae; genus JAJEFO01. The sequence goes on along the minus strand of JAJEGW010000028.1, from coordinate 183 downwards.
GCGCTCAACGAATGCGCCCTCGATCTCCTCGTGGACGTAGATACGGTTCGCTGCGGTGCAGGCCTCGCCAATGTTGCGCATCTTGGCAACCATCAGGCCATCTGCGGCCGCATCCAGATCGGCGTCCTTGCAGACGATGAACGGCGCGTTGCCGCCAAGTTCCATCGCCGGCTTGACGACACT
>JAJEGW010000019.1 GCA_022819605.1 Silicimonas sp. | reverse complement strand
CGCACCAATCTCATGCACAGAAAGCGCATCGACCGCCTCATCGCACACAACATCCCACCCCCAAAATGCAACAGCCAAACCGCCATTCAATGGACTCAAACCTAAACCGGACAGCCGTGGAACAAGTCCGGGCATGACGAGAAGAAGGCATGAGTCCCAAATCGATGCCGTTGGTAGAACACTCATCGAACATGTCATGAGATGTCATGTTTTGTCATGCGGGCCGGCAGGACCCCGTGCGATGTGATGAGATGTCATGATCTGCATGCGCACGACACATACCCTGCATCCTGTTCGGGCATGGCCTCCGGGTATTCCGTCCGGTTTCTCCGGCTTGTCGTCTTCGGCATGGGCTGTCCTTTCGATCCGTCTTCGTTCGTTTTCTCGCCGCCCGGTTTCCCGGAGCGGCGGGACCCTGATTCGCGCGTATCCTGCGCGCGCGCCTGCGCGCGGCTGGGCGCGCGTCTCGCGTCGGCGCGGCTCGTGCGCCTGATTGCGCGCGCGAGACGCAGGACACACTTCGCCTGTCGGCTGAATCGGGGTCGTTCCGCACCGGGCCGGCACGGGCGGGAAACGGTCCGCGCGGACTTCGCCTCCCTCGGACCCATAATATCACTGTTTTCTGAAATGCAATCCAATATTGAAGAATTATTACTTAATTTTCAGGAATCGAGATGCGGCTTCATTGCACGGTCCAATCCGCATGGATCGAAGGCCTAGACGCGGCGCCGGCCGCCATCCGCGGGCTTCCTCGCGAGCCGGGCGCGTTCACCGGTCGGGAGGAAATCTGCGGACGATACCAGCTTGCGCCTCTCAGGGGCCAGGATGGTTATGCGCGCCTTCGCGATGCGGTCGTTGACGCTCCCTCCCAGGCCTTTCGTGCCGCAGGGTGCGACCCGTCTTCAGGATAAGCGTTGTCGGGACCGCCCCAGCAGGAGGTGATCAGGAGGTCGTGGCCGCCGGCGGCCAGATCGCCGGGCAACACGATTTGCGCGGTGATTGCGGCGTTCGCTTCTCTCGCGCTCAGGCTCAACTTCTCCATGTCGCCCGCCCGGGCCGAACCGGAAAATACCGTCAGCGCCGCAGCCACGGCCATCACGCCGAGGACGGCCGATCGCTGAAGGCAGGCGCCGGACGCGATCCCTGCCATTCCGTGTCTCCTCATGGTCTCACCGCATATACATCGGTTAGAAATGCAGACGATTCTCATTATCAAAATGAGCATCAGCCTCTGCCGGGTTGCCATGCGATGACGAGGTTCAGACATGCAGCTGCAATAGCTGTGCCGTTTGTCCCGCTCGCGACCGCCGGCGCCTTCTCCACGATCTGTTGACAAGACCACGCCCTGTGCCAAAATGGCGCATGGTGAACAGGCCCTCCGCAAGGCGGCTGGGGCTTAATGGAGGCACTGTGGCAGGGAGTGCTGTCAGCACTTTTGAGCCAGGTGAATCGCTGCGGCCCGTACTATCCGATACTGCGCTTGGAACCTCTGTATCCGAGCGGCCTTCCGATGCCGGGTCCGGTTTCGTCGCTTGCGACGGCAAAGACACAGCCAGCCGCCAAGTCTCCGAAGCTTTGCTCGAGGACTACGTGCCAGCCTGTACCGCGAGACCGACCCGGTCCAAAGGGCGGGGCTCGTCCACTGCAACCGCAAAGTTTCCCGGATTTGGCCTGAACCAACTCCGGAAAACAACCGAACCGGAGGCCAAGATGGTCATGACTCGCAAACCCTGGACGTGCGCAACCCTTGCGCTTGCCTCCTTTGCTTTTGCTACAACGGCACAGGCGGACTTTGTCGACGACTGGCTTAAACTGCAATATCCGGGTCAAGTGCTTCCCGTCACCACAACCGACGCCCCTCTCCAGCTGAAATTCTCCCATCCGGCAAACCCGACGTCGCTGATCGGACCGTGGTGGGAAAGGAATGCGAAGCTTCTGGGCGGTCTCACCGACGGAAAAATGCAATTCGAGGTTTACGGCGGGGCCACTCTCCATGGGCCGCTGGATGGCTTCAAGGCCGTCCGCGGCGGAGTCAGCGACTATGCGATGTGCTATTCGAACATGGAGCCGCAACGAAACCTGCCGATGAGCAAGGTGTTCGAGCTGCCTTTCCTCGTATCGCCCAATCCGCAGGCGGCCAACAGAGTCTTCATCGAGCTCGCACCCAAATACTTCACGCCGGAATATGAGGGCCGGGGAGTCTATTTCGGCAACAAGCATTTCATGGGCTATCAGGACATATACACGAAGGAGCCTGTGCGCACCCTGGCGGACCTGAAGGGCATGAAGATTGCCGCGCAGGGCACGTCTCCGGAGATCGGGGAAGCCTTGGGCGTCGTGTTTGTCAACATGCCGTTCACGGAGATCTTCGCCGCTTTGCAGCAGGGCGTCGTGGATGGAACGATGTGGGTCGATGCGGGCGTCGTCGCCTGGAAAGCTTACGAAGTTGTCAAGTATGTGACACGCCTGAATTTAAGCGCGTTGCATCTCGACCAGTGCTTCAGTCAGGACATGTTCGACTCGCTCCCGCCCGATCTGAAACAGATCTTCTATAACAATCAACAGCAAATCCCGTTCATCTTCACTCAGCGAGGCTATGTCAACAAGGTGGAAGAGAACGAACAGATATACCGGGACAACGGTATGGAAATCATTCACCTGGAGCCGGCTGCGCGCGAAGAATTCAAGCAGGCGCTTCAACCGGTCATCGAAAGTTGGATCGAGACCTACGAGGCCGAAGGCCTGCCGGCTCGTCAGTTGATCGAGGACATCGAACGACTGAACGCGAAGTATGGCGACATGACGCCCGAAGAGTTGTTCAGACTCACCGTTGACAATCCCGTACCCGGCCTTGTGTCCGGCATGTGAGGTCTCGCTTGGCAGTCGGGCGGCCGTGCAACTGCGGCCGCTCGACCGCTCTTGGGGGCGGTGACCGTTGACTAGGGTTTTGCAGGCAGCAGAGCGCGCGACGCGGGCGTTGCACTCGGTATCGGCGTATCTCGCCGTGCCGTTGATGATCGCTTTGGTCATCTACGACGTATTCCTGAGATATGTAGTGGGCGACCCCTCGGTGTGGGCCAACGAGGTCAGCGCCGTTCTTCTCATCCTGGTGGTGTTCGCAACGCTGCCGCATGTCACCATCCGGCGCGATCATCTGGGCAACGACATGGTCTATCTAATGCTCGGAAGCCGGGGCAAGCGTGTAACGGCCGGCGCCGGCTATCTGTGCGGTGCGGTTTTCGGGGGCGTTCTGGCCTTTCGCAGCTTTACCGCAATGCTGGATGCGCACCGTTACAATGAAGGCACCCAGAATGTCGATTTTCCTTATTGGCCATTCTACGGGGTAATGACAATCAGTGCAGCCCTAGTTGTGGTAATTTGCATCCTGCAGATAGCGTTCGCGGTTTCCGGCAACCCGGTCGATACCGAATCCAAATCGACCGACGAAGGCTAGGACATATGGATCCTTTTTTCATCGGCGTCGCGGCCATCGTTGTCATGATAGCCTTGATTATCTGGGGTATTCCCATCGCCTTTAGTCTGGCGATTGTCGGTATCGCAGGAAATGTGGTGCTTCTCGGTCCCGCGCAGGCGGCTACCCAACTGCAGCTGATAGCCTGGGAAACCGGCACCAACTTCCTTCTCATTGCAATTCCCCTGTTCATCTTCATGGGCCAACTCACTTACCATACCGGTTTGGCCACCGACCTCTATGAAGTGGTGTACAAATGGCTGGGCCGAATGCCCGGCGGTGTTGCCGTTACGGCTACCGTTAGTTCAGCCGGGTTTGGAGCCGTGACGGGCTCCAGCGTCACCACGATCGCCACGATGGGCAGCATGGTGATGCCCGAAATGAAGCGCTACGGTTACGATCCCAGGCTTGCTTCCGGCAGCGTCGCATCGGCAGGGGCGCTGGCTATCCTGATCCCGCCTTCCATTCCCATGGTCGTCTATGGCGTGTGGACAGAAACCTCCATCGCCCAGCTGTTCATCGCCGGCATCATCCCGGGAATCATAATGGCGGTGCTGTTCGCGGCCTACATCGTCGCTCGATGCGCATTGACGCCGGACATGGGTCCGCGGGGACCGGGTTTTACATGGACCGAGAAGTGGCAATCATTGGTGAAACTGCTTCCGGTAATTCTGATTTTTGTTGCAGTGCTTGGCGGCATATACGGTGGAATCGTTACCCCGACAGAGGCTTCCGCGGTAGGTTGCGCCGCCGTGGCACTGGTTGCCCTTGCAATGCGCCGCCTCACCCTGGAAAGCGTCAAGAAGGCGCTGAATCAGGCGGCGAACATCAGCGGCGTTCTCTTCTTTGTCGTTATCGGTGGTATTTTCATCAGCCGGTTCCTGGTATTGACCGGACTAACGCCAGGCGCTGTTGACCTGATAATCGGTCTCGATCTGGGCACTTACGGCGTCATAGCCATGCTGGTCCTTCTTTATTTGGTTCTGGGGACTTTCCTGGAGACATTCGGGCTGCTTGTGCTCACCCTTCCTTTCGTGATGCCGGTTTTCGTCGATCTCGGTATCGACAAGGTGTGGGTCGGCATCTTTCTTGTGCTGATGATCGAGATGGCGCTTATCACGCCGCCGGTCGGCCTCAATGTCTTTGTGATGCACAAGGTGGCTCCGGACATCGGACTGCTCACGATCTTCCGGGGTTCCATCCCCTTTGTCCTGATTACGCTCGGCGCGGTTGCGCTGTTCACGCTCCTTCCCGATCTGGTGCTCTGGCTGCCCAGGCAGATGAATTGACGAAGTTTGACCTTCTACGACCGGGATACGAGGTTCAGGCGAGCGCGGCGTAGAGGGCGTCCACGAGGGCGCTGAGGCGGGGGCTGATGCCGGGGGCGGAATACATGCGGTTGGGCGCGTAGGCGAAGCCGAGGCCCGCATCGGGGTCCGCGAAGCCGATGGCGCCGCCCGCGCC
>JAJEGW010000208.1 GCA_022819605.1 Silicimonas sp. | reverse complement strand
GAAAAGCCTGCTGAGGGCGAGATTGTGTCTGTTGGCGCAGGGGCGAAGGACGACGACGGCAAGCGCATCAAGATGGATGTCAAGGCTGGCGACAAGATCCTGTTCGGCAAGTGGTCGGGTACCGAGATCACGCTCGACGGCGAAGAACTTCTGATCATGAAGGAAAGCGACATTCTGGGCATCATTGCCTGATTTCGCTGTCCTGAACCAACTCAAACGAAAGATAACCAGGAGCTAAGGAAATGGCCGCAAAGGACGTCAAATTCGAGACCGACGCCCGGAACCGGATGTTGGCCGGCGTGAATATCCTCGCCGATGCCGTGAAGGTGACGCTCGGGCCCAAGGGCCGAAACGTCGTGCTCGACAAGAGTTTTGGTGCCCCCCGGATCACCAAGGATGGTGTAACGGTCGCCAAGGAAATCGAGCTTGAAGACAAGTTCGAGAACATGGGCGCGCAGATGGTCAAGGAAGTCGCAAGCCGCACCAATGACGAGGCTGGCGACGGCACCACCACCGCCACGTTGCTTGCGCAGTCCATCGTGCGTGAGGGCATGAAATCGGTTGCCGCCGGCATGAACCCGATGGATCTCAAGCGAGGAGTGGATGCCGCTGTCACGTCGGTCGTCGAAGACATCAAGAAGGCCGCGCGCAAGGTGAAGGATTCCGAAGAGGTTGCCCAGATCGGCACGATCTCGGCAAACGGCGAATCCGAAATCGGCACGCAGATCGCGGATGCAATGCAAAAGGTCGGAAACGACGGCGTGATTACCGTTGAGGAGAACAAGGGCCTCGACACCGAAACCGAGGTCGTGGAAGGCATGCAATTCGATCGTGGCTACCTGTCGCCTTACTTTGTCACTAACCCCGACAAGATGACCGCCGAACTCGAGGACGCGATGATTCTTCTCCACGAGAAGAAGCTGTCGTCGCTGCAGCCGATGGTTCCGCTGCTTGAATCGGTCATCCAGTCCCAGAAGCCGCTCCTCATCATTGCGGAGGACGTGGAAGGCGAGGCTCTGGCCACGCTGGTCGTCAACAAGCTGCGCGGCGGCCTGAAGATCGCGTCCGTCAAGGCTCCCGGTTTCGGCGATCGTCGCAAGGCCATGCTTCAGGACATTGCGATCCTGACCGGTGGCCAGGTGATCTCGGAAGACCTGGGCATGAAGCTCGAAAACGTGACGATGGACATGCTCGGCTCCGCCAAGCGCGTCTCTATCACGAAGGACGAGACCACCATCGTCGACGGCGCTGGTGCCAAGGGCGAGATCCAGGCCAGGGTCGCGCAGATTCGCCAGCAGATCGAGGAAACCACGTCGGACTATGACCGCGAGAAGCTGCAGGAACGGGTGGCCAAGCTGGCTGGCGGCGTTGCCGTCATCCGCGTGGGCGGCATGACCGAAGTCGAGGTCAAGGAGCGCAAGGATCGTGTCGACGACGCCTTGAATGCGACCCGCGCCGCCGTGCAGGAAGGCATCGTCGTTGGTGGCGGCGTCTCTCTCATGCAGGCTGCGAAGGGCCTGGACAAGATCAAGTGCGACAACAGCGATCAAGAAGCCGGCGTCGCGATCGTGCGCAAGGCCCTCGAGTCCCCGCTGCGCCAGATCGCCGAGAATGCCGGTGTGGACGGCTCCGTGGTGGCCGGGAAGATCCGCGAGAGCAAGAATGCCAAGTTCGGCTTCAACGCTCAGACCGAGGAATATGGTGACCTGTTCAGCTTCGGCATCATCGACCCCGCGAAGGTCGTGCGTACTGCGGTTGAGGACGCCGCGTCGATTGCCGGGCTCCTCATCACGACGGAAGCCATGGTCGCCGAAAAGCCCGCCAAGGAAACCCCTGGTGGCGGTGGCGGCATGCCCGACATGGGCGGCATGGGCGGCATGATGTAGAATGCGCAGGCCCGAGGGGGTGTGCAGCATCTTCCAAGGCCACGGTCAAATGGACATTGGAAGGGGCGCTCGTCAGGGCGCCCTTTCTTTATTTGGAATCAAGCGGAAAGACGGGCAGTGCGCGGCGCGGGAATAGGGCTTCCGGAACTGTCGGCAGGACAACGTGAAAAACGATGGGCCTCAATGGACGTTCACAGGAGCCAGGTCGTTCTGGCGTGCAAGAATGAAGGCGAGACTGCGGTCCTTGACAAGCGCAAGCCGCTCGCCGTCTGACGAATGAACGGCATAGACCGTTCCGAGACCTTCCGCCTGCTCTTGCAATCCCTCCGGCAGATCCGAAACGTCGACAGGACGCACATAGACCAGGCGCTCGAGATCCATGCCCTTGATGTCAAACGGCGTGTTCATGACGGTCCGCCCTTGGTGATCGGGATCGTCTGGACAACATTTTCGGCAACGGAACGGACAAGGTCGATGTGCAGCAAGCCGTTTGCATGCTGCGCTCCGGCCACCTCAACGCCGTCTGCGAGCAGGAAGGTCCGTTGGAACTGCCTTGCGGCGATGCCGCGGTGAAGAAAGACCCGGTCGTCGCTGTTGCCGTCCTGCTTTCCGCGCACCACCAGTTGTCTCTCTTCCATCGTGATCGAGAGATCGTCATCTGCAAATCCTGCAACCGCAAGCGTGATGCGGAAGGCGTTCTTGCCGACCTGCTCTATGTCATAGGGTGGATAGCCGCTGTCCGCCTTGGCGGTACGTTCAACCAGGCGTTCCAATTGGTCGAAACCGAGAAGAAACGGGTGCGTTCCCAGTGCCAGTTTGCTCATTCAACTCGTCCTTTCTGCAAGCGACGACGGCCTCAGGACCCCGAAGGCGATCCAGCGCCTTGAAAGACATGGGGATTGGAGCGCCTTTCGACAAGGCCCTAAAGTTCTTTGCGGAATGGCCTGTTGGCGGTATTTTGTCGGCAGTCCCAGCGGAAGCCGCATGCCATGACCCAGCACCCGCCCGAAAAGATGAAGACCGAGGATGTCCTTCGCGTAGAACTGGACACGTTCCGGAGTGAGCACCGCGAGCTCGACAAGGAGATAAAGACGCTCGAGGAGTCGGGCGGAGATGCCTTTACCATCCAGAGGCTCAAAAGGCAGAAGCTTGCGCTCAAGGACAGGATCAAGGCGATCGAGGATCGCATAACCCCGGACATCATAGCCTGAGTGATTGCGATGCTTTGCCTCGGGCGCTAGTGTCGCGCCGACTTCGAGGAGGTGTCATGAACCCGACGGTCGGCATCGTCATGGGAAGCCAGTCGGACTGGCCGACGCTCAAGTCGGCGTCGGAAGTTCTGGACGAGCTTCGTGTGGAGCACGAAGTCCGCATCGTGTCTGCGCACCGGACGCCCGACCGGCTTTGGGAATACGGCAAGACGGCGAAATACCGCGGATTGAAGGTGATCATCGCGGGAGCGGGCGGGGCCGCGCACCTTCCCGGCATGATGGCCTCAAAAACCCCGTTGCCTGTCATTGGCGTTCCGGTGGAAACCCGTGCGCTCAAGGGCGTGGACAGCCTGTACTCGATTCTCCAGATGCCGCGCGGGTATCCGGTGGCCACCATGGCGATCGGCAAGGCCGGTGCCTGCAACGCCGGGCTGATGGCGGCAGGCATCTTGGCATTGTCGGATTCTGACCTCGCGGAGCGGCTGGATGAATGGCGGGCGGCGCTTACGAATTCCGTCGCCGAAGTGCCCCATGAAGACTGACGCTCTGGCGCCGGGTCAGACAATCGGCATACTGGGCGGCGGACAGCTAGGGCGCATGATTGCCATGTCGGCAGCCCGGATAGGTTTGCGCACGCATGTCTTTGAGCCGGGAGCAATGCCGCCGGCAGGCGAAGTCGCAGGCATGACCACCACCGCCGACTATTGTGACCGGGAAGCGCTTGCGGCGTTCGCAGACGGCGTTGATGTCGTCACTTACGAGTTCGAGAACATTCCGGCCGAGGCGCTTGACCTGATCGAGGCAAGGGTGCCGATCCGCCCCAGCCGACGGGCGCTGGCGGTCAGCCAGGATCGCCTGAGGGAGAAGCGTTTCCTGAACGGGATCGGTTTGGCGACAGCACCGTTCCATCCAGTTGACTCCGCTTCGCCGCATGCCGCGAGCATCCTGAAGCAGGCAATGGAGGCCGTCGGGCTTCCCGCCATTCTGAAGACGCGTCGCCTTGGCTACGACGGGAAGGGCCAGGTGCGGATCGAGGAGGCAGGCTGCAGCGCTGACCCGCTTGCCGCCATGGCGGGCGCGGAGGCCATACTGGAAGGTTTCGTCGCCTTCGAGCAGGAGGTCAGCGTTATCGCGGCGCGAGGCACCGATGGTCGGATCGCATGCTTCGAGCCTGGTGAAAACGTCCACAAATACGGCATTCTGCGTACTACCAGAGTTCCCGCACGGATCGATCCAGGGACTCGGGAGTGCGCTTTCGAGATCGCGGCCGCGATCCTGAATGCGCTTGACTATTGCGGAGTGATCGGAGTTGAACTCTTCGACACGACGGACGGGCTGGTCGTCAACGAGTTTGCGCCGCGAGTGCACAATTCGGGGCACTGGACGGAAGCCGGAGCTGTCATCGATCAGTTCGAGCAGCATGTCCGGGCCGTGGCGGGCTGGCCCCTTGTCGACCCGATTCGGCATTCCGACGTGGAGATGACCAATCTCATCGGTGAAGACGTGTCTGACGTTCTTGCCATCGCCTGCGAAGACGGGGCGCGGCTTCATCTTTATGGCAAGACGGAGATGCGCGCCGGACGCAAGATGGGGCATGTGACACGCGTCCTCGGACCTGCGACGAGTCTCTGATGGATGGACCGCGCCTGTCAGTACGGGGAATTGTCCTGCGGGATGGCCGGCTGTTGATGGTCAATGCCTGGCCCGACGGAAGAAGCGATCTCATCTGCGCTCCGGGAGGCGGCGTTGACCGGGGCCAGTCCCTCCCTGACAATCTTGTCAGGGAAATCCACGAGGAAACCGGCCTGACCGTGGAGGTCGGCCCGGTCGTTCTGGTCAACGAATTCCACGATCCGGAAGGCACGTTTCACCAGGTCGATGTCTATTTCCGCTGCCGGCTGGTTTCGGGCGATCCGGCTGGCGAGTGGACAGATGTCGGGGGCGTGGTCAACCGTACGCTGTGGCTGACCCGGGACGAGCTGGCGTGCCACCGGTACAAGCCGGATTCGCTGCCGGAAGTGGCTTGGGGCAGTGGCGGAGAAGCGGCCTACGATGCCTTGGAGCCCATCGTCAGATAGGCAATGGACAGGCTCGGGTTCGCAACCTAACGTGCCGGCATGGAACACCTCAGGCTCGGAGTGAACATCGACCACGTGGCCACCGTTCGCAATGCGCGCGGCGGCGACTATCCTGACCCGGTTCGGGCGGCGAAGCTTGCCGAGGAGGCCGGTGCGGACGGGATCACCGCACATCTCCGCGAAGACCGACGCCACATAACCGATCATGACATCGAACAGCTGACGGAGGCGCTTGGCGTGCCGTTGAATTTCGAGATGGCGGCCACGAAAGAGATGCAGGCCATTGCATTGCGCCATCGGCCTCACGCCGTGTGCATCGTTCCGGAAAAGCGGGAGGAACGCACGACCGAAGGGGGCCTGGAAGTGGCGCAGGACGAGAATCGCCTGGCGCATTTCATTGCGCCATTGCGCGAGGCCGGTTCGCGCGTTTCGATCTTCATCGCGGCGGACAGGCGCCAGGTCGAGGCCGCAAACCGAATCGGAGCCCAGGTGATTGAACTGCACACAGGCGCCTATTGCGATGCCCATGCCGAGGGTCGCCTAGCCGAGCGGGACGCCGAGCTTGCCCGCCTCCGCGAAATGGCGACCTTCGCGCACTCCCTCGGACTGGAGGTTCATGCCGGCCACGGGCTGACCTACGAGACGGTCGCGCCGGTCGCCGAGTTCCCCGAATTGCGTGAACTGAATATCGGGCACTTCCTTGTCGGCGAGGCGGTCTTTGTCGGACTTGGCGCATCGATCGCCGAGATGCGCCGCATCATGGACGAGGCGCGAAACGCTGCCTGAAGGCACCACGCGAAATCACAGGGTGACGGGACCCGGCGACCAAAGGGGCCAAGCCGGTGACTTGGCCCCGGATTCGGACCTATGCCGTGGCCTTGGTCAGGGCCTGATCCAGGTCAGCGATGATGTCGTCCGGATCCTCGATGCCGATCGACAGCCGGACAACGTTGGGCAGCGCGCCCGAGGCCACCCTCTGCTCGTCGGTCAACTGGCGGTGCGTCGTCGAAGCGGAGTGGATGATCAGCGAACGCGCGTCGCCGAGGTTGGCGACATGGCTGAACAGCTCGACGGAGTCGACGAGTTTCACGCATGCGTCATAGCCGCCCTTGACCGCAAAACTGAACAATGCACCGGCCCCCTTTGGGCAAATGCGCTCAACTCGATCGAAGTACGGCGAGCTCTTGAGCCCTGCGTAGGTCACGCTCTCGATCCGATCGTCGGCCTCCAGCCAATTTGCAACCTTTTCGGCGTTTGCCACATGCTTCTCCATGCGGAGCGACAGTGATTCGATCCCCATCAAGGTGTAGTGTGCGCCCTGCGGGTTCATCGTCATGCCAAGATCACGAAGTCCGACTGCGATCGAGTGGAACGTGAAGGCCATCGGACCGAGCGCCTGGTGGAAGTTGAGGCCGTGATAGGCTGGCTCGGCCTCCGACAGAGACGGGAACTTGCCGGACGCGGACCAGTCAAACTTGCCCGAGTCCACCAATGCCCCGCCCGTCACGGTTCCGTTGCCGGTGAGATACTTGGTCGTGGAGTGCACAACTAGGGTCGCCCCGAAATCGATAGGGCGGCAGAGGTATGGCGACGCCGATGTGTTGTCGACGATGAGGGGCAGCCCGACCTCGTCCGAGAGCCTGCCAATGGCGTCCAGGTCGGTGATGTAGCCACCCGGGTTGGCGATCGACTCGCAGAAGATCGCGCGTGTGTTCTCGTCGACCGCGGCCTTGACGGCGTCAAGGTCGTCGAAATCCACCAGCCTTGACGACCAGCCGAACCGCCTGATGGTCTGGGTGAGCTGGGTGTACGACCCGCCATAGAGCTTTGTCGATGCCACGACGTTGCATCCTGGCATCATCAGCGGGAAGAGGGCCATGATCTGCGCTGCATGCCCCGAAGAGCAGCCGATGCCGCCGACACCGCCCTCGAGCGCGGTGATCCGTTCGGCCAGCGCGGCCACGGTCGGGTTGGTCAGTCGGGAATAGATCCAGCCGACTTCCTGGAGGTTGAACAGGGCGGCGGCATGTTCGGCATCGCGGAACACGAAAGCGGTTGACTGGTAGATGGGTATCTGGCGCGCGCCGGTGGTGGGGTCGGGCGTGTTGCCTGCGTGCACCTGCACGGTATCAAAGCCTTGCGGGCGATCGGACATGTCGTGGTTCCTTTAGTTCTGAAATGTCGCGGGAACCTATGCGGGCCACGAGATGGCTGCAACGGGAATGTGCCGCGCAAGGCGCGGCAGGCATTCGTGACGGCGATCTGTCATTTCGGGGCCGTCTCGGTGGCTTCCGGGAGCGGTTGCCAGACGGGCGCACGCGTGGCGATGAATGCCTCTATGCCCTCTCGGGAATCACGGTTTGGCAGGTCTTCGACCGTGACGCGGGTCCCTTGGCCCGTCGCGGAAAAGGTTGGCGTTTTCCGGATTGTGGCCTGGGTGCACGGGAAGTGCCATGGTGGCGACCCTTGACAGCATTCATGTTTCCCCACCGCGCTTCCGGAAAGGCATGGGCTGCCTTGCTCGGACGGCCCAATGCATGTTGCATCGGCACGTCGACCTTGCCCTTTGGCCCGCCGTGACGGCCAGAAAGTTGCGTGCGTGACGATTGTCGGCGCTGCCTCAGTGCCTGACCGCTTCTGCAAGACCGATGAAGCGTATTGCGGCGGGCACGGAAAGGCATCGCTGTTTCCGGCACCGGCCGCTTTCCGTACAGCCTGCTTCGCCACGCTCCCCGACTCTTGCTGCGCATTTTGGAGCAGAGTAATCGGGTGCGCAATCGACAGGGTGGGTTCAGCGTCCCCGAATTCGAGGATCGAGGGCGTCGCGTATCCCGTCACCGATGTAGTTTACGGACAGCACGATGAGCGAGATCATGAGGCCAGGCCAAAGAACGCGTTCCGGATAGAGTTCCATGCGGTCGACGGCGTCGAAAAGCAGCTTGCCCCATGTGGGAAAGTCCGGAGGAAACCCGAAACCGAGAAAAGAGAGCGCACTCTCGGTGATGATTGCCGTGGCGATGCCGAGCGTGGCCGACACCATGATCGGCGACATCACGTTCGGCAGGAGGTGGCGGGTTATCATTTTCTGCGGAGACGTTCCGATCGAACGGGCGGCGAGGACGAATTCGCGCTCCTTGAGAGCCAGGACGTCGCCTCTGACGATCCGTGCCGTTTGCATCCAGGACGTGGCACCCACAAGCACGACGATAAGCAGGAAAGTGCCGCCTTCAGGTCCGAATAGGCCCGACAGGCGGTCGCGGAAGAGCAGGACCGCGACCAGGAGAAGGGGCAGGAGGGGCAGCGCTAGGAACAGATCGGTGAACCGCATGAGGATTCCGTCAAGAGCGCGGAAATAACCCGCCAGCACTCCGATCAGCGTGCCGACGAACACGGAAAGAAGCATGGCGGCAACACCCACGGCAAGCGATACGCGCCCGCCGGCGAGCAATCGGCCGAGGGTGTCGCGACCCAGGTTGTCTGTGCCAAGGGGATATGCCCAACTGACCTTGGCCGAAGACTCCCAGAGCGCCACGTAGATCGGCCGCGTGTCGCGCAGTTCCAGGAAGTCGCGGCCGGTCGGAACGAATTTTGGGTCGTTCCAATAGACCCACGGCCCGGCGATGGTCATCAAGATGATGCAGAGAAAGATGGCTCCGCCCCACATCGCGCCGCGGTGGCGCTTGAACTGGTCCCATATGTCAGCCCATTGGGAGCGGGGCGTGGTGGAGAGTTCCGCCTGCTCCGTGGAAGGACGGGACTCAGTCATAACGAATCCTCGGGTCCAGGATGCCGTAGAGTATGTCGGCGACGAGGTTGAACAGCACGATCAGCACCGCGAAGATGAAGGTCAGTGTCTGCACCATCGGCAGGTCGTTGGCCTGGATGGCTGTGATCAGCAACTGGCCGATGCCGTTCACCTTGAATATCTGCTCCGTGATGATGGCGCCCCCGAAGATGGCCGGGACACCGAGTGCAATGACGGTGACGACCGGGATCAGGGAATTGCGGAGGACATGCACCAGGACCACGGTTTTCTCGCCAAGGCCCTTTGCGCGCGCCGTGCGTACATAGTCCTGATTGAGATTGTCTAGCATGGAGGCCCGCATGAAGCGCGAGAGCTGGGAGGTGATTTGCAGTGCAAGCACCATGACGGGCATGATCATTTGCTTGAACTGGAAGACGAAGCTATCCCAGTCGCTCACCTTGTGGGTCGTGTCGTAGATCGAGGGGAACCAGCCCAGCCAGACAGAGAAAATCACGATCACGAGAACGCCCGAAAAGAAGGGCGGGACCGAAAACCCCACCATGGCGACGAAGGTGCCCGCGTTGTCGAACCAGGAATACTGCCGGTACGCAGAGTAAATTCCGATCGGAAGCGCGATGAGGATGGCCACGACATAGGCGACTCCCACGACCCAAAGGGTCTGGGGCAATCGCTGGATCACGATGTCCATGACCGGTGAGCGCGTCTGCCAGGAGATCACGCGCTGCTGACCTTCGCCAAGGGAGGTGCCGATGGCCGCGTCCACGAAGTGAAGCGGCTCGACCGCGAAGAACTGGTAGAGCCATTTCGGGAAGGCAACGTACCAAGGCTGTCCCACGCCGAGAGCCTCGCGCATCCTCTCCTTGACGTCGGGAGGAACCGTCAGCGGCACCTGCGCCATCGGGTCGCCCGGTGCAAGTTTCAGCAGGAGGAAGATGACGAGGCTGATGAACAGCAGCGTCGGCACGCTCAGGAGCAGGCGTCGGATCGTGTAGGTCAGCATGGCATTAGCCGGGTGGAGGGGCGGGACAGGCCCGCCCCATCGCCCGTGTCAGTTTCCGATCCTGTACCAGTCGGAAATGTTCCACAATTCGCTGTCCCAGACGCTCAGCTTGATGCCGCCAAGGCTGTTGGCATGCGCCGAGAGACGGCCGCGATGGACAAGCGGGATCATCATGCCGTTCTCGATGGCTATGTCATTCAGCTGGGCCGCGATCTCTCCGCGACGACCGACGTCTGCGGTCTTGGAGAGTTCGGAATGGAGCGCGTCGTATTCCTCCATGCAGAACCGCGAGATGTTCTCGCCCTGCCATTGCGTCGCAGGCGAAGGCGCCTTGTCGCAAAGCCCGTTGCCGAGATAGGCCTGCGGGTCGGTGCCATTGAAGGTGTTGGCGTACATCTCGACATCGGCGTAGAACTTCTGGAACGTGTCGGGAGAGCCCGGGTCGCCGCCGAAGAACACGGATGCGTTGATGTTCCGCAGCTCGGTCTCGATGCCGATTTCAGCCCACCACTGCTTGATCAGCGCCTGGAAGTCCTGGCGCACGGCGTTGGTCGAGGTCTGGTAGAGTATGCTGAGCGGCACGCCGTCCTTTTCTCTCACGCCATCGCCGTCGGTGTCCACGATGCCGGCGGAATCGAGAAGGGCGTTGGCCCCTGCAATGTCTTGCGTCGAGCAGTCAAAGGTCGTGGACGCGTAGATCTGCGGCACCGGAACCCAGTTGCACGTCACGCGGCCGGCCTGGCCGTAGCCGATGTCAACCAGGAGCGGTCGGTCGATGGCCATCGACATGGCCTTGTAGACTGCAGGATCCTGAAGGAAGGGATGTGGACGCACGACCGAGCGCTCATCCGGCCCGAGCGCGGGATCGGAATTGGTGTTGTTCAGCATCAGCCGTTCGACGAGCGGACCGAATCCGGCCACCGGCGTGCCCTTGCCGCCTTCCTGCATCTTCGCGATCACGTCGGGTGCGAGCTGGAGGTTCCAGGCATAGTCGAATTCGCCGGTTTCCATGACGGCGCGGCCAGCAGCGGTTGCATCGCCTCCGCCCTTGAACGTCACAGTTGCGAATGCGGGCTTGCCTTCTACCCGATAGTTCTCGTTCGCTGCGAAGGAAATCACGTCATTCGGCTTGAACTCGGTAACGACGAAGGGGCCTGTGCCGATCGGGTTGAAATTCGCTTCGGTGCATTCCGGTGCCTTCGCGCCAAGGCAATCCGCAAATTGTGCGGCCTGGATGATCGGTGCCTCGCCGCCCACAAAAGGTCCGTACGGATTGGGCGTTGGCTTGTCGAAAGTGACGACCACGGTGAGCGCGTCCGGCGTTTCGACGCTGACGACGCCTTCGTATTTCGTTGCCTGGGCGCATCCGCCTTCGGGATGCGTGCAGTAATCATACGTGAACTTGGCATCCGCTGACGTGAACGGCGTGCCGTCGGACCACACAAGGCCTTCCGAGATTTTCCAGGTGATCTGGGTCAGGTCCTGGCTCACGCCGCCATTCGCCACCGTCGGTATCTCGTCGACCAGCCAGGGCGTCAGGTTGCCGTTTTCATCGTAGCGGGCGAGGGGCTCGATCACGAGCGAGGCGCTTTCGACGTCTTTTGTGCCACCGGATAGGTACGGGTTCAGGATCGACGGCGCCTGCCAGTAGATGATCTTGACTTCGCCATCACGTCCGCGCGGACCTTCGTGGTCAGAGGCCAATGCCATCGATGCAAGTGCCGCCGCCGCCGCCCCGATGAAGGGCATTGTAACGATTCTCATTGTCTTACTCCATTTGGTTTCCATGTTCCGGTTCCAGTCCGGAATCGGGAGATCGATTCGGGCCGGAATTTCCGCAGGTTACTACAGAGTGCACGCACTCCAACTCTTTTCTTGAATTTCAGTCAGGACGGGAGAAGCCGATTTGCAGTTTGCGCGAACAACGGGATGCGGGAAGCGATGAAGACGCCTAATCTTGGGCCCCTCCGAGGCGCATCACCATATTTGGATGCCGAGAGACGATTGCGAGTGACCTTGCGGCGGCAAGCGTGCCCGCTTGTCGGCACAAGGCCTGAAGTCGGCAAACAGGTGCTGCTTGGCGCGTTCCATTTGACACCTTTCGCCAGCGGGGTTTAGCGTCTCGCATTCGCACGTCTCCGGGGATGCCCATGCTTGATCAACCGCTAGCCTCGCTGAGGAATTTGCGTGTCGAATTCCAGACTAGGGACGGCCCGGTTCTGGGCGTCGAGGATGTCAGTTTCGACATTCAGCCTGGCGAGACCCTTTGCGTCGTCGGTGAGTCCGGATCCGGCAAGTCCGTGTCGTCCCTTTCGCTCGTGCGCCTGGTGGAGTTCGGAGGTGGTGAGATTGCGAGCGGTGAACTCCTGTTCGACCGGGGCGCAAATGGCGGTGTCGTCGACGTATCAAAGGCCGGCGACACCCTCATGCGGACAATTCGCGGCAACGAGATTGGCATCATCTTTCAGGAACCGATGACGTCCCTCAATCCGGTTTTCACGATCGGGCGGCAGCTGACAGAGGGTCTGCGCGTGCACACGGGGATGAACCGGGAGCAGGCGACGGAGCATGCGCTGGAGCTCTTGCGCCGCGTGCGCATTCCTGAGCCCGAACGGCGGTTGAGGCAATATCCGCATGAACTTTCCGGGGGCATGCGGCAACGCGTCGTGATCGCCATGGCACTGGCCTGCGAGCCCAGGCTGCTGATTGCGGACGAACCGACAACCGCGCTCGACGTGACCATCCAAGCGGAAATCCTGGCCCTGATTGATCGCTTGAAGCGCGAGACCGGGACGTCTGTCCTTTTCATCACGCATGACATGGCCGTTGTTGCGCAGATGGCGGACAGGGTCGTGGTCATGTTCCGCGGCAAGAAGGTTGAGGAAGGGCCGGTCCGGCAGATTTTCGAGACCCCGCGACATGAATACACGAAGTCGCTGCTAGCGGCGGTGCCGAAACTCGGGGAAATGCGGGGCAAGCCGGCTCCAGAGCCCATGCGGCTGATGGGCGATCAGCGTCGCGATCTCGCGGCCTCTGCATCAGTGGATGGCAAGCTGCTCCTCGACGTGAAGAATCTTGTCACACGCTTTCCCGTGTCCGGAGGCCTCCTGCGCCGGACTGTCGCCTACGTGCATGCCGTCGAGGACGTGTCGTTCCAGGTCAAGGCCGGGCAGACACTGAGCCTCGTCGGAGAGTCTGGCTGCGGCAAGTCCTCTTGTGGCCGGTCGGTGCTCAGGTTGGTCGAACCGGTTTCAGGCGAGGTCTGGCTGGGCGGACGGAACGTTCTGGAAATGGATGCAGGGGATCTGCGCCTTGCGCGCCGCGACATGCAGATGGTGTTTCAAGATCCTTTCGCATCGCTGAATCCGCAGATGAAGCTATCCGACCAGATCGCCGAGCCCTTGCTGAACTATGGCGCGAGTGATGCATCAGAACGGGCCGACCGGGTTGCCGAACTTCTCGACCGAGTGCACCTGCCAAGGAGCTTCATGAGCAGGTACCCGCATGAACTTTCGGGCGGGCAGCGGCAGCGGATTGCGATCGCGCGGGCCCTGTCCCTGAATCCCAAGCTCATTGTCGCCGATGAAGCAGTCAGCGCGCTGGACGTAAGCGTGCAGGCGCAGGTTCTCAATCTCCTGATGGGGCTGCAGGCGGAACTTGGCATCTCCATGCTGTTCATCAGCCACGACATGGCGGTGGTTGAACGGGTAAGCCACATGGTGGGCGTGATGTACCTGGGTCGAATAGTCGAGATCGGGCCGCGCCCGGCGATATTCGAGGATCCGCGGCACGAATACACGAAGTCGCTGCTTGCGGCCGTCCCGGTCGCCGATCCCGCTCAGCGCAAGAGCGAGAAGGATCTGAACTTCAAGCCGATCCCGTCACCGATCTTTCCTATCGGGCACGAGCCTGGTCCGTCGGTCTATGAAGAGGTGGCATCAGGACACTTCGTGCTTGCGTCATGAGCTTGTCTGCCCGCCAGATTCTCGACCGGCTGGTGTCGTTCCCGACGGTTAGCCGAGACACGAATCTACCTCTCGTCGATTGGATCGAGGGCTACTTGGCCGACCTCGGCATAAATGTGCACCGCATGCCGAAGCGCGGCGACCCGTCCAAGGAAGCGATTTTCTGCAGCGTGGGTCCGGACGTTTCGGGTGGCGTGGTGCTTTCGGGGCACACGGATGTGGTGCCGGTCAAGGGACAGGACTGGACTTCGGATCCTTGGACAGTGAGCGAGCGGAACTGTCGGCTCTACGGGCGTGGGACCTGCGACATGAAAGGATTTGACGCACTGGCCCTGCATGCCTTGCAGCTGGCGCTTTCATGCGGCCTGAAGCGACCCCTGCAGGTCGCGCTTTCCTTCGACGAGGAAATCGGCTGCGCAGGCGCGCCGCCGTTGATCGAGGCGATGTCCGAATCGGGCCTGCCAAAGGCCGCAATCGCAATCATCGGCGAACCCTCGATGATGCAATGCGTCACTGGTCAAAAGGGCAGCGCAGGATTCGACGTGCACGTGAAGGGCTTCGAGGTGCATTCCTCGATGATGGACAAGGGCGTCAATGCAATCATGGCGGCGTCCCGGCTAATCCACTGGGCGAATGGCAAGAACGATGAACTGCGCGCCCGCGCTCCGTCGAAAGTGGCCGCAAAATTTGATCCGCCGTTCACGACGCTTCATGTCGGCACGATTCAGGGTGGCACGGCACAGAACATCACTGCTGGCGACTGCAGGTTCGGAATTGACTGGCGCTTGGTCCCTGATGAAGACTCGGACCTGCTGGATGCCGAGTTCCGTGCGGTCGTGGCGGAAGTGGATGCCGAGGCAAAGGCGGTTGCGTCGTCGGCCGGTGTCAGGCTCCGACCGTTTCACGACGTGCCTGCGCTTGTGCCTGAAGAGAACGGCGCCGCAGAAGCGTTGGTCCGAGGCATCACTGGCGATAACGGCATTCATGTCGTTAGCTACGGAACCGAGGCCGGACACTTCCAGAACGCAGGTTGCTCGGCAGTGATCTGCGGTCCGGGGGACATCGCGCAGGCGCATCAGGCAGACGAGTTCATTGCGGTCGAACAGTTCGAGGCAGGCGGGGCGTTTCTTGCGAGAGTGGTTGAGAGCCTCACGAAATAAGCACCCGGATCGCAGCGACGATGTGGCTGCATTCGGGCAGTTCCGTGTCTTTTCGGCAGCCTGCATGACTAGAAATCGCACACGGAACACGCAATGTGCGCATGAACGCAATTCCCGCTTGTCGGCATCCTTCAATGGTGCAGGAGGTTCATTGTTTCGGCGCGAATTGCCGTCCAAGGACGGGATTTTGGCTTCGGGCAAAGGCCATGCGTGAGGTGCTTCCGGACCGCTTCCTTGACTGGTTCAGTAGCCGCGGCTGGGCTCCGCACCCGCATCAGCTGGAGATCGTGGGCCGGGCCGACGAGCCCGCTCTTCTTCTGATCGCCCCAACTGGCGGTGGCAAGACGCTGGCCGGGTTTCTGCCGACTCTCGCGGAACTCGCGGAAGGCGCGCGGGAGGGGCTTCACACGATCTACGTCTCGCCGCTGAAGGCGTTGGCGGCCGACATCAGACGGAACCTCGGAACGCCGATCGGCGAGATGGGTCTGCCGGTCCGTGTCGAGGACCGGACAGGCGACACCTCTCCCACGCGCAAGAAGCGCCAACGCGCAGATCCGCCGCACATACTCCTGACGACGCCGGAGAGCCTTGCGCTATTGCTGACGTACCAGGATGCGCCGAAGACGTTTCGCGGCCTGTCTCGCGTCATCGTAGACGAAGTCCATGCCTTGGCGGAATCGAAGCGCGGCGACCAGCTTGCCTTGTGCCTTGCCGAGCTTCAGGCCATGTGTCCCGGACTCCGACGGGTGGGCCTGTCCGCCACGGTCGAGGACCCGTCGGCAATCGCTCGCTTCCTGGCGCACCATCCCGACCCGTGTCCGATCCTGCATGCCGATCCTGGTCCCGCGCCGGAGATCGCCATGCTTGGCACGGATGAGTTGCCTCCCTGGTCGGGCGGCGGTGGCAGGCACGCGATTCCGGCCGTGCTCGACGAGATCAGGAAGCACAGGACGACACTCATATTCCACAACACGAGGGCGCAGGCCGAAATCTTCTTCCGTCACCTATGGCTCCAGAACGAGGACGGTCTTTCGATCGGCATTCACCATGGATCGCTGGCTAGGTCGCAACGGCAAAAGGTGGAAGCTGCGATGGTCAACGGCAAACTTAGGGCGGTCGTTTGCACGGGTACGCTCGACCTCGGGATTGATTGGGGAGACGTCGACCTGATCATCCAGGTGGGCGCGCCCAAGAACGTGAAGCGACTCGTGCAGCGAATCGGTCGCGCCAACCACCGTTACAACGCGCCGTCGAAGGCGCTGGTCGTGCCGGCAAACCGCTTCGAGGTCGTGGAGTGCGTGGCGGCGCTCGAGGCGGTGCGGGAAGGCGACCTCGACGGTGACCCGAGGGGAGCGGGTCCGCGGGACGTGCTCTGCCAACAGATTCTGATCCATGCGTGCCGGGGGCCGTTCGACGCCGATGAGCTCTTTCGGGTGCTTCGGGGCGCCGGACCGTACGTGAACCTCCGGAATGGAGACTTTCTCGCGTGCCTCGATCTCGTGGCAACCGGTGGCTATGCGCTTCGGGCCTATGATCGTTGGCAGCGACTTCGCCAGAGAACGGACGGCCTCTGGGAGTTCAGGGATCCCCGTGCTCCGGGCGAAGTTCGGCGCAATCTTGGTACGATCCAGGACACGGAGACGCTGAACGTTAGGCTTCGGAACAAGCGGGGCGGCAAGCCCTTGGGAGAGATCGAGGAGTTGTTTGCGGCAAGTCTTGCGCCTGGGGACACGTTTCTGATCGGCGGACAGGTGGTGCGCTACGACCGGCTGCGCGAAATGACCGTGGAAGTGTCACGTCAACCGGATAAGGCGCCCAAGATCGCGGTCTTTGCGGGGACGAAGTTCGCAACATCGACGCAACTCAGCCACCGCATCCTGAGGATGTTCAAGGCAGGGGACTGGACCGCCCTGCCGCGTCACACGGCGGATTGGCTGCGCCTCCAGCGCGACCGCTCGAAACTCCCGGAGGCCGGCCGGATTCTGGTCGAGAGCTTTCCGTATGAAGGCCGACAGAACACCTGCATCTACGGATTTGCGGGACGCAACGCGATGCAGACGCTGGGGCTGCTGGTAACCCGAAAAATGGAAGAGATGGGTCTCGGTCCGCTGGGTTTCGTCTCGACGGACTATGCCGTCCTGATCTGGGGTCTCGATGCGATTCCCAATCCCGAACCCCTCCTCGATGCGCGGGAATTGCGCGCCGCCTTCGAAGCATGGATGTCCGGCAATGCTGTCATGAAACGCACCTTTCGCACGACCGCCACGATCGCGATGATGCTTCCGAGGAACCACGGAGCCGCCAGGCGCACCGCGCGGCAGGCGAGATTCTCTTCCGACGTTCTCTACGACACGCTCGCAAAATATGAACCTGGACATCTCATGCTGAAGATCACCCGAGAGGAGGCGATGCGGGGACTGGTCGACTTTGGTCGGATCGAGGAACTGCTTGAGCGGACCAGGGGTCAGGTCGATCATGTCGTGCTCGACCGGATTACGCCGCTGGCCGCTCCACTCCTTCTCGAGCATGGCAGGGTCCCGATTGCAGGGGAAGGTCGCGAGCGGATGCTCATGGCCGATGCGGAAGCGCTGATGACGGCGGCGGGCCTGACATCCTGATTCGCGTCTGGAACGGATTTCCTCGCGGATGTCTGCGCGTAATTCCGAGGCGGGCTGTAACCGTTCAAGACTCTCAGCGGTTCTGCACCAAGGCGCTTCGCTGGCGCTGCAGTCCGGGAGATGACGATGCGGACGCTCTCGGAAGCCCTGGCCGGGCCGGGCAGGATCGAAAGGACCGCTGAGGGCAAGGCCGGTACACGCCAGCTTCCGGCTCGTCTCGCGTTCGAGAAGGCTTTCCGAGTGCAAGAGATAGAGGTTCCTGCAGAGCTGCCCGTGGCAAGAACACTCTGCTTCCCATGAATTCGCCCATTCGTGGACACGAGATTTCGGATCAAGACTTCTTGCGCCGACGCCGCTTTTTGCCTCCCTTCGCTTCACGCTGCTCTATGAGACGGGTAGCAGCGGCCATGTCAATGCTGTCTGGATCGATGTCCTCGGGGACCGTCGCGTTCACCTTGTTCCACTTCACGTATGGTCCGTACTTGCCGTCCAGAACGGTCACGGAGCCGCCGCGTTCTGGGTGTTCGCCGAGATCCTTTAGCACCGGAGCGTTCCAGCCCCTGCTTCCGCGGGAGGCCACCTTTGCCGCGATGAGCTCGACGGCACGGTTCATGCCAACGCTCCAAACGTCCTCGAGCGTTTCGAGATTGGCGGTCGTGCCGCTCTTGGAACTCGTCGAGTCCGCGTGTTTCAGGTAAGGTCCGAAGCGTCCGAGATTGGCCCAAATCGACACGCCGTCTTCAGGATGCTGGCCGACGAGACGAGGCAGTTCGAGGAGCCTGAGCGCGTCCTCGAGCTTGATCGCGGCCGGATCCCAGGTTTCGGGCACGGTGCGGCGTAGGGGTTTTTTCCCGTCAGCCGAAGTCTCGCCGCGCTGAACATAGGGTCCAAATCGGCCCTTGTGGACCCAGATCGCATCTTCGCCTTCCTCGCCCAGTTTTTTGCCCTCGGGAGGGAAGTTGATTTCGGGCTCGGTGCCTGGTGGCCCGAACGCACGTGTGTAACGGCATTCGGGATAGTTCGAGCAACCGATAAAGGCGCCGCCTGAGCGGGCGGTTCGTACCGACAACTGCCCGGCGCCGCAATGAGGGCAGATGCGAGGATCTCGACCGTCCTCGGTTGGCGGAAAGAGATGCGGTGCCAGAACCTCGTTGATCTTGTCCAGAACGTCGGCGAACCGAAGTTCGGACGTTTCCTCGATGGCAGCGTTGAATTCGTCCCAGAATCGCGCGAGCACTTCCTTCCAGTCACGGGTCCCGGAAGTGATATCGTCAAGTTCCTCCTCGAGCTTGGCCGTGAAGTCGTAGCTCAAGTAACGGCGGAAATAGTTCATGAGGAAAGCGGTCACCAATTGTCCCTTTTCCTCCGGGTAGAGCCGGTTTTTCTCCTGCCGCACGTATCCCCTGTCTTGAATCGTCGTGACGACCGACGCGTAGGTCGAAGGTCGCCCGATGCCGATCTCCTCCATCTTCTTGACGAGCGTGGCTTCAGTGTAGCGCGGTGGCGGCTTGGTGAAGTGCTGCTCAGGCAGGACTTGGCGCTGTTGCACTGCCTCGTCCTTGTCGATGCGGGGCAGTATCCTGCCATTGTCATCGGCAACATCGTCGCGACCTTCCTCGTAGACTTTGATGAAGCCGTCAAATTTCTGGACTTGACCGGTCGCTCGGAGTTCGGTCTTGCCATCCACGCTGGCGATATCGACCGTGGTCCGCTCGAACCTGGCAGTTTCCATTTGGCTTGCGAGCGTACGCCTCCGGATGAGGTCGTACAGGTCTAGCTGACCCTTGTCCTGAATTCGGAGCGAAGCCGGATTTGCCGACATGCGGGTCGGGCGGATGCACTCATGCGCTTCCTGCGCGTTCTTGGCCTTGCTCTTGTGCATGCGCGGCCTCTTGGGCAGGTACCTTGCGCCAAATCGTTCCTTGATTGCATCGCGAACGGCCGCGATCGCCTCGGGAGCCATGTCGACTCCGTCGGTTCGCATGTAAGTGATGTGCCCGGCTTCGTAGAGCTTCTGCGCCGCCTGCATCGTCCTTTTCGCTCCGAATCCGAGCTTGCGGGATGCCTCCTGCTGCAGTGTGGATGTTATGAACGGAGC
This sequence comes from Silicimonas sp., assembly GCA_022819605.1. Classification (GTDB taxonomy): domain Bacteria; phylum Pseudomonadota; class Alphaproteobacteria; order Rhodobacterales; family Rhodobacteraceae; genus JAJEFO01. The sequence continues at coordinate 122,557 of JAJEGW010000208.1, read as the reverse complement.
CGGTGGCTTGCGCGTAACGGGATTCGCTTCGACCGACTTGACCGAAAGGTCGCTTGACTGGATTGCCTCGACCGCCCTGTTCACCCGCTCCTCATCGGGGATGCCGAGCCTGTCGAGTTTCTTGCCGTCAAGCACGGTCAGCCTTGCCTCAAACTCGTCCTCTCTCGGCGTGGCAACGACCGCTTTGACGGTCCAGTACTCCTGAACCCGGAACGCCTCCACTTCCATCTCGCGCTCGACGATGAGTCGCAGGCACACGGACTGAACACGGCCCGCCGACCTTGCGCCGGGCAGCTTTCTCCAGAGCACCGGCGAGAGCGTGTAGCCAACCAGGTAGTCCAGCGCACGGCGTGCAAGGTAAGCCTCGACGAGATCACGGTCGACCTTGCGCGGGTTCTCCATGGCTTCTGCCAAGCCCCTCCTTGTGACAGAATTAAATGCAATCCGGTCGACCTTTGTGCCTTCCCCGATGGCCTTTCGGGCGCGAAGCGCCTCCTCAAGGTGCCAGGAAATCGCTTCGCCCTCGCGGTCAGGGTCGGTGGCGAGAATCAGCGCCTTATCATCTTGGAGGGCGTCGGCGATTGCCTTGATGTGCCCTCTTGATCCAGCTGGCACTTCCCACTTCATCGCGAAGTCGTGATCGGGATCCACCGAACCTTCCTTTTCGGCAAGATCGCGCACGTGACCGAAACTTGCAAGCACGGTGTAGTCCTCGCCGAGATAGCTCTTGATCGTCTTGGCCTTAGCGGGAGACTCGACGACGACAACAGGCATGGGGGACTCCCGAAAAGCGAACGCGGTTGTGGCGGCGGAAGATGTGGGGCGTTATCGGCATTTGTCAATGTGTGACGAACGGCGGATGTCGCATTCGGCATTTCCGGAGCGCTTCGCACAGAGATCGTTCACAAAGCGGCACAATGAACACCCACGTCAAATCAGGCCGGCACGTGATGTTCGAGCATCGATTCTCCGGATTTCCGGGCGATTCGAATTGCACTTTGCCTCGGTTGAGCGATCAGGCGGACGAACCACCCACGGTCAGGTTTCCGATCAGGAGCGTGGGCTGGCCGACGCCGACGGGCACCCATTGACCCGCCTTGCCGCAATTGCCGATACCGGGGTCGAGTTCCATGTCGTTTCCGACCGCGCGGATGTGCCGGAGCGCGGTGGCACCGTCGCCGATCAGGGTCGCGCCCTTCACCGGCTCGCAGATCTTGCCTTCTCTGACGCGATAGGCCTCTGTGCAGGAAAACACGAACTTCCCGTTCGTTATGTCCACCTGCCCGCCGCCGAAGCCGACAGCATGGATGCCGTCCTTGACTTCGGCGATGATCGTTTCGGGTTCTGCGCAACCCGGCAGCATGTAGGTGTTCGTCATCCTCGGCATTGGGGCGTGCGCGAAGCTCTCGCGACGACCGTTGCCGGTAGGTTCCACGCCCAGCAGCCTCGCGTTCTGACGATCCTGCATGTAATTCACGAGGATGCCGTCTTCGATCAGGACATTCCGGCTTGACGGTGTGCCCTCATCGTCGACATGCAGCGACCCGCGGCGGTCAGGGAGCGTTCCGTCGTCCAGTACGGTCACGTCACTTGCAGCAATTTTCTGTCCCATGAGATCGGCAAACGCGGAAGACTTCTTGCGGTTGAAGTCTCCCTCCAGGCCATGTCCGATCGCCTCGTGCAGGAGAATGCCAGGCCAGCCCGGGCCAAGGGTCACGTCCATTACGCCCGCCGGCGCCGCCACCGCATCGAGATTGACGAGGGCAATGCGAAGGGCTTCGTGCACGAGCGATCGCCAATGCTCAGGTGCAATCAACCCGGACAGCCCATGGCGGCCCCCACTTCCGGCCATGCCGGATTCGCGGCGACCGTCCCTTTCGACGATCACGCTGACATTCAGGCGCGCCATCGGTCGCAAATCGGTGACGCAGCGGTTGTCGGGACGCAGAATGGCAACTTCCTGAAGCGACGCTGCCAGCGTGGCGGATACCTGAACGACCCGGGAGTCCAGGTCGCGGGCAAACGCGTCGATCTCCTTCAGCGATTCGATCTTGAGGGAAAGCTCTGCATCCTCGATGGGATTTTCGTCGCCATAAAGCTTGAGCACCTCACGGGCCGGCGACGCGGCGAGCGAACCGCCCCCATCGCCCACGGCCAGCCGAACGGTCTTGGCGGCGCGCTTCAAGCTGGCCAGGCTGATCTCGGTCGAATGGGCGTATCCGGCGGTCTCGCCCTGTATGGCACGGAGTCCAAATCCTTCCGCCCTGTCATAGCTTGCATTGCGCACACGCCCGTCGTCATAGGCAAGCACCTCTGAACGACGGCGTTCCAGAAACAACTCGCCGTCTTCCGCGCCTCTTGCCGTCTCTTGCAGAATGTGGAGGGCGGCGTCCTTGTCCAAATGCGTTTCGAACGGCCTAAACTGGTTCGGCAGGGCCATGCGTTGCTCCTTGTGCGATGCAGAAAAGCGTCTGAATGCCGCAATCAGATGCCTTGTTCATGAACATCTTATATGGTTTCTAGCGTCTGAAGAACAACCGGCGGGCCATGCCGACCTGAGGCATGCCAGATTGCCATTGCGAACAGGACCCTAGACTGATGCGCCTCAGAACCCTTCTCACTGGTCTGACCATGCTCGTTGCCGGAAGCGCTGCACATGCGCAGGGATTGCCCTTCATTGGGCAACCAGACCAGGCCGGAATTGGTTTCCAGAAGCCCACGACCGAGATCGCGCGTGACATCCAATGGCTGGACGAAATGGTGCTCATCATCATCACCGCAATTTCGCTGTTCGTCATGGCGCTGCTGCTGATCTGCATCGTGCGTTTCAACCGCCGTGCCAATCCGAACCCGGCAAGCTTCACGCACAACACGCCGGTCGAAGTGGCCTGGACCGTCATTCCGATCGTGATCCTCGTCTTCATCGGGGCGTTCTCGTTGCCGGTGCTGTTCAAGCAGCAGATCATCCCTGAGCCAGAGGTGTTCATCAAGGCGACCGGCAACCAGTGGTACTGGGAATACGAGTATCCGGACGAGGACATCAGCTTTGCCAGCTACATGATCGGCATTGACAGCGCGAACCAGATGACGCCGGAAACTTCGCAGCAGCTGGCCGAAGCGGGTTACACCGACGAGCACTTCCTCCTCGCCACGGACACTTCGGTCGTCATACCGACCGGCAAGGTCGTCGTGGTTCAAGTCACCGCCGCCGACGTGATCCATGCATGGACCATTCCGTCGTTCGGTGTGAAGCAGGACGCTGTTCCGGGCAGACTTGCCGAGCTCTGGTTCAAGGTCGACGAAGGCCACGAAGGCGTCTATTTCGGGCAGTGTTCCGAGCTTTGCGGCCTGAGTCATTCCTACATGCCCATCACGGTCAAGGCGGTGACGGCCACCGAATACGATGCGTGGACCGCCGACACCCGAGCGGCCGGGAACTACACCGAGCCCGGCCCGATCCGGTTGGCAGCAAGCGAGTAGAAGCGAATGCCTGACCTCGCAATCAGCGCGGCGCACGAACACGAACCGAAATTCGGCGACTACGTAGCGCTGCTGAAGCCGAGAGTGATGTCACTCGTGGTTTTCACGGCGCTGGTTGGCCTCATGGTCGCCCCGGCAGCGCTGCACGCAGTCGAGGCGGTTGCGGCGATGCTGTTCATCGCGCTCGGGGCGGGGGCCGCGGGCGCTCTGAACATGTGGTACGATGCGGATATCGACTCGATCATGCGGCGCACGATGAAACGTCCGGTTCCGAGTGGCCGTGTCGCGCCGGACGAGGCCTTGGCGATCGGCGTTGGCCTGTCCGGCCTTTCGGTCGTGATGCTTGGCCTGGCGACGAACATGCTCGCGGCTTTCCTTCTGGCCGTCACTATTTTGTTCTACGTTGTCATCTACACGATGTGGCTCAAGCGCCGGACGCCGCAGAACATCGTGATCGGCGGGGCGGCGGGGGCCTTCCCGCCGATGATCGGCTGGGCGGCGGCAACGGGGAGCATCTCCCTGGAGGCCTGCCTGATGTTTGCGTTGATCTTCATGTGGACTCCGCCGCATTTCTGGGCCTTGGCCCTGTTCATGCGGTCCGACTACGAGGATGCAGGCGTCCCGATGCTCACGGTGACCCATGGCCGTCCTGCGGCGCGAAAGTACATTCTGGCCTACGCGCTGCTTCTCGTGCCCTTATCGCTCTGGCTTGCATTGGGTCCGATCGGCGGTCCGGTGAGTCTTGCCGCTGCCGTCGTGCTGAATCTCATGTTTGTATGGGGCGCGGTACAGATCTGCAGGCGGGACGAAGCTGTTGCCCAATGTGACGGCTACGCTGCGGAAAAGGCGTTCTTCCGCGCCTCGCTGTTCTACCTCTTTCTGCATTTCGGCGCGATCCTCGCGGACGCGGTGTTGAGGCAGGTGCCATGAGCGGCATCAAGGCAACGCACGAATTGCACGCACGCCGTCTTTCGCGGAATCTCGGTGTGGCGTTCGCGCTCGCTCTCTTCGTTGCCGTTGTTTTTGCATTGACCGTGGTGAAGGTGAAGCGTGGTGACCCACTGCAGGGCTTCGATCACGTCGTGCGGCCTGGGATGGAGGTATCCGGGTCATGATGGACGCACGGCAGCGCACTGCAGCAAGACTCCTCGGCGTGGTTCTGGTCATGGGATCACTCGCATGGGCGTCAGTGCCCCTCTACGATCTCTTTTGCAGGGTCACAGGGTGGGGCGGCACAACGGATGTGGCCAAGTCCCCGCTTGAAGCGCCGCTGGAAGAAGTGGTCACGATACGCTTCGACGCCTCGACCGCGTCGGGGATGCCGTGGGAATTCAAGCCGGAACAGGTCAAGATGCCGATCCGGATCGGCGAAGAGGGCTTGGCGTTCTACGAGGCCTACAACCCAACGAACCGAAGAATCGCAGGCACAGCGAGTTTCAATGTCGCGCCGTTTTCCGCCGGTGCCTATTTCTCGAAAATTGACTGCTTCTGTTTCGAACTGCAGGTGCTTGAACCCGGCCAGCGGGTCAGCATGCCAGTCAGCTTCTTCGTTGAACCCGCAATTCTTGAAGATCCCGATGCAAGGTTTGTCAAGACGATCACGCTGTCCTACACGTTCCACGACGTGAATCTGCCCGAAGACTACCGCTCCGACCAGGCGGCGCTTGGCGAGGACGGGACGGAATCGCAACTGAACTAGAATCCTGGAGAAGGCCGGTATGGCGCACGAAAAGAACCACGACTACCACATCCTGCACCCGTCGGTCTGGCCGTTCATCGGTGCGGTCTCCGGCTTTATCATGCTGTTCGGCTTTGTGCTGGCCTTTGGACAGAACACCCCAGAGAGCCTGCAACAGCCCTACATGTTCATCATCGGCCTTATAGGCGTTTGCTACGTGATGTATGCTTGGTGGGCGGACGTGATCCGGGAATCCATCGTAGGCGACCACACGCCGGTCGTGAGGATCGGTCTACGTTACGGGTTCATCATGTTCATCATGTCGGAGGTCATGTTCTTTTCGGCATGGTTCTGGGCATTCTTCAAGAACGCGCTCTACCCCATGAGTCCGGAGAGTCCGGCTGTGGATGGCGTTTGGCCGCCTGCCGGCATCGAGACCTTCGATCCATGGCATCTGCCGCTCATCAACACGCTGATTCTCCTGTGCTCGGGGGCGGCGGCAACATGGGCGCATCACGCGATTGCTCACGAGAACAATCGCAAGGACATGGCAACGGGGCTCATTGTCGCGATCATCCTTGGCGTGCTCTTCACGGTCTTCCAGGCCTATGAGTACAGCCATGCAGCATTCGGGTTCTCGGGCAACATCTATGGCGCGACTTTCTTCATGGCGACCGGGTTCCACGGGTTTCACGTGATCATCGGTACGATCTTTCTTTTTGTGTGCTACTTGCGCGTGCGGGCCGGGCACTTCACGGCCGAACGGCATGTCGGGTACGAGGCTGCGGCTTGGTACTGGCACTTCGTCGACGGTGTCTGGCGGGTTCTCGTTGCATCGATCTCCATCTGGGGCAGTTGATCCGGAGCGGTTTGCCGCGTGACAGCGCCAATGCCGGGGTTTCGTCCCCGGCGCGTTTCGTGCAGTTTTGGGCACGATGCAGGGGCTTGGGGGCCATGCGGCTGCTCTTTCCATTGATCGTCGGCATAGGTGGCACATGTCTGCTTGCGTCGCTGGGCGCGTGGCAGCTGCAAAGACTGGCCTGGAAGGAAGGCGTACTCGCCGAAATCGAATCGAGGATTGCAGCGGATCCCGTGGCGCTTCCGGCGACACCGGCCGCCGAACGCGACAAGTACCTCCCCGTCATCGTCGAGGGAAACTTCGACGGCGAGGATCTCGCTGTGCTCGTGAGCCTGCCACAGGTTGGCCCGGCCTACAGGCTGGTTGCCACGTTCGAGACGGCGGAGGGCAGGCGCATCATGGTCGACAGGGGAGCCGTACCAGTCGCGAACCGGTCCCACGCCATGGCCGCCGCATCGGTAACCGTGGTTGGCAATCTTCACTGGCCTGACGAGGTGGACCGCTGGACGCCGCAGCCTGACCGCGAAGCCGGAATCTGGTACGGGCGCGACCTTACCGCGATGGCCGAAGAACTGCGAACCGAGCCTGTTCTTGTCGTGGCTCGGGACGTTTCGAGCAACGACCCGCCGGCGATGCCGCTGCCCGTGACGGTGGAGGGCATTCCAAACAGTCATCTGGGATATGCGGTCCAGTGGTTCGGCCTGGCGGCGGTCTGGGCAATGATGACTCTTTTCCTGCTCTGGCGTATCCGGAAACGAACCGTCTGAGGATCTGCAATGAAATACGTCTCGACTCGCGGAAGTGCTCCGGAACTGTCCTTTGAAGAGGCCATGCTGTCTGGGCTTGCCACCGACGGTGGACTCTACGTGCCGGCCGAAGTGCCGACATTCGATCCGCGCGAAATCGCCTTGCTGCATGGCAAGAGCTACGAGGACGCGGCATTCGCGATCATGCGGCCGTTCGCAGGAGACACCTTCGAGGAGGACGAGTTTCGCGCCTTGATCAAGGCTGCCTATGCGAGTTTTGGCCACGACTGCCGTGCGCCCCTGAAACAGGCTGGCGACGGAATCTGGCTTCTGGAACTCTTCCACGGCCCGACGCTGGCATTTAAGGACTTTGCCATGCAGCTCATCGGCCAGATGTTCCAGGCCGTGCTGCAGCGACGGGGCGAAAGCGTCACCATAGTGGGAGCGACCAGCGGCGATACCGGAAGTGCCGCGATCGAGGCGTTCCGCGGGCTCGACAACGTGGATGTCTGCATACTCTATCCGCATGGCAAGGTGTCCGAGGTGCAGAGGCGGCAGATGACAACGCCGACAGAGGCGAACGTGCGCGCATTTGCGGTCGAGGGCACGTTCGACGATTGCCAGCGACATCTGAAGGACATGTTCGCGGATTCAGGATTTCGGGAGGAGATGCGTCTGGCAGCCGTGAATTCCATAAATTGGGCGCGCGTGATGGCGCAAGTCGTTTACTACTTCACTTCTGCAGTGGCCCTCGGGGCGCCAGATCGGAAAATCAGCTTCTGCGTGCCAACGGGCAACTTTGGCGACATTTACGCGGGCGAGGTCGCACGACGCATGGGGCTGCCCGTCGAGCGGCTGGTGATTGCGACCAACCAGAACGACATCCTGCACCGTGCGCTCGTGTCCGGAGACTATCGAACCGGGGAGGTCCGGCCGTCGATCAGCCCCTCGATGGACATTCAGGTGAGTTCCAATTTCGAGCGGCTCCTGTTCGACGCATACGGGCGCGACGCCGACGCGGTCGTGTCATTGATGGATGATCTCAATTCTGGAAACGGGTTTCGGATCGGCGACGTCGCGCTCGGCAGAATTGGCGAGACCTTTGCGAGCGGGAGGGTTTCGGAAGAGGAGACGATGTCCAGAATCGGGGCGATGCACGACGCAATCGGTCAGCTTGTCTGCCCTCATACTGCGGTCGGACTCGAAGTGGCCCATCGAATGGCAAAGCCACGCGTTCCAATGATTGCTCTTGCCACGGCAGATCCCGCCAAGTTCCCGGACGCGGTGGAGCGGGCGACGGACATTCGTCCACCCCTTCCCAACCGAATGGCAAATCTCTATGAGCGTCCCGAGCGAGTGACACGGGTGGAAAATGACTTCGCCGAGCTCTGTCGCGCGATCAGGGAGGGTCGGGCCGCTTGACAGTTGAACTTCACAGGCTGACGAACGGCGTACGCGTCGTGACCGAGCACATGCCGGGGCTGCAATCCGCCTCGCTTGGCATCTGGATCGCGGCCGGAGGACGCCACGAGCGCGCCGAGCAGAACGGGATCGCTCATTTCCTTGAGCACATGGCGTTCAAGGGTACCGGCACGCGGTCGGCGCTGCAGATTGCCGAGGCGATCGAGGATGTCGGCGGCTACATCAATGCCTATACGTCGCGTGAGATGACGACCTTTTTTGCGCGCGTTCTGGCAGAGCATGCTGACCTTGCACTGGACGTCCTTTCGGACATCGTCCTGAATCCGGCTTTCGATCCCGGTGAGATAGAGATCGAGCGGCACGTGATCTTGCAAGAGATCGGGCAAGTTCTGGATACGCCCGACGACATCATCTTCGACTGGCTGCAGGAGACGGCCTTTCCGGACCAGCCTCTTGGCCGCCCGATTCTCGGTCCCGCGTCCAAGGTCGAGCGCTTCAGCCGCAAGGACCTGTCCGGGTTCGTCAGCGAGCGCTATTTGCCCGGCAATCTGATCGTCGCGGCTGCGGGTGCCGTCGATCACGACGACATCCTTCGGGCAACTGAGGCGAGGTTCGCGCATTTATCGCCCAGGACCGTGGCCGAAGCGGAGCCCGGTCGCTTTCTGGGAGGCGAGACGAGGGTTGAGAAGGGCCTGGAGCAAGCCCATGTGGCGCTGGCCTTCGAGAGCCCCGAATATCGAGACGATGCCGTATATTCCGCACAGGCATTCGCGATCGCGATGGGCGGCGGCATGTCCTCGCGGCTCTTTCAGGAGGCGCGCGAGAAACGTGGGCTTTGCTACACGATTTTTGCGCAGGCGAGCCCCTATTCGGACAGTGGTCTCCTCACGATCTATTCCGGGACCAGCGGTGAGGAGACACCCGAGCTTCTGGCATTGACGGTGGACGAATTGCGGCGGTCGGTTGATGACCTTTCCGAGGCAGAGGTGGCTCGGGCGAAGGCTCAGCTGAAGGCAGGCCTGCTGATGGGGCTCGAGCAGCCCGCGAGTCGTGCCGAACGCTTGGCGAAGCACCTGTCGATCTGGGATCGCGTGCCATTGATCGAGGAAACCATCGAGAAGGTCGATTCGATCAGCGTGCAGTCGGTGCGGGAGGTGGCGGCCGGGCTTGTGTCTTCCGGTGCGGGAGCCTTGGCGCTTTACGGGCCGGTGGCGGCCGCTCCAACAGTCCAGGAAGTTACGGACAAGCTGGCGGCCTGATGCTGTGGACGAGGGGCCGCGTCAGAATTGATACCGAACGCATGGTGCTGCGTCCGCCCGTCCAGAGCGACTACCAGCCTTGGTCCGAATTGAGGCGGAAGAGCGCAGAGTTCCTGAAGCCTTGGGAACCCTCGTGGTCGACGGATCACCTGACGCGCAAGGGGTTCGTGAATCGCGTCCATTGGGCGCGTCGCTCCATTCGGGAGGGAACAGCAGTGCCGCTGTTCCTCACGAGGCGGATCGACGGATGTCTCCTGGGAGCCATCACGCTGGAGAACATCCGGCGGGGACCGAGTCAGTCCGGGATGATCGGCTATTGGATCGGAGTGGACCATGCGCGGCAAGGCTACATGCGCGAGGCGCTGACGGCGATGGTGCACTACGCGTTCGAGACCATCGACCTGAGCAGGGTCGAGAGCGCATGCCTGCCAGAAAACGCAGCGTCACGTGGTCTTCTTGAGAACTGCGGCTACAAGTATGAAGGCGTGTCGCAGGGCTACCTTCAGATCAACGGGCGCTGGCGGAACCATGTGCTCTATGCCAACCTTCGCGACGACCGGCGAGGTCGGGCGGAGACCTGATCCCGAAAGATTGGGAATGCTCAATCCGCCCCTGACATCACATCAGCGGTCTGGCCTGGCTCTACTCCGGCTGCTGAAAGAGAAGCCAAGTCGCATTCGCGTTGAATCGTATGACGGCGAATTCTATGTATAGCGGATTGAAGCCATCCGTGCCTGTGCCTGAGATCATCGCGGATCTGGATTCTTCCTTGGATTGCCAGCCAGGCGAGGATCTGTCGTGCCCGGAGAGAGGCTGCAAGCGGGGGGACAGAATTGAGTACCATTGTTGCCAGCAAGCGCGGCAGGTCGGAAGCGGAGGTCCTTCCTGGTCCGGGAGGGTTGCCCTTGATCGGCAACTTCCACCAGATTCGCTTCGACCGCCTGCATCTCACCCTTGAGGACTGGGCTGGCCAATTCGGACCTATCTACCGATTCCGTTTCGGCCCACACCTTGTGGTGGTGCTCTCGGATCGCGACGAAATCCAACGCCTCCTGGCCGATCGTCCGGACGGGTTTCGCCGTCCACGCTACCTTGAAGCCGCGGCCTCCGAAATGCGACTCAAGGGGGTCTTTGCTGCGGAGGGAGAGGACTGGCGCAGACAGCGCCGCATCGTCATCGATGCGCTGAACCGGGCAAGGATCGAGGATTTCTTCCCGATGCTTGCCAATACGGTCGGGCGGTTGCAGCGGCGCTGGGAGCGGGCAACTGACGCGGGAGAACGCGTCGATCTCTGCCGCGACCTTATGCTCTTCACGGTCGACGTGACCACACAACTGGCTTTCGGCGTCGACATCAATACGCTGGAGTCGCCGGGCCCCACGATCCAGCGCCATCTCGACAAGGTGTTTCCGGTTCTGCACAGGCGCTTGAACACGCCGTTTCCCTACTGGCGTTTCATCCGCCTTCCGGCGGACCGTGCCCTTGATCGTGCGCTGGATGCGCTCGAGCGTGAGTTCGGTGCCATGGTGCAGGCCGCACGCGAGCGACTTGAGCGCGAACCCGCGCGCCGCCAGTCGCCCCAAGACTTCCTTGAAGCCATCATCATCGAGATGGAGACCGAGGGATCCCGGGTCACCAACGAGGAGATATTCGCAAATGTTGGCAACCTCCTGCTCGCCGGCGAAGACACGACGGCGTACACGATCGCATGGACTGTTCATCTCCTGACCGGAAATCCGGACTGGTTTGATCGTTGTCGGCGCGAAGTAGATGCGCTCACCGCATCGAACTCCCCAGGAATGGTAAATTTTGAGCAGACGAAGCAGATGCCCGTGGTCGATGCAGTCAGCAGCGAATCCATGCGCCTCAAGCCTGTCGCGCCACTGCATATGCTGGAAGCCCTGAACGATACCTGGATCCTTGGGTACAGAATCCCCAAGGGAACCACGATCTTCATGCTGCTGCGTCACCTGGCAACCCGGGACGAGCATTTCGTCAACGGAGATCGCTTTGATCCCGAGCGCTGGCTCCTCAGACAGGAAGCCAGGCTTGGTCCGCACGATCACGGTGCCTTCGTTCCCTTCGGTGGCGGTCCGCGTTTCTGTCCCGGACGCAATCTTGCCATGCTCGAGATAAGAACAGTGCTTGGCATGCTGTGCAGCAACTTTGACGTGCTGCCCGTCAACCGATCCAGAGTAAGAGAACAAATTGCGTTCACAATGTTTCCGACAAATCTCTTCGTGCGCATGAGGCGAAGGAAGCGATCCTGACAGTGTGCTCGGCGCGGTAGCGACCGAAGGCTTGACTTGAAATGGTTGAGCCAGTTGGCAGTGGTCCCAGAAATTCGGCAATTTCCGGAAAGACAACCGCGAGCAGCACCGCTGATCGATTCGTGCGGGCAATTCGCGTCCGGCTCTCAAGCATGGGTCAGTCCAATGGTTGGTGCCAAGCGCTGTCGTCAGAAGTCGTGACCTTGGCGGCTTTGCGTCAGTTGCCTATGAGATTCCTTTCAGCAGCGCGATCAATTCTTCGGTCGCGGGCTTGCCCAGGCTCTGCAGCATTGCCGCATCTTGACCTTCGACTTCCTGCCTGATCTGCAGCATCCGCTTCCGTCCCAGCGCAGTGGCAAGGACATTGATTTGGCGATGATCGTGCCGGGCGACTTGGCGATGCACAAGCCCGTCTGAAACCATCCGGTCAACTAGCTTGGTCAACGCCGGGGGATTCATCAGCACCACGTCAGCGAGTTGTCCCATCGTAAGGCGTTGGCCGGTCTCCAGAGTTTCCAGAATTCGCCATGCCTCGATCTGCATGCCGTGTTTCTTCAGGCGCGTGTTGAGGGAAATAGTGACCTTTCGATGTGCCGCAGCTAGCGCATATGAAAGGTAGTTCTGGATCGGATTCGGGTTCAATTCCATGAGGCTCACCACGGCTTTCGAGGCAAAACTAGTTGACTTGGAAAGTAAATTCAATTGGTATGTGGCAGTTGCTGATGCAGCCGGCAAGGACAGTCTGTTCCATGATCATGCTGCCGAGCGTTCCGACCGAACTCGAGGAACTGCGCGACGACCCTGTTTTGCGCAGAGGCGGCACATATCGCATCGCACTTCTCATTCCCCTCTGCGGCGCAGCAGGGCTTTGGGCACCTTCCTGCATTTCGAGTGCGCAGGTTGCCGTGGAAGAGTTGAACCGATCCACCGGCATCGCCGGGCGCAAGGTACAGCTCATCATGATCGATGCGGCCATGGAGGCGAGCATTTCGATCGAGGAAACCGTCAACGACCTGATCGAAACAGATTCCATCGATGCAATCGTCGGCATGCACATTAGCGCCATACGTCAGCGCCTCAGCAAGGTGGTCCGCCAGCGAATCCCCTACATCTACACGCCGCTCTACGAAGGTGGCGAACGGACGGACGGGCTGTTCGCGATCGGGGAGATACCGGAAGAGCAGCTTGGCCCTTCACTGGAGTGCATTCAATCGGAATACCGACCGCGCAGTTGGGCACTGATCGGCAACGACTACGTGTGGCCGCGGACGTCGCACAACTACGCAAAGACAAAGTTGCGCGAGATGGCTGCGAATCTGGCCTATGAAAGGTACCTGCCCTTTGGGCTGAACGGAATGCCGAGCGTCGTCGAGGAAATTGCAAGGTCTGGCGCGGAGGCAGTGCTGATCTCGCTCGTCGGGCAGGACGCGGTTGCCTTCAACCGGGCATTCGGCCGGGCGAGACTGCATGACCGCATGGTACGCTTGTCCTGCGCCATTGAGGAGAACGGCCTTCTTGGGAGCGGCGCGCAGAACAGCCAGCGCATGTTCGTCGCTTCTTCCTATTTCGGAACCCTTTCCACGGAGGCGAATGCTGCATTCAAGGAGCAGTACTATCGCGTTCATGGAGAACAGGCACCCATGTTGAACGCGCTCGGCCAGTCAACTTATGAAGGCGTGCACTTTCTGGCCGGACTGATGCGAGATCATGCGACCATTTGGCGAGACCACAGCGTTTCCGATGGTCCCCCTGTGATTCACAGGAGCGGGCGCAAGCGCCAAGTACCGGGCGAACCTGAACGCGCACCCATCTACTTGGCTCGAGCGGATGGTTTGAGATTTGAAGTCATAAAACGTCTTTAGAACAACTTGTTGTGAAATATAAGTTTCCAATTCAAGATATTACTTGAATTGGAAAATAATTCTGCCTACTCTTGGACGGACATGAAGATTGCGGACACTTGCGTCTGGCGATCTTCGGAAGGGAAGGAGTTCTGCCTTGGGCTGGGTTATCCTGCTGCTTCTGTTTGCAACCGTTGCGCTTGTCGCGATCTGGTTCCTCCAGCGCTATTATGCAAAGGCCAGTCTGGACACCGCTCTTGTCAGGACCGGATTTGGTGGTTCGCGAGTCGTGACCGAAGGCGGATGTCTGTCGCTTCCAATCCTGCACCGGGTCCAGAAAGTGTTCATGGGTGCGTTTGCGCACCGTGTCAATCGTGATGGTCAGGACGCGGTGCTGACGCGCGACCAGATTCGCGCCGACATTGAGTTCGAATTCGAACTTCGCGTTGCCCCGACCCAACAGGGCATCTCGACCGCCGCACAGACGCTCGGCGCTCGGATTGCCCGGGGCAGGGAATCGCCCGCCGACGTTCTGAAGGGCGCGATGGTTGACGCCATCCAGCGGGCAGCGGCAGCCCGGACGCTGGAAGAAATCCACTTGGATCGTTCTGCGTTTTCGGACGACGTGGCAGTGACCGTTGAATCCCAGGCATCCAAGCTCGGGCTAACTCTTGTTTCGGCGTCATTGGTCGGAGTTGACCAAAGCGACCTCGGCCAATGGAACGAGAACAACGCATTCAATGCGCAGGGCATGCGGCGTCTGGCCGCACTGGTTTCGGACCAGCGTAAGGAGCGCGTCCGCATCGAGACCGAAGCGGAAGTTGCCGTTCGCGAAAGTCGGCTGGCTCAACATCAAAGGCAGCTCGAACTGCAGCGCGAGGAACGGGAAGCAGAGATCGCACAGCAGGAACACCTGGCCAAGCTCGAGGCGGATGCAAAATCGCGGGAGGACCGGGCGCGGGACGACGCGGAACTGGCGAGCGAGACCACCCGTATCGAGAACGAAAGACGCGCGAAGGCCGCACAAGTCGAGAGCGACGAGGCGCTGCGGAAGACGGAGATGGCCGCCATTCTGGCGCTTGAGGAAGACAAAATCGCAAACGAGATCCAGATTGCAAAGAGACGCACGGAAGAAGCCGAGGCCCGTGTTGCGGAAGAAGAGGCGCGCTCAAAGGTCATGCTGGCCGCAGAAAGCGTTCAGGCGCAGAAGGAGCGTGCCATCGCTGAACGCGAGCGCGAGATCGCGCACTTGAACCAGGAAAAGGAACTTGATCTCGAAGGTGCTCGGGTGAAACGCGATGTCGAAACGCTCCTCGAAAGGGCCCGGGCCGAAGCGACCGCGAAGACAAGGGAAGGCGAAGCGGAACGCGCGCGCATGGAAGCGGAAGCGGCCGGTCGCGTTGCCTTGAACAAGGCGGAAAACACCCTTGGGGACGCCGTGATCAAGATGCGCCTGGAGGAGCGCAAGCTCGACCGTTTGCCCGAAATCATGACGCAGATGATGAAGCCGGTCGAGAGGATTGACTCCATCAGGATCAACCAGATTTCGGGCGGTGGCGGCTCGGACAGCGGCGGCGGCGGCGTGGACGGAGCGTTTGGCGCTGCCATGGACCAGATCCTCGGCATGGCCGTGCGTCTTCCGGCCATGAAGCAGATGGGCGAGGAAATCGGGCTCGATTTCGATTCCAACCTTGCCGGGCGCACCGCCGACTACGCCAACCGCATCAAGGACAAGTCGGAGAACGGCAAGGGAAAGTCCAAGCCGTGAAGCAATCCAATTCGGATGACAATAGGGAGGAAATGCACATGTCACTGAATCGTCGCACATTCTTGAGCAGCGCGGCGGCGGTCGCAAGCACGTCCATGCTGCCCAGTGCGGCCGTGGCCGCCGACAGGATCAAGCTCGGCTCGATACTGGACACATCGGGCATCTTCGATGCCTACGGCACACCGATGGACATGGCCATGCGCCTCGCCGTTGATGAAATCAACGCGGCCGGGGGCCTGCTTGGCATGCAGGTTGAGGTTATCGCCTACGACACCCAGTCCGACATGGCGCTGTATTCGCAGTACGGGCAGCAGCTGACCCGGCGGGATCAGGTGGATGTCGTGCATGGCGGCATCCTTTCGGCCTCGCGCGAAGCGATCCGCCAGACCATGCGCAAGAGCCGGACGCTCTACTTCTACAACGTCCTTTATGAAGGCGGCGTCTGCGACAGGAACATTTTCATCAACGGCGTCACGCCCGCCCAACAGGTCGAGGCCCTTGTGCCTTATGCAATGGGTAAGTCGGGCAAGGCGGTCTACATCCTTGCCGCCGACTACAACTATGGGCAGATCACGGCGCGCTGGATCCAGAAATTCGTTGCTGACAATGGTGGCGAGACCGTGGGCGTTGACTTTTTCCCGCTGGATGTAAGCGACTTCGGCTCGACAATAGCCAAGATCCAGACAGTCGGCCCCGACCTAGTCATCGCACCGCTCGTTGGCGGTGCTCACCTGTCCTTCTTCCGTCAATGGGCGGCAGCCGGCATGAAGGATCGCATCCCGCTGGCTTCGACCACCATGGGCGTCGGCAACGAGCACAAGGTGCTGACGCCCGAGGAAGGCAACGGGATCATGGTCGCATACAATTACAGCCAGGAACTCGACACGCCTGCAAACAACGCGTTCAAGGAACGCTGGTCGGCGGCGTACGGCGACAGCAGCCTGATCCACGAGATCGCCGTGTCGAACTACCAAGGTGTCATGACCTGGGCAGAGGCTGTGCGTCAGGCAGGTTCGCCGGATCGAGAGGCCGTGATCGCTGCACTGGAAACCGGCCTTTCCATTGGCGGTCCCGCGGGCACGGTGACGGTCGACCCAAAAACGCACCACGCCGTTCTTGACGTCCACATCATGGAGATTGAGGATCAGGGCATGCGCGTGATCGAGACCTTGCCGCAACGTCAGCCAATCGACACGCAGGCGGTCTGTGATCTGCAGGCCAACCCGGACGACAACACGCAGTACGAAATCCAGATCTGATCGCGTCCGAGGACCCGGCCGGGGCGGCAGCCGTCGCCCCGCGAGAAATGACGCTCCCTTCCGACGGATCCCTGTGCCAATGGACCTGTACGTCGTCGTCCTTGTCGAAATGCTCTACGGGGTCGCCTCGCTGATCCTCATTAGCGCCGGGCTGGCCATCGTGTTCGGAATGATCAAGGTGATCAACCTCGCCCATGGCGAGTTCATGATGATGGGCGGATACGCGACGATCACGGCAGTCAATCTCGGCATGAACGTCTTCGTTGCCATGCTGGTGATTGCACCCGTTGTCGTCGGACTGATCGGTCTTGTCGTTGAACGGCTCGTGATTCGCCATCTCTACGGGCGCCTGGTTGACACGATGCTGGCGACCTGGGGCCTGAGCCTTTTTTTCATAGGTCTCGCCACGATGATTTTCGGGAACACGACGACCGGCATTTCAACACCGATCGCTGGCTTCGCCATCGGAAACTACCAGGTCAATGGCTACAATTTCTTCATCATAGTCGTCTCGGCATTGCTGCTTGTCGCGATGCTTGCGGTGCTGAAAGGCACGCGTGCCGGTCTTGTTGCCCGCGGCACGATGCAAAGGCCGGACATGGCGGCGGCATTGGGCTACAGCCCCGACCGCGTCTACATGGCAACGTTTTTCTGTGGCTCCGCGTTGTCCGGATTGGCTGGCGCAGTCCTTGCACCCTTGGTCGGGCTCGTTCCGACATCTGGCGGCGCGTACATTGCCAAGGCGTTCATCACCGTCATTGCGGGCGGTCCGTCCCTTGTCGCCGGGCTGTTTGCGAGCGCCAGCTTCTTCGGTGCGGTGAACCAGATCTTCACCTTTGCCATCTCGCCGGTCATCGGCGAAGTCGCGCTGCTTGTCGCGGCAGTCGTCCTGCTCAGGATCCTGCCACAGGGCGTCACAGGCACGTTCTTCAAGGGCAAGCTGTAATGCCCGGCGACCTGAAAAGGGATGCCATTGCAATTGCCGTCGTCACGGGTGCTCTGATCCTGGTGCTGCCTTTGATCATCGGCACCTACACGCTCACCGTCTTGGCAATATATGGCATGTTGGGCCTGAGTCTCGGACTGATCTGGGGCTTCGGGGGCATCCTCTGCTTTGGCCAGGCGGCGTTCTTCGGATTGGGCGCATATGCCTACGCGATTTCCGCGATCAACATTGGCGAAAGCACCATTCCGATGCTTCTGGCCGTACTGGTTCCGGCAGTCTTCGCCGTGCTCCTGGGTGCGATGATGTTCTACGGGCGCCTCAACGACGTCTACCTGGGCGTCATCACCCTGGTTGTCACCCTGATCCTGTTCAAGGTCATCAATTCGACCGCCGGCCCGCAATACATGATCGGCAACGCCCGGCTGGGCGGATTCAATGGCATTCCCGGCTTCCAGACATTGAACGTGCCAGGCAAGCCGGACGCTTACATCTGGGGTGACAGCTACTTCTATGTTTGCGCCGTCTTGCTGGGCTTCGTTTACCTGCTCGTAACCGTCCTGCTCCGGTCGAGCTTTGGACGCATCGCCGTGGGCATTCGCGAAAACGAAATCCGCATGTCGCTCATGGGCTACGACGTGCGGGCGCGGAAGACCGTGATGTTCGTCATCGGAGCCGCCATTGCCGGCCTGGCCGGCGGGCTGTTCGCAAATTGGGCCGAGATCGTCACGCCCAACCTGTTTTCCCTGAGCCAGTCGGCTGAAATCATCATCTGGTGCATCGTCGGAGGGCTTGGGACCCGCCTTGGGCCCGTTCTTGGCGCGGCTGGCCTTGCCTACCTCAAGTTCCTGCTTGGGCAGCAGGCCATCGTCGACAACGCCCTCGTCACAGGCCTAGTCCTGGTGCTCTTCGTGCTTTTCCTGCCCAAGGGCGTCGTTCCGGCCCTGTCAGGGCTTTGGAAAGTCAGCTTCGAGCGAAGACCGCCCGGACGCACTCGTCAGCGGCGCCGATTGCGGCACCGGGAGCGGCTGAATGGCTGAAGTCGCTCTCGAAACCCAGGGACTCACGATGCGCTTTGGCGGCGTCGTCGCGGCGAACAGGGTGGACTTCAAGCTTCGGGCCCGCGAGCTTCGATGCCTGATCGGCCCGAACGGTGCGGGAAAGTCCACCTTCTTCAAGTGCGTCACAGGCCTGCAGTCCCCGACCGAAGGCGACGTGTACATGCGCGGCATCGAGACCACCGGATGGATGCCGCACCAGATCGCCTCGCTTGGTGTCGGGATGAAGACCCAGACACCCAATGTCATGGACTCCCTCAGTGTTCATGAGAACATCTGGCTTGCCGCGCGGCGGTTTCATGACTCTCGGGAGGCCGATCGCAAGACGCAGGAGATCATCGACTTCTTGGCCCTGGGGCCAATTGCGAGGGACGAGTTGGGTCGGCTGGCACATGGGGAGAGGCAACGCGTGGAGCTCGGGCTGGTTGCCGTTGGCGATCCTTGGCTCATCTTGCTCGACGAACCTGCCGCCGGCCTGGGCGCCGAAGAAGTCGAACGGATGACGGGAATCATCCATGAACTGAACAGGCAAGCCGCGCTCATCATTGTCGAGCACGACATGCAGTTCATTCGTTCGATCGCAAAGACGGTGACGGTCTTTCATCAGGGCAAGGTGCTGATGGAGGACCACGTGGATCGTGTCATGTCCGATCCCGTGGTGCGAAATGTCTATCTTGGAAAGAAGTCCTGAGATGAACGAAGGCGTTGCAGATGTGCTGGAAGTCATGGGGCTCGCGGGTGGATATGGAAGGGTGCCGATCCTGCATGGCATCGACTTCTCGGTCGCCGAGAACGAGGTCGTCGGCATTCTTGGCCATAACGGAATGGGCAAGTCCACGCTTCTGAAGACCATCATGGGCTTTCTGCCCGCCGGATCCGGGACGATCAGGTTTCGCGCCGAAGACGTCACCCGGATGTCGCCCCACGAACGCGCCGGGCTTGGCGTTGGATATGTTCCCCAAGGAAGGGGCATATTCCCTCAGCTGACGGTGCGCGACAACCTACGCTTTGCCTGGCATGAGTACGCCGGCACTTCGGAGAGCGATGTTCTGGAAACCATCTTTTCGGATTTCTCGCGCCTTCGCACGCTGTCTGACCGGCAGGGTGCAGCGCTGTCGGGTGGTGAACAGCAATTGCTGGCCCTGGCAAGATGCCTGATGGGGGATCCGGACTTTCTTCTTCTGGACGAGCCGACAGAAGGCATTCAGCCCTCGATCATCGACGAGATCGGGGAGACGCTTCTCCGCCTTCGCGAGGGCCGGGGACTTTCCATCCTGCTGGTCGAGCAGAATCTCGATTTCATCTCCGAGCTGTCGGATCGGGTTCTTGTCATTGAGCGGGGCCGGATCACTGGAGAGCTGCAAAAGTCCGACCTGTCGGACCAGGCCAAGGTCGATCAGTACTTGGGGTTCGGAACCGCCCGTTCGACCCGAGGGCAAAGGAATCCGCACCAAGCGTCGCCCAAGCCGCGAAAGCAATCCGAACCCCTTGCCGCCCTGCCGAGCCAACCTGCTGTCCAAAACCTGGTGACCAACATGACCGTAAAACGCCCGACACTTTCGCAGATGCGCAACATGGCCAGCCGGTTCGGCATGAGCCTTACGGATGAGGAATTGCACGAATATTCCGAAATCATGGAACCCTACATCCAGGCCTATGATCGGTTGGACGCAACGCCGGACAACCTGCCGCCTGTGCGCTATCCACGTTCACCGGGCCACTTCCCGGATCCTTCGGAAAACCCTCTCAACGCCTGGTACGTCAAGACCGAGGTCAAGGGGGCGCCGGACGGTCCGTTGCGTGGCAGGCGGGTTGCACTCAAGGACACGATCTGCCTGGCTGGCGTGCCGATGATGAACGGATCGTCGGTGATGGAAGGCTACACGCCGGAAATTGACGCGACCATCGTCACCCGGATGCTGGATGCTGGCGCAATCATCGCCGGCAAGGCGCATTGCGAGAACTTCTGCCTCTCGGGCGGATCACACACCGGTTCCAAGGGCCCGATCCACAACCCCTGGAAGCACGGGTTCATGGCCGGTGGCTCGTCCGGAGGATCGGCGGCGCTGGTTGCCGCCGGGGAAGTCGACATGGCGATCGCCGGGGATCAGGGAGGCTCGATCCGCATCCCGTCCTCCAATTGCGGCGTTTACGGCATGAAGCCCACGCACGGGCTCGTTCCGTACACCGGTGTCATGCCGATCGAGCAGACGATAGACCATGTCGGACCGGTGACGAACACTGTTGCAGACAACGCCTTGCTGCTCGAAGTACTTGCCGGCGAGGATGGTCTCGATCCACGCCAGAACTGTCCGCAAACGTTTCACTATACCGAAGCCTTGGGACGCGGGGCGCAGGGGCTCCGAATTGCAATCCTCAAGGAAGGGTTCCGCCGGACCGAGAGCGAGGCGGACGTCGACCAAAAGGTGCTTGCCGCCGCCGAACGCTTCCGGGAGCTTGGCGCACACGTCGATGAAGTCTCGATCCCGGAGCACAATCTCGCGGTTGACTGCTGGACGGCGATCACGGTCGAGGGATTGCAGGATCACATGATGCTCGGAAACTCCGGTGGCACGAACTACAGGGGTCTCTTCCTGCCGTCGATGATGGATCACATGGCCCAGTGGCGGAACAGGGCCGATGAATTGACCCATTCGCTCAAGGTCTGCATGTTCCTCGGCGAGTTCTTCCAGGAGCAGTACCGCGGCCGCTTCTACGGCAAGGCGCAGAACCTGATGCGCAAGGTCAACCAAGTCTACTCTGGCGTGCTGGCGCAACACGACCTGTTGTTGATGCCAACCGTGCCGATGAAGCCGCAGCAAGTGCCGCCTGCGGATTGCTCCATCAGCCTCTATGTCCAGCGTGCATTCGAAATGATCGGCAACACCGCACCATTCAACGGTGGCCTGCCCGCCATGAACGTGCCGTGCGGCCTGAGCGAAGGCCTGCCCATCGGCATGATGCTTGTCGGCGAGAGGTTCCGGGAGATGAAGCTCTACCAGGCCGCACATGCCTTCGAGCAATCCGGCGACTGGCGGACGATGTAAGACCGGGGAACATCATGTCAATCCTGAACGAAAGCCTGGCGAATCGAATTTGTGACTGGAAAGCATGGACTGATGCACCGGTTGAGGCGATTGCCCCGCAGGACAATCAGTCCTACGTCCGTGGCCCGTCGCATCCGCCTCTGGCCTATGTCACCATTCCGCAACTTCTGGGCGAAGCGGTCTCACGCTTTGGTCCGCGCGATGCCGCCGTGTTCTGCGAGCAAGGTGTCAGGATGAGCTACTATGATCTTGACCGGGCGGTGGATGAGATCGCGTCCGGCCTTTTGGCGCTTGGCCTCAACAAGGGTGATCGTCTGGGCATCTGGTCACCGAATCGGGTCGAATGGGTGCTGACCCAGTTCGCGACCGCACGGGTGGGTGTCCTGCTGGTGAACATCAACCCGGCGTATCGTTCGGGCGAACTGGAATACGCGTTGAACAAGGTTGGGTGCAAGGCGCTGATTGCGGCCAGGTCGTTCAAGACCTCCGACTATTCGGACATGATACGAAGTCTCGCCCCTGAGCTTGAAGACTGCGAACCGGGACGGCTCCAGTCGGCCAGGCTTCCGCACCTGCGCAGCGTCGTGACTTTGGAGGAGGAGCCCGGGGCGGGTGCGTATTCCTTCGAACAGCTCCGCAAGCTTGGTGGTCCCGCGCAGCAACTGAGGCTGCCGGCGATCGACAAGACCCTCACCCCCGACGATGCAATCAACATACAATTCACGTCCGGAACGACCGGCAGACCGAAGGGGGCGACCCTCTCGCACTACAATATCATCAACAACGCCCGTTTTGTCACCGACCGGATCAACCTGACCGAAACCGACAGGTTGGCCATCCCCGTCCCGCTGTATCACTGCTTCGGCATGGTCATGGGGGTTCTGGGCGCGATCAGCAAAGGGGCTACTGCGGTCTTTCCCGGTGCAGGATTCGATGCGGGCCAGACGCTTGATGCCCTCGCCAGAGAGCGATGCACGGCCGTCTACGGCGTCCCGACGATGTTTGTCGCGATGCTGGAGGCTCTTGAAACAGAGCCGCGCGACCTGTCCAGCATGCGAACCGGCATCATGGCAGGCGCCCCCTGTCCGGTTGACGTCATGCAACGCGTCAACTCGGAAATGAATATGACCGAGGTCACGATCGCCTATGGCATGACGGAAACGTCGCCGGTGTCATTCCAGAGCTTCGTTGACGATCCCACTGACAAGCGATGTGAAACCGTGGGACGGGTTCATCCCCATCTCGAAGTCAAGATTATCGACAGTGAAAACCGGATCGTCCCGGTCGGCGCTCATGGCGAACTTTGCACGCGCGGCTATTCCGTCATGAAGGGGTATTGGCAGGAAGATGAAAAGACAGCCGAGAGCATCATGGACGGCTGGATGCACTCAGGCGATCTCGCTGCCTTTGATGAAGAGGGATTCTGTTCGATCGTCGGCCGCGTCAAGGACATGATCATCCGGGGCGGCGAGAACATCTATCCGCGCGAGGTCGAGGAATGCCTGATCCGTCATCCGAAGGTGAGTGACGCCCAGGTTTTCGGCATTCCGGACGAGAGACTTGGAGAGCAAGTCTGTGCCTGGGTTGTCGCGAAACCCGGAATGGAGACATCCGGAGCGGAGCTGCGGGAGGCTTTGAATGGACAAATTGCCCACTTCAAGATTCCGGCGCACTTCCGGGTTGTTGACGAACTCCCAATGACTGTCACCGGAAAGCCGCAGAAATTCGTGATGCGCGACGAGATGATCGAATTGCTGGAGACGTGAACGAGCTCAATCGCACGCCAGTTGTCGCTGCTCTCCAAATCGCTTCGAATTTCCAATCGCTCTGGGATGTGGTCGTGACCAAGGTGAAAAACACGGCATCTACATACTTTGCTGAAAGATGGAGGAAAAGTGTTGCGCTTTCGTTCTGCCCATGCATTATGCGCGGGAGAGGGTCAGGCGCATTCAACAACTGAACCGCAAGGCTGCGAGTGCCGGCGGGAAAGTAGCGCACAAGGTCCGCAAAGTTGCCGCGATGTCAACGCGGCACGGAACATTCTCCATCGCCTAGTGGCGGTGGCCGGGTGGGTCATCGGCTCCAGGAGCCGTCCCGGTGCGTCCGAGAGTGTTCTTGAAGACTATCGCGCCGGGTTGCCGGACGAGGACGCGGAACGGTATACGGCTGAAGGACTTCAGTCATGAATATAAGCCCCAAAAACACTGAACACGCATTGATGCAAAGCGCTTCGGTCAATGCCGTCCTCCTGTCGCTGCCCCGACGCAAACTCAAATGAGCCGCCGCATTGACATGGATCGAATGCGCGACCGCGAGTACCTTGAGGCAACGAGTCAAGGGCGGAAAGTTCACGATGGGCCTTGAACCAGGTGGATCAAGAAAGACAGCTACATTCTCTTTGCCATGCGGGGATTGCCTCGTCGCGGCGAGCGACAGGTGTTCCGGGTGGTCACTGTCCGTTCAGAGCCAAAGGCAGGAAACGTCGCCCTCGTGTCGACCTAACTGATTGTTATTTCGCACGTTCTTTCGAATCATAGTAGAAGTGGTTGCCGTACCGGGATTTGAACCTGCGATCTTGGGGTAGCGAACCTTATGGCAATTCCGAGGACGGGATGATCGGGAAGAACTGACCGCCGGACCAAAGGCCAAACCAGTTTGCACCGTCATGTTCATGATGCGCTCCGATTTCCACCAGCCTGTAGAAGCTCTTGCGGTCAATCAGCGCCTCGAGATCCGCGCGAACGTGGACATAGGGCGATGGTTCGCCGGTCGCCGGATCCCGCTCGACTCGAATTGGATGCTCCGATCCCGCACTGGTCTCGTCGCCGAGATTGGTCACGAAGTTCAGCGTTTGAGCCTCGCCTTCGCCTTTGACAGTGAAGTCGACGGCCACGAATGGCGCGTCATCAACAGTGATTCCCACTTTCTCGACGGGCGTGACCAGCACATAGCGATCCCCGTCCTTCCTGAGAATCGTCGAAAACAGCCGCACGAGCTCTGGTCGCCCGATGGGCGTGCCAAGATAGAACCACGTGCCGTCCCTCGCGATCCGCATGTCGAGATCGCCGCAATCGGGCGGATTCCAGAGGTGAACCGGAGGCAGCCCGCGCCGAGACGCGGCTCGGGCCGTTGCGGCTATGCTTTCTGCCGAGGGTTTCACGGGGTTTTGACCGCCTTCGGATTTTGCCATTTGTGCCCGGGGCAATAGTTCGTTCTACTGCGCATAATAGTGCGAAAGGGAGCGATTGCCATGTCCGATGCTTCATCTGAACTGGTGGCCGGGATCGAAGGGCTGTGCGAACGGCTGGCAGACGTGAAGAGCAGCATCACCAAGCGGTTCATTGGGCAGGAGCGAGTGGTGGATCTCGTGCTGTCGGCAATTCTCTGCGGTGGGCATGGCCTGCTGGTCGGCGTGCCGGGACTTGGCAAGACACGGCTTGTGGAGACGCTCTCGACCGTCTTGGGGCTGAACGGAAAGCGGGTCCAGTTCACGCCGGACCTGATGCCTGCCGACATTCTTGGATCGGAAGTTCTGGAAACCGGCGCTGACGGCAGCCGAGTGTTCAAGTTCATCAAGGGTCCGGTGTTCTGCCAGCTGCTCATGGCCGACGAGATAAACCGGGCGAGCCCGAGGACGCAGTCCGCACTGTTGCAGGCCATGCAGGAAAAGTCGGTGACCATCGCCGGGGACGAACATGAACTGCCTGCACCGTTTCATGTGCTGGCAACGCAGAACCCGATAGAGCAGGAGGGAACATATCCCCTGCCGGAGGCGCAACTGGACCGGTTTCTCGTGCAGATTGATGTTCCTTACCCTGACCGGGAGACCGAGCGAGACATCCTGCTTGCGACCACCGGCGCGGCCGAAGAGCAGTCAACCCAGGTCCTGACTCCGGATGAACTCGTCGCCGCACAGACGATCGTGCGCCGAATGCCTGTGGGTGAATCCGTGATGGAGTCGATTCTTGACCTGGTGCGCTGCTGCCGTCCGGAGGAGGCAGACTCGCCCGACATCGTGCAGCAGCATGTCAGTTGGGGGCCGGGTCCGCGCGCTGCGCAGGCCCTCGCGCTTACGGTCAGGGCGCGCGCGCTTCTCGATGGACGACTCGCACCGTCCGAAGAGGATGTGACGGCCCTTGCCACACCGGTGCTCACTCATCGCATGGCGCTCAGTTTTGCTGCCCGTGCCCAAGGCTTGACGTTGCAGGAAGTCATCGACGATGTATCCCGTCAAGTTGCCCGGATCGAGGAAGCGGCTTGAGCGTGGCGCAGGCGACTTCCAGCACGACTGCGCAACTGCGCCGCGCGGCAGAGACTCTCGCCGAGACGTTCCCGCCCTTGCTGGCGTCTGCGGAACGCCTTGCGGCCTGCGTCATGCCTGGCGAGCATGGGCGCAGGCGGGTCGGTTCGGGCGACGAGTTCTGGCAATATCGGCCGAGCAGCGCAGGCGACGAAATCAGCATGATTGACTGGCGGCGTTCGGCACGCAGTGACGACTCGCTGTTCGTGCGCGAGAAGGAGTGGCAGGCCGTCCAGTCGGTGATGATCTGGCTGGACATGGGCCGGTCCATGCATTTTGCATCGTCGAGATCGTTGCCAAGCAAGGTCGACATGGCGCGGAGGCTGGCGCTGGCGCTGGCGATTCTGCTGATGCGCGGCGGTGAGCGCGTTGGCCTGGCCAATTCCGGCTTGCCGCCGCGGAACGGTCATGCCCAGCTGATGCGACTGAACAGCGCAATTGCCGAAGGGGAGGATACCACCGACTACCCCGTGCCCGAGCTTGCTGATGCGCCGGCCAGGACGCGCGCCGTTCTATTGTCGGATTTCCTGGGCGACCTGGAGCCCGTCCGGCAGGCCGTAACCGGTGCCGCCGACCGTGCCATTGAAGGCGTGCTCCTCCAGGTTCTAGACCCGCAGGAGGAGGCCTTCCCGTTCGCAGGGCGCACGGTCTTCGAATCCATGGGTGGAACGCTCACGCACGAAACCTTGAAGGCGGACGAACTTCGCGACCGCTATCTGGAGCGGCTGGCGGACAGGAAGGCCGAGCTTTGGGAGCTTGCAAGGCTGGCGGGCTGGCAATTCAACGTCTGTCGCACCGGATCCCCGGCATCGGCGGCCCTCCTTTGGCTGTACATGGCACTGGCCAGGGAGCATTGACGGCGATGTCCAGACAGCCAAAATCGTCAAGTGAGTCCCGGCCAATCCTTCCGGCCGTGCCTCGGAGTCCAGTTTGATGTGGGCGCTTGGTCCCCTGGCATTCGCCAACCCATGGCTGCTCCTGGGCCTGCCGCTGCTGCCAATTCTCTGGATTCTGCTTCGAACCGTGCCACCGGCACCGGTCCGGCGGCTCTTCCCCGGCGTCGCCCTGTTGCTTGGCCTCACGGATGACGAGGTGCAGACGGACCGGACGCCCTGGTGGCTTCTTTTGCTTCGGATGTTGGCGGTTGCGGCTGCCATCGTCGGATTTTCGGATCCCGTCATGACCCCTCGAGCGGACACGGTTCGCGACGGACCGCTGTTGTTCCTGTTCGACGGCAGCTGGGCGGGTGCACCTAACTGGTCAGTGCGGAACGAACATGTCGAGAGTCTTCTTGGCGAAGCGTCTGTGGCAGGTCGAGAGACCGCCGTTGTCTCGTTGACAGACCTGCCGCCACGCCCGGTCTTGCCATTCCGTTCGGCAAGGAATTGGTTGTCGGAACTTCCGGGCGTTGTGCCTGAGCCATGGATGCCGGATGGGCCTGCAGTGCTGTCCTGGCTGTCTGGGCTCGACGGCAGCTTCGATACATTCTGGTTTTCGGACGGGATCGCGCAGGATTGGCGAAGCGCGGCACTGGCTGAACTCCAGGAGCGTGGGCAAGTGTCCGTCTTCGAGGCGCGGCATCCCGTCCTGGCGCTGAAGCCTGCCAGAATCGGCGACGGGACCATTCAGGTGCCTGTAGCGAGAAGCCGGAGCACTGAAGCAAGTGTAGTGGCGGTTGTGGCGCATGGCCTCGACCCTGGCGGCATTGAGAGGCAATTGGCACGTGTCGACGTCGAAATCCCCAAGGGTGAGAGCGAGGCCGAGGCCGTCCTGTCGCTGCCGCCCGAACTCACGAACAGGTTGACGCGCTTCGAGATCGAGGGAGTTCGATCCGCCGGTGCCGTCAGCCTGACGGATGACAGCCTTGGTCGTCACGAGATAGCGATCATTGCCGCGCGCGAGGAGCGGGAAGGGTCACGGCTCCTTTCGCCGACGCACTACCTTGAACAGGCGCTGCGCCCGGGTGCCGACCTGATTCGCGGTGCTGTTCAAGACATTGTCCTCGCCAACCCCGACG
The DNA here is from genome assembly GCA_022819605.1 of Silicimonas sp. Classification (GTDB taxonomy): domain Bacteria; phylum Pseudomonadota; class Alphaproteobacteria; order Rhodobacterales; family Rhodobacteraceae; genus JAJEFO01. The sequence continues at coordinate 94,610 of JAJEGW010000208.1, read as the reverse complement.
TGATTGTCATGGCTGACGTCGCCGCGCTTGCAGGCAGCGAGCGCAACGCGGTTGAGCAGTGGGTGCGCGATGGTGGCCTGCTGCTGCGGTTTGCGGGCCCGCGCCTGGCCGCGTCCGACATAGGTCGCGAAGCGGAGGACGGGCTGTTGCCGGTGCGACTTCGCGCGGGAGGGCGCCGGGTCGGAGGAGCGATGAGCTGGGGCGAACCCAAGCGGCTCAGGGCTTTTTCGGCGGCGAGCCCGTTCTTTGGGCTTCCCGTTCCCGATGACGTCACGGTGTCGAGCCAGGTGGTGGCACAGCCGGATCCGAGCATGGCCGAACGGACGATCGCCACATTGGCAGACGGTACGCCGCTTGTTACGCGCAAGCGTCTGGGCAATGGACAGGTCGTGCTGTTCCACGTGACCGCAAATGCAGACTGGTCGAACCTGCCGCTATCCGGCCTCTTCGTGCAGATGCTTGAACGGTTAGCTGTTTCCACGCGGCAGACACTGCCATCTGCGGAGGATCTGCAGGGCACTGTGTGGACGCTGGAACGACGCCTCGACGGGTTCGGCAACGTGAGTGCAGCAGGGACCATTGCAGGTGTCGACGGGGTCAGGTTGGTGACAGAGAGCCCTGGCCCCGACTTGCCGCCCGGAATCTATGTTGGCGAAAGCGGCACAATCGGACTCAATGCGTTTAGTGAATCTGAGCAGTTGGCCGCGGCTGTCTGGCCCGTCGATGTTCCGGTTGAAGAGTTTGCGGCTTCCCAGTCGTTTCCTCTGAAGGGTCCTCTTCTCTTCTTGGCGATCCTGGTGTTCATGGTCGACGTGCTGGCGACGCTCTGGCAATCGGGCCGTATGCCACGGATGGGTGCCCCGGCAGCAATGGCTGGTGCGGTCCTGCTTTGGCACGCGACACCTGCACCGGCACAGGAACAGGATTTCGAGCGACTTGTCTCGGCGGCGTCGGAGGTGACGCTTGCATATGTCATCACCGGCAACGCGGAAGTGGATCGGGTGGCTGCGGCAGGGTTGAGGGGGCTCTCGAACATTCTTGTCCGCAGAACTTCGGTCGAACCCGCCGAGCCGGTCGGAGTAAACCTCGAGACAGATGAACTCTCGGTCTTTCCATTCCTGTATTGGCCGGTGACCGATGCGCAGCCACGACCCTCGGCCAAGGCATATGAGAAGCTCAACCGATATCTCAGGACGGGGGGTCTGATACATTTCGACACACGGGATGCAGTGACATTCGGAAACGGGTCGGGAGGTTCAAACGCGACCAAGCTCAGACAACTGGCGACGTCACTCGATGTTCCGCCGCTTGAGCCAATTCCACATGATCACGTGCTGACCCGGTCCTTCTACCTCCTGCAAGATTTTCCGGGCCGTCATGCCGGCCGGAACGTCTGGGTAGAAGCAGCGCCTGCCGATGCGTTGCAGGCCGAGGGCATGCCGTTCAGGAATCTGAACGACAATGTGACGCCGGTGGTGATCGGTGGAAACGACTGGGCAGCTGCGTGGGCAATGGATGCACAGGGACGGCCCATGTTTCCGGTGGGTCGTGCCTTTTCTGGCGAGCGCCAGCGCGAGATCGCTTATCGCTTCGGAGTCAACCTGATCATGTACGTCCTGACCGGGAACTACAAATCGGACCAGGTCCATGTACCGGCCCTGCTCGACAGGCTGGGGCAATGACGCGTTTCAGCAAGGCCGTCACGTTGGCATTCCTCGCGCCGCTCCCACTGCCAGCGCTGCCTCGACGGCAGTTCGGGCAAATTCTGGGACTCGACTGAGCCATGCAGGTCGTTCACAGCATCTTTTTCGAGCCATTGCTGCCGTGGGCGATGCTTTGGTCACTGGCTGCCTCTTCGCTGGTCCCGATCTTGATGGCTGTCCGGGGCGGCCTTTCAGGGTGGTGGCTCCGCGGGATCGCCCTTTTGCTGCTCCTGATGGCGGTTGCGAATCCGTCGACCCAGATCGAGGAGCGGGAAGCGCTCTCGGACCTGGTCATTCTTGTGGTAGACGAAAGCGCGAGCCAAGGTATCGACATTCGCCCTTCCCAAACCGCGGAAGCGATCGCGAGCGTCGAGGAGGAAATCGCCGCCCTCGGCAATGTCGGGCTCCGCATGGTTCATGTTGAAGACAGCGACGGCAATCGCGGCACGCTCCTGATGAAGGCGCTTGCCGACGCGATTGCAAGCGAGCCGCGCGCACGTCTTGCGGGCGTGATTCTCGTGAGCGACGGGCAGCTGCATGACATTGATCACCTTCCGGAACTTCCCGCGCCGATGCACCTGCTGTTGACCGGGAAAGACGGCGACTGGGACCGCCGTCTTCTGATTCGGAATGCTCCGGCATTCGCGATCATTGACGAGCCGGTCACCTTGACGCTGAAGGTCGAGGATCAGGGAGATGTTCCTGCCGACCTCCCCGGGACAGCCGACATCGACATTTCCCTGGATGGCGGAACGCCGGACCGGTTCCGGGTGCCAGTTGGTCAGGATGTCGAGCTTGCGGTGACGCTCCGGCATGGCGGCATGAACGTCATCCAGTTCACGTTGCCTGAACGAATGAACGAACTGACCACGCGCAACAATGCGGCGGTTGTGCAAATCAACGGTGTACGGGATCGATTGAGGGTTCTGCTGGTTTCCGGGCAGCCGCATGCAGGCGAGCGAACCTGGCGCAACCTCCTGAAATCGGATGCCTCGGTGGATCTTGTGCACTTCACCATCCTGCGCCCGCCCGAAAAGCAAGACGGGGTGCCGGTGAACGAACTCAGCCTGATCGCCTTTCCGACGCGTGAGCTCTTCCTGGACAAGGTTGGCGAATTCGACCTGATCATCTTCGACCGCTACAAGCTGCGCGGCATCATGCCGGCCGTCTATCTCGACAGCATCAGGCAGCATGTCGAGGGCGGAGGCGCACTGCTGGTCGCAGCAGGTCCGGATTTTGCAACGGCCGAATCAATCTACTATTCGCCGCTGGCCGAGATACTTCCGGCCGCGCCAAGCGGACTGGTGCGCGAATTTGCCTATCTGCCAAAGGTGACCCGCATCGGCCAGCGTCACCCAGTGACCGAGGGCCTGGCACCAGTCAAGGATGCGGCAATCCGCAACGAACAGGCTTGGGGAAGATGGCTCCGGCAAATCGACGTGGCTGCCAAGGACAAAGGCCACACACTCATGGAAGGCTTGGACGATGCGCCACTGCTGGTAATCGACCGGGTCGGAGAGGGGCGCGTTGCGCTGCTCGCGTCGGACCATGCCTGGCTTTGGTCGCGGGGCTTTGAAGGAGGAGGTCCGCAGCTGGAACTGCTCAGACGGCTGGCGCACTGGATGATGAAGGAGCCCGACCTGGAAGAGGAAGCGTTGACTGCGAATTCAGAGGGCCTGACCATGACGATTAGCCGCCGGACGATCAATGACGAAGTTGGAGACGTTGAAGTCATCGATCCAAATGGTGAAGTCATCCTGCTGCCGCTGGAAGAAGTCGCACCCGGTCGTTACTCGCTGACTTGGCAGGCGCCGGAAGCTGGGCTTTACCGGCTGAGAGAGGGTGACCAGGAAAGTGTCGCAGCGCTTGGCCCTGCAGCGTTGAAAGAGTTCGAGGCGACGATCGCGAGCGATGCACTCTTGGCAACTCCGGTGGCAGACACGCGCGGCGGCGTCCACAAGATGACCGAGGGTGTGCCAGATATCCGCCGGGTCCGGCAAGGCCAGGTCGCGTCGGGACGTGGGTGGATCGGAATCACGCCTCGTGAAGCCTACCTGACAGCGGACATCCGCGTGTCGCCGTTGCTGCCAGCGTGGACCATGCTACTGCTCGCTTCGATTCTGATGATCGGCACTTGGTTCTGGGAAGGTCGGCGATAGCGGCGGTGTCCGCTTGGGGAAGGGTCTCGTCTACTCGGCAGCTCGCAGTTCCGCGTCCGCAGTGCCGGAATACAGGTAGTCCCGCGTTATTGGAACCGCATCGACCTCGCGTGATATCTGGAACTGGAACACGCCCTGACGCCGGAGCCGGAACGTCTGCTCACAGGCGACGAGGTAGAACTTCCACATCCTCACGAATCTTTCGTCATAAAGCTCTATCACCTTGTCGGCGTTCGCGACGAACCGGTCGAACCAGTGCCGGAGCGTATAGGCATAGTGGAGCCTGAGGGACTCGACATCCGCAATCCACAGATTCTGGCGCTCGACCGAGGCCGCGATTTCCGAGAGGCTTGGCACGTAGCCGCCGGGAAAGATGTACTTGGCGATCCACGGGTTGGTGGCGCATGGTGCCTCGGAGATCCCGATCGTATGGATGAGCGCCACCCCGTCGCGGGTCAGAAGATCGCGCACCGAACGAAAATAGGCGTCGAAATACGGCAGCCCCACATGTTCGAACATGCCGACCGACACGATCCGGTCGAACTGTCCCGAAAGCGCGCGGTAGTCGGCCATTCGGAACTCGACTTGCTTCTGAAGACCTTCGGCCCGCGCACGCTCCTGCGCGACCGCGAGCTGCTCCTTGGAAAGCGTGATCCCGAGAACCTGGGCGCCATGGTCTCGCGCCAGCGTGAGGCCCATGCCTCCCCAGCCGCAGCCGATGTCGAGCACGCGCATCCCCGGCTCGATTCTCAGTTTCTGGGCAATATGGGCCTTCTTTTGTTCCTGCGCGACTTCAAGCGTGTCGTCAGGCGAGCGGAAATAGGCGCAAGAATACTGCCGGTCCGCATCCAGGAAGAGCTCGTAAAGCTCGCCCGACAGGTCGTAGTGATGTGCGACGTTCCTGACGGAAATGCGGCCGGCATTGTGCTGCATGAACCGCCTGAGGGTCGTGCGAAGCTTCAGTTGCGCGTGTTGCCACCAGGCCCGATGCGGGTCGTCGAGGTTGCGGAGGATCAGTTCGAGAAGGCCGTGGAGGTCGTCATTCTCGATGACGAGCGTTCCGTTCATGTAGCTTTCACCGACTGCAAGTTCCGGGTTGATCACCATATGTCGGACTGTTGCGCTGTCCGTAAGGGACACGCGAGTCTGCGGTCCTTTGCCGTCGCCGAACGTGAGCACCTTCCCATCTGGCAATTCGACCGTTAGCAGGCCGATTTGGACGACCTTCCCAAGTGCGATGTCGAGAGCCCTTGTCCACATGTCTCAATCCTCGCGTGAACTGGCTTGCAAGCCCTTTATTCTATCGAATTGCGATGAATCTGCAACGCCTTGCCGAAAGATGAAAGTCCAGAATCTTCTGAAATGAAGTTGAACATGCCGTCGAACGCTGTCCAAGTCGGGGCGGTGTGCGAACCTGGGGAATGGCACATCCGCTCTCGGTCTGTTGCGATTTCCATCAAATTGAGGGTCTCGCAATGACTGGATGAAGTCCGGTCGGGGTGCACGTCTTTCCGCAACGTTCTTGCCGGCCTGATTGCAGCGCAAGGCGCACGAAAAGTGCTAGATATCGACACCTTCAAATTCGATCACGCATGCGGTGGAGTTTGTTGTCGTTCCAACGGGCAGCGGGATGTCGGCGTGGCCCTTTGCGAGTTGAACCGGATCCCTTTGCTCCCCAAGCACTGTCCAGTGATGTATCTTCCAGTCATTGGCAATCTCTGCGAATGGCCTGCGGCACGCTCTCGTCAGCGCGTAGCCGCCGTCCTGAGATTGATGGGGTCCCCTCACTACAGGTTGTCGCGGCTCAAGCTCTTCAGGTCATCATCCTTGGCAATTTCCAGCATGTTCAATTTGCGTTAGTGCACTGATACTAGGCCAACATGAGCCTGCAACAAGCTGATTTTACGTGTAAAAAGTGTACTTGTAGGGCAATTTGGACTTCTGAAATGCCTCTTCCACTGCCTGGGCTTGTCTAGGGAGGGATATACGACGCGACACACGGCGCTGCCATCGTGCCGGCGGCGGACCCTGTTAGACAGTGAATTTTCGGGCACTTCCGATATTGGCGTGGTTGCCGAGAATGTCGCGGGCCACCACGATCGTCAAGGCTCCGCCACGGCCCTAGAGCTCATTCGAATTCGGTCATGTTCCAGTCAAGTGCCTTGGCAACCGTGAAAATGTCCTTGTCGCCTCGACCGCACATGTTCATGCAGATGACATGATCCGACGGCAGGCCGGGCGCGATCTTCGCCACATGGGCCAGCGCATGACTGGGTTCGAGCGCCGGGATGATGCCTTCTGTCTCGCAAGAAAGCTGGAATGCCTTGAGCGCCTCTTGGTCGGTGACCGAAACGTACTCGGCGCGCCCGGTTTCGTGGAGCCACGAGTGCTCCGGTCCAATGCCAGGATAGTCGAGTCCTGCGGAAATGCTGAAGCCTTCAAGAATCTGCCCGTCGCCATCCTGAAGCAGATACGTCCGGTTGCCGTGTAGGACTCCTGGCCGTCCACCGGTGAGCGATGCGCAGTGCTCCATCCGATCATCCACGCCCTTGCCGCCCGCCTCGACGCCAATGATGCGCACGCTTCTGTCGTCCAGAAACGGGTGGAATAGGCCCATGGCATTCGATCCGCCCCCGATCGCCGCAATGACCGTGTCGGGCAGACGTCCTTCGGCCTCATTCATCTGGGAGCGAGCCTCCTTGCCGATGATGGATTGAAAGTCGCGGACCATGGCGGGATAGGGATGAGGCCCTGCAACGGTGCCGATGCAATAGAACGTGTCGCGGACATAGGTCACCCAGTCGCGAAGCGCGTCATTCATGGCATCCTTCAAGGTGCCCCGGCCCGACGTTACCGGCACCACTTCGGCACCGAGAAGCTTCATACGGAAGACGTTCGGCTTCTGCCTTTCGACATCATGCGCACCCATGTAGACGACGCACTTCAGACCGAACTTTGCGCAAACCGTGGCCGTTGCGACCCCGTGCTGCCCGGCGCCAGTCTCTGCGATGATGCGGGATTTCCCCATGCGGCGCGCAAGGATGATCTGGCCGAGCACGTTGTTGATCTTGTGGGCGCCGGTGTGGTTGAGCTCGTCGCGTTTCATGTAGATCTTCGCACCGCCGAGACGATCTGTCAGGCGCTCCGCGAAATAGAGTGGCGACGGACGGCCGACATAGTGGGTCCAGAGATGGTCCATCTCGTCCCAGAAGGACTGATCCGTCTTGGCCTTTTCGTATTCGGTCTCAAGGTCAAGAATGAGCGGCATAAGCGTTTCGCTGACGAAGCGGCCTCCGAACGTGCCAAAGCGGCCGTTCTCGTCAGGGCCGGTCTTGAAGCTGTTGATGAGTTCGCTGGACATGGATGCCTTCCCGGAATTGGCCGCAAAGATGTATCGCCGAGCCACGGGCAAGGCAAGGTGGCAGCGTTTGGAATCCCGATTGGCAGGACGATCCAATGACATGGCGGGCTGTTTGCAAATTCTGCGGCGCCAAGTCGCGAAGCCTTGTGGCGGCAGCACGTCTTGGCGAATGTATGGCGGCGGTATCGAATTGGGCTGGCGGGAGACGCATCTGTTCGGCGAGGATTCGATGCGTGGATGCTGTTGCCCGAGCGAAATTCCGGGTCCGTCATCCGTTACGCAGTCCTCGGGTCCGGGCGGCTCGGTCGAATCAGGTACTGCCGCAAGGCCACCACCGGATTTCCAACTTCACGTAGGTGACCAAAAGGGGTTCGGATCAATGCGACGTACTGTCGGCCGATGCCGGATCGCTGCCGCAATGGCGTTCTGGGGCGCCTGAAGCGCATTTTGCGAATGCACCATGGTCTGTCCATTCAGCGTTCTTCAAGACTTGGAATTGTCGGCAGGTCACGCTACAGGGGCGCGCGGAACCGATCGAGAATTCGCCCATGTCAATTGACCACAACGACGCCCGGCGCGTTGCCAAGCTTGCCAGGATCCGGGTCGATGAAGAGGATCTGCCGGCGCTTGCCAGCGAATTCAATGCGATCCTCGGCTTCATTGAGCAACTGCGCGAGGTTGACGTCCAAGATGTCGAGCCCATGACCAGTGTCACGCCCATGCGGCTCAAGCGCCGAGAGGACAGGATTGCCGGCGGCGGCATCGCCGGGAAGGTGCTGGCAAACGCTCCGGACGCGCGCGAGGGCTACTTCGTTGTGCCGAAGGTCGTGGAGTAGCGCATGGGCGGACTCAATTCCCTCTCGATCTCCGAGGCACGCGACAAGCTAAGGGCCCGCGAGATAACAAGCGTGGAGCTCACCCTAGCATGCCTCGCGGCGGCGGAAGAGGCTGCAGCACTGAATGCGGTGGTCCATCCGACGCCAGATCTCGCGCTTGAACAGGCCAGGGCGGCCGACGCACGCCTTGCCGAAGGCGAGGCGCCGGCCATGTGCGGCATTCCGGTTGGCATCAAGGACCTGTTCTGCACCGAGGGCGTTCCGAGCCAGGCGGCGAGCGGAATCCTGGCCGACTTCAAGCCCACTTACGAGTCCACCGTAACGTCTCGGCTCTTCGAAGCCGGAGCCGTTATGACGGGCAAGCTCAACATGGACGAGTTTGCCATGGGCAGTTCGACCGAAACCAGTGTCTATGGCAACACCGTGAATCCGTGGAAAGCGGGCGATACCGAGTTGACCCCTGGCGGGTCGTCCGGCGGCTCTGCCGCGGCCGTGGCCGCCGATCTCTGCCTAGGCGCGACGGGAACCGACACGGGCGGCTCCATCCGCCAGCCGGCGGCCTTCACCGGGATCACTGGCGTGAAGCCGACATATGGTCGGGTCAGCCGATGGGGAATCATCGCCTTCGCCTCGTCACTTGATCAGGCGGGGCCGATGACGAAATCGGTTCGCGATGCCGCGATCATGCTTGAGGCCATGTCTGGCCATGACCCGAAGGACTCCACGAGTGCCGACATTCCCGTGCCGGACTTCGAGACCATGCTGACTGGAGAGATTCGGGGAAAAACCGTCGGAATTCCCAAGGAATACCGGATGGACGGAATGCCTGAAGCCATTGACGAGCTTTGGACCTCAGGACGCAGCATGCTGGAAGATGCCGGTGCGACCTTGGTTGACATCTCGCTGCCGCACACGAAATACGCTCTGCCTGCATATTACGTCGTGGCGCCGGCGGAGGCGTCGTCGAATCTCGCGCGCTATGATGGCGTGCGCTACGGCCATCGGACGACGCTTGCCCCGGGCGATGATGTCACGGCAATGTACGAAAAGACCCGCGCCGAGGGTTTCGGGGACGAGGTCAAGCGGCGCGTCATGATTGGCACCTATGTGTTGTCTGCCGGGTTTTACGACGCATACTACAATCATGCGCGCAAGGTTCGGGCGCTTATCAAGAAGGACTTCGAGGACGCGTTCGCAGACGGCATCGATGCAATCTTGACGCCCGCAACTCCGACGGCAGCCTTTCCGCTCGGCCAGAAGTTCAACGATCCCGTGAAAATGTATCTCAACGACGTGTTCACAGTGACGGTAAATCTTGCGGGTTTGCCAGGGGTTTCCGTGCCCGCCGGCCTGGATCCGGATGGTCTGCCGCTTGGCCTGCAGCTCATTGGGAAGCCTTGGGAAGAGGGCGAATTGCTGGATTTCGCCATGGCGATCGAGGACCGTGCCGGCTTTGTGGCAAAGCCGAAAAAGTGGTGGTAGGACTTTGTGCAGAAGAGGCATTGGCGAATACAGGAAATGACTTTCCGTCTGATCGCAGTGATCGCACTTGGCGGTGTTACGGCCTGCATGGACGACGTTCCCCTTGACAGTCCGGATTCGGGCACTGTGGCCGGATCACGACCTCCGAGCGAGATCTCCACCGTATTTCCTCCGGGCGACCTGGCCCTGAATTCGCCTGTGTCGGATTCGCAGGTGCCACAGGCTGGTGACGATCCGGATTCAGGTCAGGATGCGCTAGCGCAGGGCGCTGGCGAGACGGAAGCGACCCCCTCGCGCGAAGTCGACCGTGCCGTCATTTCGGACGAGCAGGACTTTGAAGCAGTAAGTTCGCGCGAGACCATCGAAAGCGACCGGGACAGGCTTCAGCGCCAGCGAGAGGCTCTTCAGGTCGTCGAGCCCGAGGACCTACCCACCCGGCCTGGCGAATCGGAGCCCAACATCGTGGCCTACGCGCTCTCGACGACGAATGAAGTTGGCGAACCGGTCTACAGCCGTACGGGCCGGTTCGACGAGGAACGGTACAATCGGGCCTGCGCCAAGCATGGCTGGTCCGACCGGGCGCAGGCCGCATTCCTGAAGGCGGGCGGTCCGAAGCGCGACTGGAGGGGCCTCGATCCGGACGGTGACGGGTTTGCCTGCGACTGGGATCCCAGTCCTTTCCGGATCGCACGAGAGGGCGGCTAGGCTTCCAATTCTCCGGCCCATCCTCGTCAGTGGCCCATCCAAATGCCACCTCGGTGGCCCGTCCCACGAGAGCAGCGCCCAGCTTCCATTTGTCATTTGCCTCATTGGTTCGGGCAGGTCGGCCGCTGCCTCGTTCAGCGCCGGGCGATGGTAGCCAGCTTGTCGACTGAGTTCTTCACGTAATCTAGCGCCGCCGGATCGAAGGCTGGCGGAATGGGCTTCCCGAGTAGGTTTGCCAAAGGGTCCGCCCGGGGTCGGTCTCCGGTCCCTGTCTTGCCGCGTCTCCGCTAGCAACAATTGCAGTCAGCCCCGTTACGACCACACAGACTCCGCAGACATCTCGACGCTGTCCTGTTGTGCCCGGCCGAACGGTGCGCGGTAGGATGCCTGAGTTCGCTTTGGGCACCAGACCGCCTTGTCCCGGAGAGTCGGGATTGCGCATTTCGGAAAACGGCCCGCCGAACCATTCAATCAGCGGCATTGCACCCTGTGGTTGCCCTCATTTGGCGTCGCGATCGCTTGCGTCTCGCACTTCCGGCGTACTGAACTCGTACTTGCCAGTGACAGTTGTCGGCGCACTGCGCGCCATGAGAGTCTGGAGGCAACCGAACCCGCCGACGCCTTCACTTGCCGACGCTCAGGTCCCCGCATCTAAAGCTCCATGATGCTAGAGGCGACTCTTTGCCTGCAGCCAACGGTCAATTTGCCTTACCGCCTTCAGAACTTTGTCGACGCAGAATTTTTGGCATTGTTGTCGGTTGCGCCCCATGCTAGCGGGCACCTGTTCCCGTGGTTTGTACCGCGTGAGTTGAGTTGAAAGTTTGCGCGGCAGTTGCTTAGCGTTCTTAGTGGAGCTTGTTTGTAGTGTCGGCCATGGGTTCGAACGCCGTCCAGGTACAGCCCGAACATATCGGCTTTCCGCCGCTGCAAGGACGGCTTGGTGCAGGCTTCCAGTGTTGTCCGGTTCGTCGACGGGTGCGCGCGGCGCTCCCGTCGTCTGAATACCGCCCTGTAAGCGGCATCCCGTAATTTTGTCTTCCTGTCCTTTGCGCTGCCGGAGAGCGATCAATGCCGTGTCCGGGGGCCTCATGTGCCTTTCGCCTCAGTAATCCCGCATCAGATGGAGACAAAATTGACTTCACCCGACTGTTCCGCCCCCTCGTTTCCCGTTCAACTGTACGGACCCAAGCAACATCCAATTCCTGGAAGGCCCCAGTCGAGAAGACAGTTCGTGCAATCGCTTGCAACCGCGTTTGCCGCCATTCCCCTCGCGGGCGGAATCGGTGCCAGTTCCGTTACTCGGGCACACGGCTCTTCCTATGCCAACCAGATTCTGGACCCGGACAAACGAAATACTGCATTTTACTGGGTGGACGCAGCCTTGCAGCAGATCCGGGACCAACGGGTTCTTGCACCGAGGGCGGCATACAATCTGGGATTGGCCACGGCAGCGGCATTCCTCGCGGCCAACGGCGTCGCGAAGGCCTATGGCGAACCATTCGGAATCGGCGACGGGCCTCCAGATGCGGATCCGGAAATTGCCTATGGCGTGGCCTTTTCCCTCGCCGCGGCAGAGGCATTCCAGCAGCCATTCCTCTTTGAGCGAGCTGCATTCCTGAAGCGCTTCCCTGGCAGCGAAGCCAAGTCCCTTGGCGTGGAGTGGGGTCGCAGGGCCGCCATGATTGTACTCGGACAGCGAACGGACGATGGTTCGGAACCGAGCGAGGTCGACTACTATCTCGGACGGTACGAACGGCGCGGGGATACCCTGCAGTGGAGCCCGACTGCTCCGTTCTACGGCGCCTCGCCGGGACCGTCCTTCCCGTCATTCGAGCGTTGTCTCTACCCCGGACATGGGATGATCACGCCTTGGACAATGAAAACTGGTTCGCAATTCCGAGTCTCCGACTTCCACGACCCCAGAAGTCCCGAATTTGCGGAAGAGTTCGACATGATCCGCAGGCTGGGCGGCAGCGACAGCACGATCCGCACAGCGGACGAGTCGGAAGCGGCTCTGTTCTGGGAAGACGGGCCTTGGGGAGTGACGAATCCGGGGCACTTCATGTACATCGCGATGCAGCTCCTCCAGGACCGCGGCCTTGGTTTCCTTGAACTCGCCCGGGCGATGGCCTTGGTTGGCATGACGCAGTGTGATGCATCGATCTCTGCCTGGGACAGCAAGTACCACTACGATGTGCTCCGACCCGAAACGGCTATCCGTGCGCGGGCTCCGGAATTCGGCAATTCGGACCGCAGGGTGAGCGTGCACGCCGGCTGGCGCAGCTACATTCCCACGCCGGAGTTCCCTTCGTACACGTCCGGCCACTCGACGTTCGGCGGCGCAGCAGCGGAAATGATCGCCCTGATCCACGGTCGGGATGACATCGCGTTCTCCGGCAGGTCGCCAGATCGGGTCTTGTGGCCGCAACTGCAGGGTGTCACGCGGCATTGGACAAGCCTCAGCCAAATGGCCGAGGAAAACGGAATGAGTAGGCTCTACGGCGGCGTCCACTGGTCAATCGACAATGTTCAGGGCCTTGCTGCCGGGCGCGCCATTGCACGTCAGGCCTTCCGCTCGACCTTTCCGAAGCGGAGCTGACGAAATGGGCACGACAACCTCCCGACATTTTGGACTCTTTGCGGCATTCGTCCTAATTGGTCTTGCGGGCGCTTCCCCTGCAGAAGCGCAGAGCGGTTTACCCAATCTTGACAACCTGTCGCCGCTTGAAGAAGCGGTCGCAATGGAAATCGGCGACGTGACGCTGACGCTTGCCGGAGCGATGGAGGCACGGTACACCACCGGGTCAGGTAATGACGATGACAACGGACCGGGGCTGATCGGCAGCCTTGGCGCGGTTGCCATGACTCAGCTTCCGAATCGCTGGCGTGTCGAGTTGAGTTACACCGGACAACTCGTCTCTGACGATTCCCTGACACCCGACGAAAGTGAAAAATACACGGATGATGCAGCGATGTCGGTAGGAGGCATCTGGGGCACCGTGTTGCTGGGCAATGTATCGGAGACCGTGCGCAACCAGACTCGCCGCCGGCGAGGCTTCGGCAGTGCTGTCTTGGCATTTGATGACTTCCACGGCGAGCGTTCTGACAGGAGTGCAGGATACGCCGGTCGGGTTGGCCCATTCGTGGCGAGCGGCGTGGTGGACAATGAAGGCAAAATTGACCTGGGACTGACATTCCAGCGACCGATAGGCAACGGAAGCAAGGATTATCGTTTCACGATCCGTGCCGGTCAGGGTGCATACGAAGCTGCAGACGAAACGCTCCAATTCAGGAGTCAAGGACACAGCGTGGTCGGAGAGGTCGTTTATGGCAGTACTTTGTTTGATGTAGGCTTGGGGCAAGAGAGCTATTCTTCCGCCGGCATGAACGCCACGCGTTGGTACATCTCGTCCGGAATTCGCCGAAAGATCATGGTCTGGGGCTTTTCCCTCGAAGGACATTATGGTGAGATCGAAGGGCAGGAAGAAGCCTCCGCGGCACTGGGCATTCAGTACGACCTGGCTAGGGGCCTGTCCGCGAATTTCGGCGTGAATTACGAGGATGCCAAGGTTGCGCTGGGGGATGTCAAGTTCCTGGATTCCAGCGACACCAAGGCGGTATTCTCGCTCACGTACGGATTCTAGCGCTGCCGAGTCAGGAAAGATTGGGCTGAACGACGTGCGTTCGTTGCGGTATGTCAGCCCCGGGTTGGCACGGTCTCCGATCGGCAGCACCTTGCGTGACGGGTGGCAGTCTTTCCGATCGCTGCGATCTCGCCTCGGGCGCGGATTGACAACCGCCGAGCCCTTGAACGGAAAAATTGCAGTGGACCCTCGTTTGCCCGTGTGGTCGGTCGGCCTCAGAATCCCGTGGAAGCGCTGGCATCATCGTCCGACAGGTCACCGGAGATTGCCATGGCGCCAACACTAGGCGGAATTCGCGATCTGCCCATCCACAGGGCAAACGCGGCGCAGGAGCATGAGGTCGGGCGCACGCTGTTGGCGCGGCGTGAGCATCCGCGCGGAATGACGGCCATAGCTAGCTGCCAGGTGCGGCAGGAAGTGAGCGTGGCGCATGGCTGGTGTCACAGGGGTCTCGACCCGTGCGCAATTGAACTTCGCGCTGGATCGCTGGATCGGGTGGGACGATGCCGGATGTAGGGAGCATCTTCGTCGCGCGATTTGCCTGAGCCGGTTCCCAGTCCGATCCAACATTCGCTGTCCGCATCTTGCAGACCATGCCTGCCTGCGCTGCCCGCGACGGTTGCCGCACGATTCCAAGGCGCACAACGAGCGTCGGCCGTTCCTTGTGGAGAGCGTTGTCGCAGAGGTGCATGATTTTTTATGCCCGCGGCTGGCTAGCTTCCGGTCCGTGGCCAAGTTCAGGTTGAGGAAACCGGGCAAAACAGATCCGATGAACCGTGAAGAAGGTTCCGAAAGACGAAGCGGAACGCGATTGGCGAATCAAGTTCGACGTGGTTTGCGTAGATCATGCGGTGGAGCCGCCAAAGAACGGGTTTGGAGGGGCACCCGTGGAAGAAGATTGCAAGTCGGCACGCCCTGTGACGAGCTCCGACCTGCTGGCCGCCCGCACGGATCAGAATGTCACAATTTGCAGTGCAGCGATCAATGCGGTGGTCGCTTGGCGCTTCACGGTCATTATGCTGCTCGGACATCAGGTGCCTGATTGCAGGGCAGGGTTGATGTTTGCCGAGCATGAAGCGAACTTCCTGTATGGCCATGCAATGGAGCGACATGAGGACTCCGGACCGGTTGGGCGGTGCGTGTCGGGATTCATCTCGGTCGGTGCCGGGACCGCAGGCACGATTCGGATCCAGGAAACCGGTTCATGGTGTACGGGCAAAACAGGCTCTCGATCGCCGCACTTGGCCAACGCATCGGGTTCCGCGTCGGCCGGAGGCGCGCATTGCCCCACGAAGAATGACCTGTTGCAATGCGCACCATTCATGACACGGCAGGGCCTGGCGTGAAGGTCTTCGACAGGCCTGCTTCCTGCTTTGGGGACCGGGCATCCGGGGCTAGGATAGAACTGATCGTAATTCACTATACCGCAATGGAGAATGCCGAAGCTGCACTTGAACGCCTCTGCGGCAGCGAATTCGAAGTCTCTGCGCACTATCTCGTAGGGCGAGACGGCACGGTGTTTCGGATGGTTCCCGAAGACAAGCGGGCCTGGCACGCGGGTGCCGGGTCCTGGGCGGGGAGGGGCGACGTGAACTCCCGTTCCATCGGGATCGAACTCGACAATGACGGCGTGTCGCAATTCGCCGAACCGCTCATGGAGAAGCTGGAAATCCTGCTCGCAGAAATTCTGGACCGTCATGCCCTGCCTCCATGGGCGGTGATCGGGCACTCCGATATGGCCCCTGGCCGCAAGCGTGACCCTGGGCGGCACTTCAATTGGCGGCGGCTCGCTGAGAAGGGTTTCTCGATCTGGCCGACACCTTTGCCAGACGGCGACTTCATGCGAGATGCCGCCGCATTCGGCTACCCGGTGCACGAGGGCAAAAGCGCCATACTGTCCGCCTTCCGCCAGCGATTCAATCCGAATGGGAGTGGTCCACTGTCGAAGGATGATAGGGCGCTCATGGCCGGATTGGCGCGAGGGTTTCCGGCTCTACCAACTGCGGGGTTTCCAGGAAATTAAGAATTCAGACCACTTCGTGTGGAGAAGGTCCAGGAACTCCAATGATTGGCGCGTTTCCATGATCGAGTCCTCATCGCAGTGCCGAAGGAAATGTGTACCAGCGTCTCCTGCGAATTCGCGCTGCCGACCTCGAATTTCGTCGCTGCAGTGTGTGCGGCGTGCGGAACCTTGCGCACTTGATCGCGCATCCCGAACGAGACCATTCCCATTTCACGACGACGAATCCTGCCCGACAACGCTGAATTGGATGCCGGTTGCCTTGTCGACCTGCGGAATGACCTTGCCAATGGTAAGAAGAGAAGGTCCGCCGTGCGACGGCAGCTCTCGCGACTTGCTAGGTGGAATCAATGCACATATGTAACGTATTGCGGATGGCTGGATGGCCGCGGAACCACGGTTTCGAGGAAAGTCCGGACTCCACGGAGCGACGGTGCCGGGTAACGCCCGGCCGGGGCAACCCGAGGGATAGCGCCACAGAGAACAGACGGCCTCGCAAGCGGGGCAATGGTGAAACGGTGAGGTAAGAGCTCACCGCGGGACTGGCAACAGGACCGGCATGGCAAGCCCCACCGGGAGCAACGCCGAATAGGGGTTTCACACGGACTCGCTCCGGTTCAGGAACCCGGGTAGGCAGCATGACCCTTCCGGAAACGGCGGGGCAAGATGAATGGTCATCACCCCGGAAACGGGGCACAGAATCCGGCTTACAAGCCATCCGCACTTTGTCTCCAGGATTCGTTGGCCGTGTCCGGGACAGCGCTGCGGTCCTGTTTGGCTTTTGTCGGTCGCGTTCGGAACAAGACGCTCGCGATCAGGCTTGCTCGGACAGTCGAATGCAAGCCAATGTCGGCACTGTTCCCGGATCGAATTCTGTTGACACCCCTTGTTCGGCGTCTAATACCCGGGTTTCGAGAATTCCGGCTCGGTGTCTTCAGGGCCGGGCCCGAGAGGAGAGACGCAATGGCGAAGCCGACGACGATCAAGATCCGTCTGAATTCGACAGCAGACACGGGACATTTCTACGTAACCAAGAAAAACGCCCGCACGATGACCGAGAAGATGACGGTGCGGAAGTACGACCCGGTCGCCCGCAGACATGTCGAGTACAGGGAAGGCAAGATCAAGTAGGAGTCCAGCATGCCCATGCAGGCATCGCGCGGGACGGCGCGGAGCCTCGGTCGGTGCATTTGGGTCCACCGCTACAGTAGCGACCGAACCCTCTCGGCGACGTTTTCTGCCGTGATTCCGAAATGGCGATACAGGTCGTCAGCCGGAGCGGAAGCGCCGAAACTCTCCATGCCTACGAACCCGTCCCGTCCAGCGCGACCACGCTCTCCAAGAAGCCACCTGTCCCAGCCCTGACGCACGCCTGCCTCTATGGCGACGCGGACTGCTCCCGCAGGCAGCACTCGTCGGCGGTAGGTTTCGTGCTGTTCGGCGAAGAGTTCTGCGCAAGGCATTGACACCACGCTGGTGCCAATTCCGTCCGCTTCCAGAATCGACCGTGCCTCCAGCGCAACGGACACCTCGGAGCCGGTGGCGATCAGGACTGCCCGTCGCCGGCCTGAACCGGGACGAGCCAAGGTGTAGGCACCCATGGCCGTTAGGTTTCTTGACTTGTGCTGTGTTCGCACGGTCGGCAGGCCCTGGCGCGAGAGTGCCAGAACCGTCGGGGTGCGATGTGACGAAAGCGCGATTTCCCATGCCTCGGCGGTTTCGACCGCATCGGCGGGCCGGATCACGCGGCAATTGGGCGTTGCGCGCAGCGTTGCCAGATGCTCGATGGGCTGGTGGGTCGGACCGTCCTCGCCCAACCCGATCGAGTCATGGGTCATCACGTACGTCACGGGCAGGCCCATGAGTGCTGACAGCCGAATTGCCCCTCGGGCGTAGTCGGTGAAGCAAAGAAACGTTCCTCCATAGGGTCTGACACCGCCATGGAGCGCCATGCCGACCATCGCGGCCGCCATGCCATGTTCGCGGATTCCGTAATGCAGGTAGCGGCCCTTGCGATTCGTTGAATCGAAAATTCCAAGATCCGGGGTTTTCGTGTTGTTCGACCCGGTCAGATCGGCCGAGCCTCCGATGGTTTCGGCCACGACCGGGTTGATCGCCTCCAGCGCCATTTCTGACGCCTTTCGGGTCGCCACCTTGGGCCTCTCTTTCGACAGTGACTTCTTCAAGGCCCGGACGACGGGGACCAGGCGTTTGTGCGCGCCTCCTGACATGATCCGCCTGAAATCTGCTTGGCGCGAAGCCGACAGGGTCGCAAAGCGGTCCTGCCAAGCCCTGCGATCCTCGCTGCCACGTCGCCCAATGTTTCGCCAAGCGTCAAGGATTGGGCCCGGGACATCGAAAGGGGCGTGATGCCAGCCATAGGTCGCACGCGTGGCGTCGATCTCGTCCTGCCCAAGGGGTGAGCCATGTGCCGACGCGGTGCCTTGCTTGTTTGGTGCGCCGAACCCGATGACGGTCTTGCACGCTATCATCACGGGCTTTTTCGACTTGCGGGCCTTGCTCAGCGCACGGTCGATGTCCTCTGGATCATGTCCATCGCATTCCAGGACCTCCCAGCCCGAAGCCTGAAAGCGCTGTATCTGGTCAGTCGTGTCCGAAAGCGAGACTTTGCCGTCGATCGAGATGTCGTTGTCGTCCCAAAGCACGATCAGCCTTGAGAGTCGCTGCATGCCCGCAAGTCCGATCGCTTCCTGGCTCAGTCCCTCCATCAGGCAGCCGTCGCCCGCGATCACATAGGTGAAATGATTGACGACCTTTTTCCCGAAACGTGCCCGGAGGGCTTCTTCTGCGATGGCGAATCCGACCGCATTCGAAAGCCCTTGACCAAGAGGTCCGGTGGTCGTTTCGATCCCCTTGGCATGCCCGTATTCGGGATGGCCTGCCGTGATTGAGCCAAGCTGGCGAAAACGTTTGATCTGGTCGAGCGTCATGTCCTCGTAGCCAGTGAGGTGGAGCAATGCATAGAGCAGCATCGAGCCATGGCCCGCAGACAGGATGAATCGATCGCGATCCGGCCAGTCCGGATCCGCCGCGTCGAACTTGAGGTGCCTTTCAAAAAGAACCGTCGCCACGTCCGCCATGCCCATGGGCATCCCGGGATGACCTGAATTGGCCGTCTGAACCGCATCCATGGCGAGCGCGCGAATTGCCGCTGCGCGCTCAAAATGGTCCGGATGCAGTTCCTTTAGGGTCTCGATGTCCATGCTCTCGCCCTTGGCTCGTCCACATCGCCTTGGTTCTTAGCAGCCAGCTTGCCGAACGCAAGACGGGCCGCGGCGCATCGTTCGGAAAGTGCGTGAAACTGTCGCCGCATACGCTATGCTCCGAGCAGACTCTGTTGTCGGGCGTCGATTCGCGGTCTAGGCATCGAGTGTTCGGCAAGAGGAATCGCAAGCCAGGAGCAGCCATGAGTGACATGTCCGAGCTCGAAAGCAGAATCCTGTCTGCTCTGGACAGGACGGAAAGGGCGTTGGACCGGATAGGTCCGGACGCGAAAGTCGAAAGTCGGGATGTCGTCATTGAAGGTTCCGAGGCTGACTTGACGGGCTTGCAGGAGGCGCTCAGGACTCGGGATGCCCTGCTTCAGCAGATGCGGGCGGTGAACAGGCATCTCAGGGAATCGAGCGCTGCGCTTCGCGCGGCAAATGCCCAAGGACAGGC
The DNA here is from genome assembly GCA_022819605.1 of Silicimonas sp. Lineage (GTDB taxonomy): Bacteria > Pseudomonadota > Alphaproteobacteria > Rhodobacterales > Rhodobacteraceae > JAJEFO01. The sequence goes on along the minus strand of JAJEGW010000208.1, from coordinate 75,019 downwards.
GCAGCCTGATCTGTTGAATTTCGCCCTGGAAGGCGAACTTGCTGGCCTTCGTGCCACTCGAGACGTGGAGAAGATGGAAATCGAGGAAGTCCTGGCGACGCTTGAACCTGTGCTGAAGGAAGCTGGATGATGCCCGAGGTTTCGATTCGGATCGGCGAACGGCTCTTCAACGTGACCTGTCGGGACGGCGAAGAGGGTGCACTTCATCAGGCGGCCGGGCTGCTCAATACCGAAGCCAAGGCACTTGAGGGGCAGTCCCGACGCCTGCCCGAAGCGCAGATGCTGCTGATGGCCGGGCTCATGCTGGCCGACAAGCATGTTGCTGCCGCAAGCGACAAGTCGCGACTGGAAGAAACGATTGCCCGGCAAGAGGCTCGAATCAAGGATCTTGAAGGTCAGGTCGAGCAAAGACGGATCGAGGTTGCGCTGCCTGAGGACAAGGTGTCTGGAACCTTGGTCAGGATTGCCGAACGTGCGGAAGCTTTGGCGGAATTTGCCGAGAAGAAGTCAGGAGCCCAAGCGTAGCCGAAGACGGTTGCCGTCGCTTCCTGAGTCTGAGTGCAGGCAGCGACCTCGCAGGATGCCTTTGTCTCTGACACGTCCGCAGACGCTGCGGGCGCTGCTCAATTCTCGACTTGATCCTCAATGCCTTCGGTAGCAAGACCGTCGAGACGTGGCATCAGTCTGAGAAGCGATCGCGTATAGGCTTCCCGAGGAGCTGCAAAGAGCGCCTCTGAATCCTGAATTTCCACCAGACGACCGTTCTGCATGACGGCGACGCGATCACACATCTGGCGCACCACCGGAAGGTCGTGCGAAATGAAGAGCATCGTGAGGTTCAGATGCTCCTGCAGATCCTTCAGGATGTTGAGAATCTGTGCTTGGATCGAGACGTCGAGGGCGGATGTCGGCTCGTCGCAGATCAGGAATTTCGGTTGCGTTGCAAGCGCTCGTGCTATGGAAATGCGCTGGCGCTGACCGCCGGAGAATTCGTGCGGATACTTGAGTCCCGCATCTGCGCCAAGTCCGACATGTTCGAGCAGCTCGTCGACCCTGTGTTTCAGCGCCTTGCCGGACAGCAGCCTGTGATGGAGCGCGGGTTCGGCGACGATGGCATCAACCCGCATGCGCGGATTGAGCGACGAATACGGATCCTGAAAGATCATCTGGATCTGACGGCGGTACCAGGCAAGGGAACCGGAGCCGGTGACCTGCTTTCCGTCATATAGTATCGTCCCGCCGTCGACCCTGTACAGACCGGCGATCATGCGTGCGACCGTGGACTTGCCGGAACCCGACTCGCCGACGATTCCGAACACCTCGCCCTGGCGAATGTCGAAACTGACGTTGTTGACGGCGACAAGGTATTGCCGCCGGGACGGGATGAAGGAGCGCTTCTGCAGGAAGCGCTTGGTAAGTCCGCTTATCTCGAAGAGCGGTTTGGTGGAGTCAGTGTCCGTCTTGTTCCAGTTCCGCGCCAGGTCGTTGATCCGGAACTTTGTGGTGCGCCCGCCATAGGAAATGAGCGGAAATCGGCGCAGCTTGACCGTGGGGCGCGGCACGGCCGCGATGAGCGATTTGGTGTAGGGATGGCTCGGCTTGCCCAGGACGAGCCTGGTGGCGCCTGTCTCCACCACCTTGCCTTGGTACATGACGGTGACACGATCCGTCGTATCGGCAATGACGCCCATGTCGTGGGTGATGAGGATCACGCCGACTTGGCGCTCGTTCGCGAGTTCCCTGATGAGATCCAGGATCTGAGCCTGAATCGAGACGTCGAGCGCGGTTGTCGGCTCGTCGGCGATGATGACGTCGGGTTCCGAGCAGAGAGCAAGCGCGATGACAACGCGCTGCCGCATGCCGCCCGAGAACTGGTGCGGGTACTGGTCTAGCCGTATTTCGGGCTCGGGGATTCCGACGCGTGCAAGCAGATCTCGCGCTCGCTCGCGCGCTTCGGCGTCGGTCACGCTCAAATGGGTCGTGATTGTTTCCGTCAACTGCTCGCGAATCGTGAAGAGCGGATTCAGCGAAGTCAGCGGATCCTGGAAGATCATGCTGATCTCGCTTCCGCGCAGGCTCCGCATTGCTGCCCGATCACGTCCCGAAATGATCTCGTTCTTGAGGCGGATCGTGCCGCCCGCGATTCTGCCAGGGCGTTCGAGCAGTGCCATGACCGCCGACCCGATTGTCGACTTCCCGGCCCCGGACTCGCCGACAAGACCATGGATCTCGCCGGGCTCTACTGTCAGGCTGGCCCCGTCGACGGCAACGAAGACCTCCCTTCGCATCGGAAACTCGACCTTCAGATCGGCGATATCTAGAATTGCGCTCATCTGTTGTCCGGCACTGGCGCGAGGTGCCGCTGTCCGTCGACCGGGATTTCGAACTGAGCCATGTCTATCTCAGCTTCGGGTTCAGTGCGTCGCGCAGCCAGTCGCCGAGAAGGTTCACGGAAAGTGCGAGCGCAAGCAGCGTGCTGGCGGGGAAGAAGAGAATCCACCATTCGCCGGAGAAAAGAAAGCCTTGGCCGATCCGGATCAGGGTGCCGAGCGAGGGCTGTGTAGGCGGTGCGCCGACGCCGAGGAAGGACAGCGTCGCCTCAGCGATGATGGCGAGTGCAAGCGAGATCGTCGCAATCACCAGCACGGGCGAGAGGACGTTCGGAAGGATGTGGCGGATCATGATTGCGGTCCCAGATCTGCCGATGAGTTGCGCGGCCTGCACGTATTCCTTCTTTGTCTCGACCAGCGTTGCGCCACGCACGACGCGCGCAAACTGAACCCAATCGGAGAGGCCGATCGCAAGAATCAGAACCCAGATGGCGATCTGGTCCCGATATTCCACGGGCGTGAAACCCTTGGCGATGCCGAAGATGAGCATGGCGACAAGAATCGCGGGGAAGGTCAATTGCACGTCGGCGACGCGCATGATGATCGTTTCCGTCCAGCCGCCACGGTAGCCGGCAATCAGGCCCAGTGTCACTCCGATCACCATTCCGAGCAATACGGCTGCGAAGCCCACCAGAAGCGAGATGCGCATGCCATAGAGAATGGTCGAGAAGACGTCACGGCCCTGATCGTCAGTGCCGAGCCAGAAGCTCTCTCCCGTAAACGCATTTGGCGTGCCCGGTGCCGTGAACCCGTTCATGAGGTTGAGCGTTGCGGGATCGAACGGGTCGTGCGGAGCGATCAGCGGCGCAAGGAGGGCTCCCGAGACCAGAAGCACGACCACGACGAAGGAGACCATGGCGACCGGAGAGTGGCGGAATGTCCACGCGAGATCGCTTTGCCACATCGCCTTGATCCGCAAGGCCACGGGGTTTTGCCGGTCCGGTGCGGCGCGTACGCTTGTCATGTCATGTTCCCGTCGCCGCGGAGCCGCGGGTCGATCGCGACATAGAGGAGATCGACCATGAGGTTGATTCCGACGAACATGACCGAGATCAGCATCAGGTAAGCAGCCATCACCGGGATGTCGACGAACTGGATCGCATTGATAAAGAGCAGTCCGACGCCTGGCCACTGGAACACCGTCTCGGTGATGATCGCAAAGGCGATGATTGAGCCGAGCTGCAGGCCGGTCACGGTGATGACCGGGACGAGCGTGTTCTTCAGAGCATGGCGGAAGTTCACGACGCGCTCGGAGAGTCCCCTGGCGCGGGCAAAGTTGATGTAGTCTTGCCGGAGAACTTCGAGCATCTCGGCGCGCACAAGCCGCATGATCAACGTCATCTGGTACAGGCCGAGCGTGATTGCGGGCAGTACAAGTGCCTTGAGACCGCTCGCAGTGAGAAAGCCGGTGGACCATCCGCCGACATCGATCACGTCGCCACGGCCGAAACTGGGAAGCAGATCGAGTTCCACCGAGAAAACGTAGATCAGCAGGATGCCTATTAGAAACGTGGGAAGACTGACTCCTATGAGAGATCCGGTCATGATCACGTTCGAGGCCCAACCGTCGCGTCGTATCGCAGTGAAGACGCCGAGAACGATGCCGATCACGATCGCGAAGAGGCCGCTGACGGCTGCCAGTTCCAGCGTTGCAGGCGCGCGTTCGGCGATGATGTCGGCCACAGGGCGACCCTGCCTGTAGCTGACGCCGAAATTGCCCTGCGCCGCGTTCTCGAGAAAGCGCCAGTATTGCACGGGGAACGGCTGGTCGAGCCCGAGTTGCGTGCGCAGGCGTTCGATGTCGGCCTGGGTGCGTTCCTGACCAAGCATGTTGTCGATCGGATCGCCCACGAACCGGAACATGGAGAACGCCACGAGGCCGACGATGAGCAGTACGACGACGGACTGGAAGATGCGGCGAATGATGTAGTTCAGCACTTGGCTTCCCCGTGACCGTTACGGCGAAGAAGGCGCGGGCAGAAAGCGCATCCGGCCCGCCCGGAGGCGGGCCGACGGTGCAGTGTGCGCCAGGTCAGTTGACCCTTACCCAACGCAGGATGAAGAAGTTGTCCGGTCGCTGCGTCAGCTCGACATTTGATTGGGCGCCCCAAACGAGCGGCTGGACGTACATCGTCACGTAGGCATGCTCGTCCTGATAGAGCGCCGTCACCTCGTCCAGCATCGCCTGCCGTTCGGTGTCGTCGATCTCGGACTGGATCATCGGCAGGAGCTCATCGATTCGGGAATTCGAGTATCCCCCGAAGTTCCAGCTGCCAAGCTTCTTCTCGCTGTTCGGGGTGGAAGCGAGGAAACGGATTGGATGCTCGTGATCGAAGGTGCCTGGTGACCAGCCAAGCATGTACATGTCGAAGTTGTCCTCCCGCAGTTCCGGCCAGTAGTTGCGGACCGGCATCGCGTCGAGTTCGGCCGTGACGCCCACCTGAGCCAGCATGCCGACGACGGCCTGGCAGACAGCCTCGTCGTTCAGGTAGCGGTCGTTCGGACACTTGAGGCCGAAGCCGAACCCATCTGGATAGCCAGCCTCGGCGAGCAATGTCCTTGCACTGTCCGGATCGAATGCCGGGCGCACGTCATTTGCCGTGGAAAAGCCTCGCATCGCGGGACTGACAAGCTGGCTTGCCGGTTCGGCGCTGCCGCGCATGATGGTCTGCAGGATGGCAGGCACGTTGATCGCGCTTGCCACCGCCTCGCGCACGCGCACGTCCCTGAAGGGATTCGGATCACCAGTGTTGGGGCCGTATTTCAGGGCTTCCGCTTCGTGGGAGAAGCCAAGCATGATGACACGGGCCTCGATGCCCCGGATGACCTTGACCGCGTCATGGCCGGACAGCCGCTCGGCGTCCTGGATTGGCACCGGGTTGATCAGGTCCACATCGCCCGAGAGCAGGGCGGCGACGGCCGTGGCCGGGTTCTGAATGGGCAGGAAAGTCGCCTCGGTGATGTTGTGCTCGACTTCGCCCCACCAGTTGCCAAACGGTCGGAGAACCGTCTCCAGTCCGGGCTGGCGGCCGCTCAGCACGAAGGCGCCGGTGCCGTTGGCGTTGAGCGTGGCATGGTTGCCAGACTCCTTGTCCGGCAGCGCCGCGCCGTTCGCTTCGGCCCAGCCTGCATCCATCATCATCCAGTTGGCGATCGAGTCCGGGAAGATCGGGTTCGGCACGTTGGTCATGACGTCAATCGTGAAGTCGTCAACCTTGATCACGTCCGATACGGTCGCAAACCAGCTGCGCACGTCCGACGCTTCCGATGATGCGCGTTCGTAGGAAAAGACCACGTCGTCAGCGTCGAACTCGCTTCCATCGTGGAACGTGACACCCTGACGGAGGAAGAAGCGCCAGCCGGCGCCGTCGCCGATGGGTTCCCAGCTTGTGGCCAGCGCGGGCTCGATCGACATGTCCCTGCCGCGGCGCACGAGACCCTCGTAGACGTTGTTCAGGAAGCCGAGGACCGGCGCCGAGCTCACGGCATGCGGATCCATCGTCTGCGGGTCGGTGGTGCCCGCCCATCTGAATGTTTCGGCATGCGTGCCGGCAGCGATGCCGGTTGCCAATAGGAAAACCAGTGCACTGGTTGAAGCTCTTGCTGTCATTGTATCCCCCTTTGTGTCAGCAGGCACCACTCTGGCATGTCTGTAGCGGATGGCAAGGCACGGTCGCTCCTCCTTCCGCGATGAACGCATGCCGACAAGGCGATGGATGCCGCGACTCGCGATGCCGGACCAGAACGGCCCTGGAGAGGTCGATGGATGGGCTCGGCGCCTTGCGCAGCAAGGCAATTCAAGGATCGGAGGGCGGCACGCACACCGCCCTCCGGGCTGTTCCTGGTTCAATTGAAGCTGAAATACTTGAACTTGGCCGTATCGTCCGGGGCAACGATGGTCTGGATGTCGGACCTCATGCCCCAGTTCAGCACCTGGTGGTGGATCGGGACGTAGATCTGCTCGTCCTGGACCGCTTGCCAGATCTCGGCGATCATGCCGTTGCGCTTCGGCAGGTCCGTCTCGGAAGCGAGCGCCTCGATCTTGGCATCAAGGCCGGCGTCTCCGAAGCGCGTACCGTTCCACGATCCGTACTTTTCGTCCCGCGAATGGACGAGGAAGTTGAAGATGTATTCGGAATCGTAGGTCGGGACGCCCCAGCCGAGCATGTAGAAGTCGGTTTCCAGCTTGTTGATCAGCGGAAAGTGCTGGGCCTTTGGCAAGGCTTCCAGGGTTACCGTGACACCGATCTGCGCCAGCATTCCGACCGCCGCCTGGCAAATGGCCTCGTCGTTGATGTAGCGGTCGTTCGGGCAGTTGAGCCGGATCGAGAACCCGTCTCCGTAGCCAGCCTCGGCCATGAGCGCCTTTGCGGCGTCGACGTCGTGGTCTGGAACCTGGTCCAGTGCGGCGGTCCAGCCGTTGACGAAGGGCGGCATGATGACCCCCGCCGGCTGCGACTGCTCACGCATCACGACCTTCATTATGGCATCGCGGTTGATCGCGATGTTGAATGCCTGTCTCACTTGGATGTCTGCGAACGGGTTTTTGCCCTCGACATTGTCCGTGGCCAGGTCGTCATCGCCGACATTCATTCCGAAGAAAATCACGCGGTTTTGCGGCGCGGTTCGCACGTCCAGCCCGTCGCTGCCGGCGACGCGCGACAAGTCTTGCACCGGTACGTCCTGGATGAAGTCGACCTCGCCGGAGAGGAGAGCAGCGACCCGGGTCGCGGCGTTCTGGATCGGCGTGTAGACGATTTCCGTCACCTCCATTGGGAACTCGTCCTTGCCCCAGTAGTCGCCGTTGATCGTGAGCACCGTCTTTGTGTCGGGTTCACGGCTCACGAGCTTGTAAGGACCTGTCCCGTTGGCGTTCTTGGCTGCGTAGGTGTCCTCGCCGCCCTCGTAGTCCTGCACCTTCACCGCATTGTTCGCCTCGGCCCAGCCCTGGTCGATGATGAAGAGATTGGTGAGGTTGGAAGGCATGATCGGGTTCGGCCCGTCGGTCACGATCTCGAACATGTACTTGCTGGGTGCACGCACTTCCTTGACTGAGGCGAGAAGCTCCTTGTAGTCACTGTCCGGAGTCATGGCGCGGTTGAACGAGAACACCGCGTCCTCGCTGTCGAACTCCGCGCCGTCGTGGAACCTCACGCCTTCGCGCAGCTTGAAGACCCAGACGTTCGGATCGTCCTCGGACGGGCCCCATTCGGTGGCCAATGCCGGCACGATCGCCCCGGTCATGTCCCGCATGACCAGTGGTTCCATGATCTGGTGCGCCAGCGCGGAGGTCGGGCCCTCGTTTTGCGCGTGCGGGTCGAGCGTCAGCGAGTCGCCCGCCCGCGCCCAACGCAGCGCTTCGGCACTCGCTCCCAGCGAGGTCGCTGCAAGCAACGCTGCTGCAATTGTCAGACATTTGGTCTGCATGATCTGTCCTCCTTGTTAGACAGGCTGAGGTAATGGCCCTGCGTACGGATTTGCAATGGGGCATTTGCCGCATGCGTGGAACTGCGTCCTGAGGCCGAAGACGGCTTCCATGCGGGCCCTGGGGTCACCTTGGCCTCAGTCAAGGCTGAAATACTTGAACTTGGCCGTGTCGTCGGATGCCACGATGATCTGGATGTTTGATTTCATGCCCCAGTTGAGCACTTGGTGGTGGATCGGGATGTAGATCTGCTCGTCCTGAACCGCCTGCCATATCTCGGCGATCATGCGATCGCGCTTGGCCAGATCGATCTCGGTCGCCAGCGCTTCGATCTTGGCGTCGAGACCGGCGTCGCTGAAGCGCGTGCCGTTCCAGGATCCGTATTTTTCGTCTCGTGAATGAACCAGGAAATTGAAGATGTGCTCGGAATCGTAGGTCTGCACGCCCCAGCCAAGCAAGTAGAAGTCGGTCTTCAGGTTGCTGATCAGGGGGAAGTGCTGAGCCTTTGGCAGCGCCTCCATGGTCACTGCGACTCCGATCTGGGCAAGCATCCCGACCGCCGCCCGGCAGATGAACTCGTCGTTGATGTAGCGGTCGTTCGGGCAGTTGAGCCGGACGGAGAACCCGTCGCCGTAGCCGGCGGCGGCCATGAGTGCCTTCGCGGTCGCGATGTCAGGACGGGGCGCCTGATCGAGCTCTTCTGTCCAGCCGTTGACGAAGGGTGGCATGATGACCCCAGCAGGCTGAGACTGGTTGCGCATCACGATCTTCTTGATGGCGTCCCGGTTGATCGCGACGTTGATTGCCTGCCGCACGCGGATATCGGCAAAGGGGTTTCTTCCGTCGACATTGTCCGTGGCCAGGTCGTCATCGCCGACATTCATTCCGAAGAAGATCACGCGGTTTTGCAGGGCAGTCCGAACGTCAAGGCCGTCGCTGCTTGCGACGCGTGCAATATCCTGAACCGGGACATCCTGGATGAAGTCCACCTCGCCCGACAGCAGCGCGGCAACACGGGTGGCGCCGTTCGTGATCGGCGTGTAGACGATTTCCGTCACCTCCATCGGGAATTCGTCCTTGCCCCAGTAGTCCTCGTTTATCGCGAGCACCGTCTTGGCGTCGGGCTCGCGGCTGACGAGCCTGTAGGGGCCGGTTCCATTGGCGTTCTGAGCGGCATAGGTGTTCTCGCCGCCCCCGTAGTCCTGAACCTTTACCGCGTTGTTCGCTTCGGCCCAGTCCTTGTCGAGGATGAAGATGTTGGTGAGGTTGGCCGGCATGATCGGGTTCGGTCCGTCGGTCACGATCTCGAACACGTGCCTGCCGGGCGCGCGCACCTCCTTGACCGAAGCGAGAAGCGTCTTGAAGTCGCTCTCCGGGGTCATGGCGCGGTTGAACGAGAAGACCGCATCCTCGCTGTCGAACTCCGCGCCGTCGTGGAACCTCACGCCTTCGCGCAGCTTGAAGACCCAGACGTCCGGATCGCTTTCGGACGGGCTCCATTCGGTTGCCAGCGCCGGAACGATCCTGCCGGTCATGTCCCGGAGGACCAAGGGCTCCATGATCTGATGCGCCAGCGCGGAAGTCGGGCCTTCGTTCTGCGCGTGCGGGTCCAGCGTCAGCGAGTCACCCGCCCGCGCCCATCGCAGCGCTTCGGCACCTGCGTCCAGCGCTGTCGCCGTCAGCAGTGCAGTGGCCATGATCAGGTACTTGCTCCGCACGAGTTGCCCTGTTCCGGTCAGTGGACTGATCAAAGGGTGCGCGCGTGGCAATGGCAACAAGGAATTCATTGCGGCGCAATCAAGAATTCAGCCATGCCGGGCGCTCTCGGCAGAATCCGGCAAGTCGAATGTCGACAGTATCCAGTTCGGCTGACAAGGATTTGCCTCGGAGCAGCGGCGTCGAGTCCCCGCCTTGCCTGCTACGGGCACCGACAGCATAAACCGCCGGGGCCTATTCGCTGTTGTGCTCCCGGATCTTGTCAGCGGCGTCCTTGTCGTAGGCAACGCCCTCCTTGTCAAAGAGCTGGTCCAGTTCACCAGAAAGGGTCATCTCGGTGATGATGTCACAGCCGCCGACGAACTCGCCCTTGACGTAGAGCTGTGGAATCGTCGGCCAGTCCGAGTAGTCCTTGATGCCCTGACGAATGCCTTCATCGGCGAGGACGTTCACGTCCCTGAATTCGACGCCCATGAAATTCAGTACGCCGACCACGCGACTCGAAAACCCGCATTGCGGCATCGCCTTGGTGCCCTTCATGAAGAGCACCACGTCATTGGCGTCGACGGTGTCCTTGATCTGTTCCTGCGCAGTCATCTCAATCTCTCTGAATTCGCGGCCATGTTCCTGACAGATAGTCCGCGATGGCGCGAATTGCAAAGCGTCCGAGACGTCTTTCGGGATGACTGTCCCAGCAGCGGGCTATTCCGGAGCCCTGGTGGTCAGCGCCAGCGCGTGCAACTCGCCGTCCGGTCCGTCCATCCGACCCTTCAGTGCGGCATAGACCGCGCGCTGCTGCTCAACGCGGTTCATGCCCCGAAAGCTCTCGTCGATCACCATCGCCGACATGTGGACGCCGTCATCGCCGCCGATCTGTATGGTTGCGTTCGGGAAGCGCTCTCGCAGGAGCGCCTCGATTTCGTGAGCCTGCATCGGCATGGGTCGTTCCCTCGCAATGTCTGCTGCGAATCTATGGTGCAAGAGCAGGCCCTGCAAGCTGCACGTTTCGGTCTGGCCCGCGAGCACTTCGTTAGCTCCAGCCGGCAATGGGGAAGCGGCGGACCATTCCCTGGCCAGCAGGATTGCCGTTCGGGCGAACGAGTTCAATTAAGGTTCGAACGAGGATCGTCCTGGGTTCAAATTTAGGTTTGCGTTTTCTCTTCGTCCGCTTGAGACATGCGCAGGTGATTCCGGGAACTTTCCGAAATTCTGAGGGGACCGACAACTTGCTTTCTGGCTCCATCCGACTCGGCGTTGATATCGGCGGGACCTTTACCGACATCGTGCTGGAGCGCGATGGCGAGCAGTTCCTGGCCAAGGTTCTTACCACCTACGCGGCCCCCGAAGACGCTATTGTCGACGGCATGCATCTAGCATGCGGCAAGGCGGGGATACGTCCCGGCGAGATCGGGCAGATCATTCATGGCACGACTTTGGCGACAAATGCCCTTATCGAGCGACGGGGGGCGAAGACGGCGCTGATCACGACCGAGGGATTTCGTGATGTCATCGAAATGCGCACCGAATCTCGGTTCGAACAATATGACCTGAACCTGAATCTGCCCGAGCCGCTTGCGCCGCGGCAGATGAGATTCACCGTTCGCGAACGCGTGAGCGCGGGAGGCGATGTGCTGGTCGCATTGGACCGGGGCGAAATCGAGGCCACGGTTGACCGTGTCGCCGAGGCTGGCATTGAGAGCGTCGCCGTCGGTTTCATCCACTCCTATGTCAACGATGCGCATGAAGTGATGGTGCGAGAGGTTCTGGCCGAACGGATGCCGGATGCCATGGTGTCGCTATCGTCCGAGGTCAGCCCGCAGATGCGCGAATACGAGCGTTTCAATACCGTGCTGGCCAACGCCTACATCAAGCCGCTCATGAATTCCTATCTCAGCCGCCTCGAAGACCGTCTCAGTGCGGAAGGCGTGCGCTGCGAGATCTTCCTGATGCACTCCGGCGGCGGGATCATCTCGCTGGAGAATGCAGCCGAATTTCCCGTCCGCCTGGTCGAATCCGGACCGGCTGGCGGCGCGGTCTATGCCGCGCATGTAGCGGCACGCCAGGGAATCGGGAAGGTGCTGAGCTTCGACATGGGTGGGACAACCGCAAAGATCTGTCTCATCAAGGACCAGACCCCTAGGACATCCCGGGTCTTCGAGGTGGCCCGAACCTACCGGTTCAAGAAGGGCTCGGGCATGCCGATCTCGATCCCCGTGATCGACATGGTCGAGATAGGCGCTGGAGGCGGCAGCCTCGCCCGTGTGGATGCAATGCGACAGATCCGGGTCGGACCGGAAAGCGCAGGCTCGGAGCCGGGACCTGCGTGCTACGGCAGGGGCGGCGAGCGTCCCGGCGTGACGGACGCGGACCTGGTGCTGGGCAGGATCGACCCGGACAACTTTGCCGGCGGATCAATCAAGCTTCGGCCCGGCCTTTCGGAAGCGGCACTCGCGACACATGTTGGCAATGCGCTTGACATGGGGCTGGACGAGGCAGCCCTCTGCGTATCGGAAGTCGTGGACGAAAGCATGGCAAACGCGGCTCGCGTCCATGCCGTGGAGAACGGCGAAGACCTGAGCGAGTACACGATGATCGCGTTCGGCGGCGCCGCGCCGCTGCATGCCGGACGGGTGGCCGGGAAACTTGGCATTGAGCGGCTGATCGTGCCGCCTGCCGCAAGCGTCGGCTCGGCGATCGGGTTCCTGCGCGCGCCGTTCAGCTTCGAGGCCAACCGTTCGATCTACATGAGGCTCTCGGATTTCGATGCGGCACGGGGAAAGGAACTGTTTGCCGAACTGGAGAAGGACGCGACCGGCTTTGTCCGGACCTGCGATGCAACCAGCGAAATCATCTCCGAGTTCAAGGTCTACATGCGATATGCGGGGCAGGGCTGGGAGATCCCGATCCAGCTGTCCCATGTGCAGGCAAGAGAGCCGGATGCGGCGACGTTCCTGAAGCGGTTCGAGGAGGACTACACGAGACTCTTCGGGCGCCCTGTTGCGGGACTGGATGTGGAAATCACCGTCTGGTCCGTCAGGGCGTCAACGCCTGTGGAAGCGGTGGAGCCGGTGAGCCTGATGCCGGCCGGAGAGAAGGCAAGAGAGTCCGGAAGGCGGGGCATTGTCGATCCCGCGAGTGGCCGGCTTCAGGATGCCGTCACGGTCGCCAGAAGCACCATGTCGCCCGGAGAGCATGTCGTCGGACCCGGGGCTGTCACCGAGGGCGAAACGACGATCATCGTGCCGGTCGGCAGCAAAGCGATCTGCCAGCCCGACGGTTGCATCGACATCCAGGTAAAGGGTTAGTTCATGGAGCCCTCAAACGTGTCCTTCCAGGTAATGTGGAACCGCCTGATTTCCGTCGTGGAGGAACAAGCGCAGGCCCTGGTGCGCACGGCTTTCTCCACAAGCGTTCGCGAAGCCGGCGATCTGTCGGCAGGCGTCTATGACGCGCAGGGTCGTATGCTGGCCCAAGCCGTAACCGGCACGCCTGGCCATGTGAACGCCATGGCGGATGCGGTGGCGCATTTCATTCGCAGGATAGGGCGGCAGGACATTTTCGAGGGTGACATCTACATCACCAACGATCCTTGGGAAGGCACCGGGCATCTGCATGACATCACCATGGTGACACCGTCCTTTCACGACGGCGTGCTCGTGGGCTTCCTCGCATGCACGGCCCACATCGTCGACATCGGAGGGCGGGGATTCGGCGCCGACGCCCACAGCGTTTACGAGGAAGGCTTGTACATCCCGATCATGAAGTTCGCGGAGCGTGGCGAAGTGGACGAAACCCTCCTGCGCATCGTGCGCGGAAACGTGCGAGAACCGGATCAGCTGATCGGGGACATGTATGCTCTCGCTACATGCAACGAGGTCGGGCATCGTCGCCTATCGGACATGATGGACGAGTTCCGGCTCGAGAATCTGGAAGGCATCGCTGGCTTCATTCTGGAGAACTCGCGCCGCGCGACCATCGAGAGGATTGCCGCGCTGCCGCGAAAGGAAGCCAGCGGCTCGATGACTGTGGACGGCTTCGATATTCCGATCACTCTCGCGGTCAGGCTATCAATCAAGAGCGACCGGATCTTGGTCGATTTCGCGGGCACAAGCGGCACCGACAGGAAGGGCATCAACTGCCCGTTCGTCTACGCGAGGGCCTATGCCTGCTATGCCCTCAAGTGCGCCATCGCGCCGGAAATCCCGAACAACCATGCATCGCTTGAGCCATTCGAGGTCGTGGCCCCGGAAGGCACGATCGTGAACGCCGTGCATCCGGCCCCCGTCGCGCTGCGGCACATCATCGGCCACTTCGTTCCAGACGCCGTCTATAGTGCTCTTGACCAGATCCTGCCCGGCGTCGTTCCCGCCGAGGGAGCCGGATGCCTTTGCAATTTCCAGCTTTCGCTGAGGCCAAGCCCAGGCGCACCTGCCACGGGTGCCGCCAGGCGTGGGGAGGTGCTGACATTCAATTCCGGCGGTTCAGGAGCGCGCCCTGAACATGACGGGTTGAATGCCACCGCCTTTCCGTCTGGTGTCATGACCATGCCTGTTGAGGCGACCGAGCACACCGGGCCCGTGATCATCTGGCGGAAGGAGCTTCGCCCAGATTCCGGCGGTGCCGGTCGACAACGGGGCGGCCTTGGCCAGTACATGGAAATTGGCGCCACAGAGGGTCACGAATTCGACTTTCAGGCCATGTTCGATCGGATCCATCATCCGGCGCGCGGCCGCAACGGAGGCCAGCCCGGTGCACCGACGACAATTTCTCGCGACGACGGCACTCCGATGCGCGGCAAGGGAAAGCAGTTCGTTCCAAACGGCCGCAAGGTGATGCTGGCATTTCCGGGAGGGGGTGGATACGGCGAGCCTGCGGACAGGGATCCTGCCCTCGTGAAGCGCGACCTCGCGCGCGGCTACATTTCCGCTGAAACTGCCGCGCATGACTACGGCCTTTCGGCTGAGGACATTCGGGCGGTCGAAGAGGCCGCACGCAAAGGGGAGGCCTTCTGAGTGGCCGCATTTGCAGAAGTGCCGGCGCATTCAACCTATGACGTCGTGATCGTCGGCGGGGCGATGATGGGGTCGTCGACTGCCTGGTTCCTGACCGCATGCCCGGACTTTGACGGCCGCGTTCTCGTGGTCGAGCGCGACACGACCTACCAAGCCTGCTCGACTGCGCATACCAACTCCTGCATGCGCCAGCAGTTCTCGGAGGAACTGAACGTTCGGATCAGCCAGTTCGCGGCGAAGTTCGTGAAGGACTTCCGGAACTACCTGGGGGGCGACGAACGGGTGCCGGAGATCCTGCTGCGCAGCCACGGCTACATGTATCTCGCTGACACCGAGGGATTCGCCGATGTTCTTCGGGCAAATCTCGAGGTTCAGCGTACGGCGGGCGCCGGGACTATCCTGATGACCGCCGAGGAAATCAAGGCGACCTATCCGTTCTACAACGTCGACGACATCGTGCTCGGATCGATCAACACGGTCGACGAGGGCTATTGGGACGGACCGACGGTCTTCGACTGGCTTCGTCGGAGCGCGCGCGAACGAGGCGTCGAGTACGTCGAGAACGAGGTCGTCGCGATGACACGATCAGGTGGACGCATTGAGAGCGTCACGCTGAATTCGGGCGAGGTGGTTGGCTGCGGGCAGGTCGTGAACGCATCAGGGCCGCGGGCCTCGCGGACCGCGGCCATGGCCGGCCTCGAAGTGCCGGTAGAGCCGCGAAAGCGCTTCTCCTGGATATTTTCCGCCGAGAGGCCGCTGGAACAGGAACTGCCGCTGACCATTGACCCATCGGGCGTTCACGTGCGCGAAAACGGCGGCGGCACGTATCTGGCCGGAGGACACTCCGATCATGATCCTGCGGTGGATTACGACGATTACACGATGGATCATTCACTGTGGCAGGATTTCGTCTGGCCCACTCTGGCGACCCGCATTCCGCGGTTCGAGGCCATCAAGGTCACGAGTGAATGGGCGGGTCACTACGCCTACAACACGTTTGACCAGAACGCGATCATGGGTCCGCATCCCGAAGTCGGCAACTTCATCTTCCTGAACGGGTTCTCGGGCCACGGGCTGCAGCAGTCGCCGGCAATGGGCCGCGGCACGGCGGAGTGGCTGACCTACGGGGAATACAGGGCGCTGGATCTGGCACTTTTCAACTTTGAGCGGATCGTGAAGAATGTCCCGATTGTCGAAAGGGCGGTGATCTGAATGGAGTTTGAGCGAAACCGGTTCACGCACGCGATTGCGGCTGGCGAGAAGCAGGTCGGGATCTGGATCACCTTGGGAAGCAATCTTGCTGCCGAGGTCGTGGCTCCCTCGGGCTATGACTGGGCACTGATCGACACAGAGCACAGCCCAGGGGACTATTTCAGCGTTCTCGGCCAGTTGCAGGCGTTTGCGCCGTACGAGACCACTCCGATAGTGCGCGTGGAATGGAACGACCCCGTGGCCGTGAAGCGGATGCTTGACATTGGCGCGCCGGGCCTTCTCTTCCCGATGATTCAATCCGTCGAGGAGGCGCGCCAGGCAGTCGCCGCGACCCGCTATCCGCCGCGCGGCGTACGGGGCGTTGCGGGATCAACCCGCGCAACGAAGTACGGACGCGTGACGAACTATGTCCAGCGCGTCGAGGCCGAAACCACGGTACTTCTCCAGCTGGAATCGCGTGCCGCGATGGAACAGGCCGCCGAAATCGCGCGGATCGACGGTGTCTCCGGAATATTCTTCGGTCCTGCCGACATTGCGGCGGATATCGGTAAGTTGGGGCAGCCGATGGCGCCGGAAGTCTGGGAACTGGTCCGCGCGGCCGCAGGCGCCGTGCGGGAGGCCGGCAAGCCCGCTGGCACACTGGTTCTGGATGCGAGCCTTGCCGCGGAACTCCTGAACGAGGGCTTCACCTTCGTGGCCTGTGGAACGGACACATCGGTCCTTGCTCGCGGCGCTGACGGGCTTCTTGCCGCAGTGAAGGATGGAATCGACTGCCCAAGGAGAGTGCAATGACAAGAACCGCCCTTATCACGGCTGGCGGCAGCGGCATGGGTGCGGACAGCGCTCGCGCTCTGGCCGCAAGCGGCTTCAACGTGGGGATACTCTCCTCATCAGGGAAGGGGGAGGCGCTTGCGAAGGAGCTCGATGGCGTGGGCGTGACAGGATCGAACCGCGAGGACGCCGACTTGCAGCGGCTTGTCGATGCCGCCATGAACGAGTGGGGCCGCATCGACGTGCTGGTGAACTCGGCAGGCCACGGGCCACGCGCGGACATCCTCGAACTGACTGACGGCGACTGGCACGAGGGAATGGAGGTCTACTTCCTGAACGCGGTCCGACCGACGCGGCTCGTGACGCCGATCATGCAGGCCCAGGGCGGCGGCAGCATCATCAACATCTCGACCTTTGCCGCATTCGAACCGAACCCGGTGTTCCCTACAAGCGGTGTCATGCGGGCAGGTCTGGCGTCGTTCTGCAAGCTCTTCTCTGACAGATATGCGGCAGAGAACCTCCGGATGAACAACATCCTGCCGGGCTTCATAGACAGTCTCCCAGAAAAGGACGAATTTCTGGAGATGATTCCGATGGGGCGCTACGGAAAGTCGCTCACGGAGATCGGCGGGGTCGTGGCCTTCCTCGCCTCGGAGGCCGGAGCCTACATCACGGGCCAGAACATTCGCGTGGACGGCGGGATCACGCGATCAGTCTGATGCATTCGTTCGGTCGTGCCGTGATGCGCGGCCTGACGATGTTTCGGACCCCGCAGATTCAAGCCGGGAGCGGTGAACTCGACTTGATCTTGCGTCCCTCGCTTCGCGCAAGGGAGCACGGCCGACTTTCGGCCTGCTTGCCAGATCGGTTTCCGTCCGTCTTGCACCAAGGTCCAGTTCGCCCGAATTTGTCCGGTCCCGAAGCACGTCACGGACCTGATCGCTCAGGGGCTGCGGACGGAATTTGCCAATCCACAATGCTTGGTGCTCTTTTGAAGCCATGGGGCGGATGACTCCGCCCCATTTGGGCACAATCAGCGCATAAATAGTAGTTCGCGCTGCATGGGCGGGCTGTCGCTGGGATCGACGCCGAATTCAACCAGGAAGTCTTCGTACCATCCCTGAATACGGCCGGTCTCATACCAAAAGAAGATCGTGGTATCGAGCCAGTCGCGCCAAGTCTTGTCGTCTTCCCGGCGTACGGCAACATTGGCGGGTGCGGTGAACGCAGGGGTTGGCACCGAGATTACCCCTTGGCCCAGCTTTTGTCGCGCCGACAAGAGTGGCGGCAGCATCAAAGAAACCGCGTCCACCCGGCCCGACTGGAACGCGGCGATCGAGGCAGCGTTGTCCGGGAACCGCTGGATGTCGGCGTTCGACGCCATGCGTGTCAGGAACTGGTCCATCGACGTTGCCTGCGGGACAGAGATGCTTGTATCTGCATTGTTCAATCCTTCCCATGTCGAGGCATCCACACCTTCGGCCGCAAGAACTGCCTGCGACAAGAAGACCACCGGGCTGAGCGTGAAGTCGACGGTTCTTGCGCGTGACGCAGTTGGCGAAAGGAAATACATCAAGTCGATCTTGTTCGACTGAAGTGCCGCGATCGAAGTGCCCCAAGTCACCTCGACCGTTTCAAGCTCGACTTCCAGCGCTTCGGCCATCTTCTGGCCAAGCGTTATGCCGAGCCCACCGGTCCATTCGCCGGTCCGGACGTCCTTGGTGAACCATGGCGGGGCCTGCGTGACACCAATGCGCAATGTCCCGCGTTCCTGGATCGCGTCCCAAGTCGACTGGGCGTGTGCCGTGGCGGTGGAAAGGGTCAACGCGGCCAGCGCCGCGGCGACCCCCATGAAGTTCTTGAGCAGGTTTTTCACGATGATACCTCCTTGTTGGTTGCTCAGTCTGGAAGTCTAAAGAGTGAATGGCCTTCGAGGAAGTCGCGCACCCGCGCAGTCTCGGGCGATTTCAGCACCATTTGAGGCGCCCCTTCTTCGAGAATCTGGCCGTCGTGCAAAAAACAGACCTTGTTGGCGACATGATAGGCAAAGCCAATCTCGTGTGTGACGCAGACCATCGTCATGCCTTCCTCTGCAAGTTGCCGCATCGCTTTCAATACTTCGCCCACCAATTCAGGATCAAGGGCGGAAGTCACTTCGTCGAACAGCATGACCTCGGGGTCCATCGCCAGGGCTCGTGCGATCGCGACACGTTGTTTCTGACCTCCGGAGAGTCGAGCGGGGTATTCCGGGGCCTTGTCCTCAAGACCTACGCGAGCGAGCTGCAGCATCGCGTTTTCTTTCGCATCCGCCTTGGAGCGACCGAGCACCATGACCTGACCCTCCATGACGTTCTCCAGCGTGTTCATGTGAGGGAAGAGATTGAAATGCTGGAAGACCATTCCAACGCGGGTGCGCAGCTTGCAAAGGTCCGCTTCTCGATAGGTCATTCGGCCACTGCGTTCCGTCCCGATCAGCTCGCCGCCCACACGAATTCGTCCCTCCGTAGGCTCTTCCATGAAGTTTATGCATCTCAGAAGCGTCGACTTGCCCGATCCGCTGGAGCCAAGCAGAACCACTGCCTCGCCGGGCATCACGTCTAAATCTATGCCCTTAAGCACTTGAAGATCACCGAATTGCTTATGCAGGCCACGGACTTCTACGGCGGGTGTCATGGATGGATCCTAATCACTTTTTCCGAAACGGCGTTCGAGCACGTATGTCAGTTGCACCATCGGCAGAAGCACCAGAAAGAAGAGCAGCGCGACGACGGTATAGGCCTCAATCGGATTGAACTCGTACGAGGCGATCAGCTTGGCTTGTTGCAGGGTCTCGGGATACGCGACCACTGAGGCAAGCGTGGACATCTTGAAGACCTCAATGCCGCGGCTGGTCAGCGGCGGCAGCATGCGCTTGATCGCCTGCGGCAGGATGATCCGTCGCATCGTCTGACCGTAACTCATCCCGATGGACTTGCCCGCCTCCCATTGCTCACGTTCTATCGATTGGATGCCCCCGCGATAGACTTCTGACGAGAATGCAATAGTGTTCAGCGTCATGCCCAGAACCGCTGCGAGGAACGCGCTGACCTCAACCCCGATCAAAACGGGCAGCGCGAAAAAGAACCATATGATCTGAACCAGGACCGGGGTGTTGCGGAAGATCTCGACAAAGACCCTCGCCGGATAGTTGATCCAGCCGCTCTTGGAATAACGCATCATGCCCACGACAAGCCCGAAGCTGAGACCCAGCGTGCACGTCACGGCAAAAATCGTCAGCGTGCCCCAAAGCCCTATCAGCAAGACGTCCCAGTATTCGACGACAGAACCGAAATTCCACTTGTAATTCATCGCATTGCCCTATCTCAGCGTGCCTTCGCCAGTGCGCGCCATGCGATGCTCCAACAGGATCGTCAGTTGCGAGAACACCAGGATCAGGAAGAAGTACATTACTGCCACGACGGTGTAGACTTCCAGCGGACGGAAGGTCTTTGACGCCAGTTCGTTGGCCTGAAACATCAGGTCGGCATAAGACACGGTCGAGATCAGCGTGGTTGTCTTCAAGAGCTCGATTGAGCGCTCCGCAAAGGCCGGAACCATGCGCTTGACCGCCTGCGGCAGGATGATGCGACGAAGGCTCGCTGTACGGTTCATGCCGATTGCTTTCGCGGCTTCCCATTGACCTCTGTCAATGGAGTTGATTCCGCCGCGAAAGATCTCGGCAAAGAATGCCGAGGATTGAATGGAGAATGTCAGGACCGATGCCACAAAGGGTGTCATCTGCACGCTGATCAGGATCGGCAGCGCAAAGAAAAACCAGAACAGCTGCACCAATGGCGGCGTGGTGCGAAAGAACTCGATGACAAATGAGCTGAATTGCGTCAGGATCGGAACCCGCGACATTCGTCCCAAGGCGAGTCCAAGTCCCAACGGAATCCCGAAAAGAAGCGCTAGGGTGAACACTTTCATGGTGTTCCAAAGCCCCAGCAGCAGGAAGTCCATATCTGCCAGGGTCGCGGCAAAGTCCCACTCGTGCAATGCTTCCCCCAGTCCGCGCCGCTTCATCCATGACCATTGACGACCGGATGTCGCCTGTCAACAATTTGCAAAACACCTGGAGAGTTCGATGAATGGGCCCAACATTGTCTTCGTCATGGCAGACCAGTTGTCCGCCAAAGCACTGCCGTTCTACGGGCATCCGGTGGTCAAGGCACCCACGCTGTCGCGGCTGGCCGCAGAGGGGACGGTATTCGAAAACGCCTATTGCAACTCGCCGCTGTGCGGGCCGTCGCGGACATCGATGATGACGGGCCTGTTGCCGTCGAAGGCGGGGGGATTTGACAACGCTCACGATTTCTCTGCCGCGATTCCCACCTTCGCCCACTATTTGCGGTTGGCAGGGTACCGGACGTGTTTGTCCGGCAAGATGCATTTCACGGGCCCGGATCAGCTTCACGGCTATGAGGAGCGCCTGACCACCGACATCTATCCATCGGACTTCGGATGGACACCGAACTGGGCGGAGCCGGCGGCCAAGGTGCGGTTTCAGGACATGCAGAACGTGCTGCAAACCGGACCATGCCTGCGGTCACTGCAGATCGACTATGACGATGACGTCAATGCGCAAGCGCTGCGGTGGCTCTATGACCGCGCACGAGATGGAAATCCGCAGTCTTTCTTGCTGACAGTCTCATTCACCTCACCACATGACCCTTACGTTGCCAGGCCTGAGTTCTGGTCAATGTACTCGCGTGACGACATCGACTTGCCAAAGGTCCCCGCAATCAAGGTTGAAGAGATGGACGCCCACAGCGCCCGCATCCATGCACATTACTCCATCGGTGAAGCGGTAGTGAGCGACGACGTCATCCTAAGTGCCCGGCACGGATACTATGCCTCGATCGAGTATGTTGACAGCAAGATTGCGGAAATCCTGCGTGTTTTGGAAGAAACGGAACTTGTCGAAAACACCATCGTGATCTTTGCGTCGGACCATGGCGACATGATGGGCGAGCGCGGCCTCTACTACAAAAAGACGTTCTTTGAATGGTCTGCCCGGGTTCCCTTGCTCTTTTGGGCGCCGGGACGGCTGGATCCCGCCAGGGTCAGCGAAACCGTCTCCCTTTTGGACATTTTGCCCACGATTGCCGACCTTGGGGGAGTTTCCGGGGAGGTGCTTGAATCTGACGGGACCTCACTCGTTCCAGTTCTCGGAGGCGGTTCGATCCAGCCCAGGATGGTTCCGGGGGAATTCCTGTCCGAGGGAGTGCTTGAACCAACCTTCATGCTGCTGAAGGGACGCATGAAACTGTTGCACAGCGAGACGGATCCGCCACTCTTGTTTGATCTGGATACGGATCCCGACGAGCTGGTGAATCTTGCAAACGAACCGCGTCATGCCGCGACGCTTTCTGAACTGGTCAGCGCCGCTCGGGACCTTTGGGACGCCCGGTCGCTGAAGGCCCGGATCGTCATGGACCAAAATCGGCGCAGGCTGATCCATCGAAGCCATCAAGTGGGCAAACCGCCCAATTGGGACTTCCAGCCGTTCACCGACGCCACTCGGCAATATGTGCGTGCCGGCAAGTGGACCGTGGAGGTCGAGGCAGATGCCCTCTTGGGTGTCAGGGATCCAGCCTCGGATGATCCCTGAAATCGATCGATGAACGCATTCGATCCCGCAATTTCGCTGCGGTTCCATGAAGCTGCGGTGACCGTCTTGTGATCGCAATTTCGCTCCGAAGGGCTCATGTCGACTGAAGGTTGGAGAGGTCAGAAAGGCGGCCGCCGTTCCACCGGATCCGATGACGTCGATGACTGCAAAATCGCGTCGCAATCAATGTCCGAAGCAGGCGGCTTCGCGAAATTCTCGATGCGCATGTCCGCGCGCAGCGCGATGACACGCTGGCGTCATGTAGTTGTCACCGATGCAGCAGCGACCGGATTGGCGCCAAGATGGATCGCTTGCACCTCGCGGCCGAACGCCAACAGTCCTTCATCCGCCTGCCATATTCACATTGACGTTTGAATTTGCGGGAATTTCATCAGTCTTCAGCAATGCGTTCGTCGACTTTGAAAGACATCCAATTTGAAGCCAGCAGGCTGAAAATTGCCGCTGGCAGCATCAATTTCACCTCTGACACGGCGCAACCAATTCCGGGGAATCGCCCATGCCATGGTGTCGTGGGAAACTCTGAAATGGCGCGCCGTTATGTCCAGAGACGGCAAGGACATATTCAATGACAGCAATTGTACGGCGGAAAGCAATGCAGGCGCTGCAACCATCCTGTTGTTGAGGCTCATGTCAATTCCGGCATCCGCCTTTTTTTCCTGCACGGTCGACACCCGACGGTTGGTCGTGTCTAGCCGTCATGCAACGAAAGCGCGTCGGCAAAGGCGTTGCGGTAGAGTTCGGAGAGTTGGGAGAGCGGTGCCGATGCGCCGCCGAACGAGACCAAGTTCCCTCCGAAGCGTCCGACTTGGCTGACGGGGATGCTGGCGCGGGATGCCCCAGCCATGATTGCCTCGGCCTGGTCGAAGCCACAGGCAATCAGGTAACGGGCTTGGTCCTCGCCGAACAGGGCGCCAACTTCATCCGTGTCAAGGGTGATGCCCAGGCCAGCCGCATCCGCCAATTCGAATGCCGCGAGCGCGAGGCCGCCGTCCGACAGGTCGGTCGCTGCGTGGATCAGGGCGGCGTGTTTCCTGACAAATTCGCCGTGGACGCGCTCGGCGGCCAGGTCGACTGCCGGGGCTTCCCCCTCCTCGCGGCCAAAGGCCTCGGCCAGCAGCGCGGATTGGCCAAGCCATCCTGTCGATTCCCCGACCACGATCGCCCAGTCACCGTCCAGTACTTCGTCCGCCACGAGAGTTTGCCCTGGCCGGATCAGTCCGACGGCGCCGATTGTCGGCGTTGGCAGGATCGGCTGGCCGTCGGTCTCGTTGTAGAACGAGACGTTGCCGGAAACGATCGGCATGTCCAGCACGGTGCAGGCCTCTGCAATTCCCTTGATGGCGCCAACGAACTGGCCCATGATCTGCGGCTTTTCCGGATTGCCGAAATTCAGGTTGTCGGTTGCTGCAAGCGGCCTGGCTCCAGTGGCCGTCAGGTTCCTATAGGCCTCCGCCACGGCCTGCTTTCCGCCCTCGAACGGATTTGCCTTCACGTATCTGGGTGTCACGTCAGAAGTGAAAGCCAGCATCTTCCCGGTTTCGTGGTCCCGGACGATGCCCGGGCCGCGACCAGGGGTGCGCACGGTATTGGCCATGACCTGGCTGTCGTACTGTTCCCAAACCCATTGCTTGCGCGCGTAGTTTGGCGAGCCGACCAATGCCTTCAACCCCTCGATCGGGTCGATTTCGGGTACGTCTGAAAGCGGGGCGGGCGGGGACGTCTCGACCCACGGACGGTCGTATTCGGGTGCGCTGGACGAAAGCTTGGAAAGCGGCAGGTCCGCCTTGGTTTCGCCCTGGTGCATGACGAGGAAGCGGTCTTCCTCCATGGTCTCGCCCACGATCGCGAAGTCGAGATCCCACTTATCGAAAACGGCCTTTGCGTCTGCCTCGAACGCGGGCTTGAGCACCATCAGCATCCGTTCCTGGCTCTCGCTGAGCATCATTTCGTAGGCTGTCATGGCGTCTTCGCGCTGCGGCACGGCATCAAGATTCAGTCTGACGCCGAGACCGCCCTTGTCTCCCATTTCCACCGCAGAGCAGGTGAGGCCTGCGGCCCCCATGTCTTGGATCGAGATCACCGCACCGGTGGCCATCAGTTCGAGGCAGGCTTCGAGCAGACGCTTTTCGGTGAAGGGATCGCCAACCTGAACGGTGGGTCGCTTGTCCTCGTTGCCTTCGTCGAACTCCGCCGAGGCCATCGTGGCGCCTCCCACGCCGTCGCGTCCAGTCTTCGCGCCAAGATAGACAACCGGCATGCCGACACCGCTCGCGGCGGAGTAGAAGATCTTGTCTGCATCCGCGATGCCGGCGGCAAAGGCGTTCACGAGACAGTTTCCGTTGTAGCTGCTGTGAAGCCGCACTTCGCCGCCCGTCGTCGGCACGCCGAAGGCATTGCCGTAGCCACCGATTCCCTCGACGACTCCTGACACGAGCCGCTTGGTCCTCGGATGGCCGGGCTCGCCGAAGGAGAGCGCGTTCATCGCGGCAACCGGTCTTGCGCCCATGGTGAAGATGTCGCGGAGTATGCCTCCAACCCCGGTCGCCGCTCCCTGATAGGGCTCGATATACGAAGGATGGTTGTGGCTTTCCATTTTGAAGACCACGGCCTGGCCGTCCCCGATGTCGACGATGCCGGCGTTTTCGCCCGGACCGCAGATGACCTGCGGTCCGGACGTCGGAAGGGCCTTCAGCCATTTCTTCGATGACTTGTAGGAGCAGTGCTCGTTCCACATTGCGGAAAATATGCCGAGCTCGGTAAAGGTCGGCTCTCGGTTCAGTATGCGGAGAACTTCCTGGTATTCCTCAGGAGTGAACCCGTGGGCGGCGACCAGATCCTCGGTGATCTCGGGTTCCTGCATGTCCTTTCCCTTTGGGCTTAAATGCATGACTGAAATCCTTCAGCCGTATACCGTTCCGTGTCCTCGTCCGGCAACCCGGCGCGACAGTCTTCAAGAACACTCTCGGACGCACCGGGACGGCACTTGGAGCCGATGACCCACCCGGCCACCGCCACAAGCCGATGGAGAATGCTCCGTGCCGCGTTGACATCGCGGAAACTTTGCGGACCTTGTGCGCTACATTCCCGCCGGCACTCGCACCCTTGCGGTTCAGTTGTTGAACGCACCAGACCCTCTCCCGCGCATAATGCACGGGCAGAACGGAAGCGCAGCACTTTTCCTCCATGCCTTTCAGTAAAGTATGTAATCCCCTTTCCCTTCAAGGTTGTCGCACTCATAGAAGAGGGGGCGGGCAGGGGAAAGGGGCAGGCGGCGGTTGACAAGAATTCCGCGCTGGTTCCGCGGCGTACCGTCGGCCTGGGCCCCGGGAATACCCTCTCAGGCAAGGCCTCCGTTCTTGAGATTCTCTCTCGCCGCCCCAGCGCATTCGGCGATGCGCTTGGCGCGCGTAGGATCGGTCTTCGCCCACTTGATCCTTTCGAGCCAAGCGCGCTTGATCGACCGGGACCACTCTTCGAAAGTCGAGCGTGCCGGTCCAAGCGCCTCGGCCAGATCATCCGGCACCACGAGCCGCTCGACGTCATCAAGGAAGGTCCACATGCCGTTCTTCTTCGCGACGGCGACCCGTGCTTCGCCCGACGGCTGCATGCGTCCTTCAGTTCGGAGCCGTTCAACGATGCCCTTGCTTGCGGCAGACCAAGCCGAACGGTCCTTCCGAGGGGAGATCAAGTGCTTGTAGCGTGTCTCGTCAACTGAACGAACCGCGCTGTCAATCCAGCCCCACGCGATCAACTCTTCAACCACGTCACCCCAGGGAACGTGAGCGTCGTGGACCTTCTTGTAGGTTACCAGCCAGACCGACTCCGACGAATCGTGGTTGTCTGCCAGCCACGCCCCGAGTTCGTCCAAGGAGCGTATCTCGACATGAGGCTTGTTCGCTGCCGTGCTCATGATCCGACCTGCGCTTCTGCCTGCCGTGCGAGCAGGATGGCCAAGGCTTCTTCCGCGTGATCTGCCGGCACGAAGACGTGGTCGTGTCGGGCTGCCGCGACGACGTTCGCCGGTATCCCCTGTGCGGCGAGGGCGGACGAGACTGCCGCTGTCAAGCCAACCCCGTCGAGCGCGGACCGGACCATCAGCGTGATTTGCCTCATCGGAATTCCGCCGTCGAGTCCGAGTCGGTCCGTTTCCTCCTGAGGGATGATGAACGACAGTCCCTCGTCCTCGACGAAGCTGCCCTTGGCCACTTTCGCGGCGTCCACTGCCAGATCGTCCCTGATGCCCGAACAGAACACGTACTTTCCAGGATGCAGCCGTGGTTGCATCTCGGCAATCATCCTCCTTGTGTCCTTGATCGGGTCCGCCGCGTCTCTCCTCGCCATGACGTTCAGGCCCTGTTCAGTGCGCCTCAGCCCAGTTCCTGCCCTGGCCGGCGTCTACGATCAGCGGGACATCAAGATGGACCGCCGGGTCGGCAGCGCCTTCCATGACGTCACGCGCAATTCCGATCAGGTCGTCGACGGCAGAGTCTTCGACCTCGAAGAGAAGTTCGTCGTGCACTTGCAGGAGCATCCTTGCAGGAAGCTTGGCGATGGCGTCCGGCATTCTGATCATTGCGCGACGAATGACGTCTGCGGCCGTGCCCTGGATGGGAGCGTTGATGGCAGCGCGTCGCGCGAACCCGGCGTGCGGACCGCGCTTGTTGATTTCCGGTGTGTTGATGCGGCGCCCGAAGAGCGTCTCGACATGTTCATGCCTCTTGGCGAAGGCGACCGTTTCGTCCATGTAGTCGCGTATTCCGGGAAACCGCTCGAAATAGCGATCGATGAAGCCCTGCGCTTCTGCGCGCGGAATGCGGAGATTTCGCGCCAGGCCAAAACCGGAAATACCGTAGATCACGCCAAAGTTGATCGCCTTGGCCTGTCGCCTCACCTCCGCGGTCATCTCGTCCAGAGGCACGCCGAACATCTCCGACGCCGTGGCCGCATGGATATCCTGCCCGTCACGAAATGCCTCCTTCAGCGCCTCGATGCCGGCGACATGGGCAAGGATGCGCAGTTCGATCTGCGAGTAGTCGAGACTGACAAGGCTTTGTCCGTCCTCGGCGACGAACGCTTCGCGGATCCGGCGGCCCTCCTCGGTGCGCACAGGGATGTTCTGAAGATTGGGATCGGTCGAAGCTAGGCGTCCCGTGTTTGCACCCGCGATGGAGTAGGACGTGTGAACGCGGCCGGTGGCCGGATTGACATGGTCCTGCAACGAGTCGGTATATGTCGACTTGAGTTTCTGGAGCTGCCGCCAGTCCAGCACCCGGCCCGGAAGTTCGTGTTCCATAGCCAGGTCTTCAAGCACGTCGGCGGGCGTGGCGTATTTTCCGGTCTTTCCCTTCTTGCCCCCGGCAATGCCCATCCTGTCAAAGAGGATGTCGCCTACCTGGCTGGGGCTGCCGACATTGAACTTCGTGCCCGCAAGCGCATGAATCGCGTCCTCCAGCTCAGCCATCTTCTGCGCGAAGGTGTTCGACATGCGTGCAAGCGTGCCGGCATCCACCTTGATGCCGTGCATCTCCATTTGTGCCAGGACCGGTACAAGAGGGCGCTCCAGTGTCTCGTAGACCGTCGTCACTTTCTTCCTGTGCAGTTCGGGCTTGAACTGCTGCCAGAGCCTGAGCGTTATGTCGGCGTCCTCGGATGCATACTTGACCGCTTCTTCGATCGGGACCTTGTCAAAGGTGATCTGACTCTTGCCGGTGCCCAGCAGCGACTTGATCTCGATCGGTCGGTGGCTGAGGTAGCGCTCGGAGAGCGTGTCCATGCCGTGACCGTGAAGGCCGGCATTCATGGCATAGGACATCAGGAGCGTGTCGTCGAATGGGGTAATCCGCACTCCATGGCGCGCAAGGATCTTCGCGTCGTATTTCAGGTTTTGCCCGATCTTGAGAATGGCTGGGTCTTCAAGAATAGGCTTCAGGATCGCGAGCGCGTCTTCCGCCTTCATCTGGCCTTCGGCAAGCTCGCCGGTCTCGAAGAGGTCTTCCCCGGCCGATGTCTTGTGGATCAGCGGCACGTAGCATGCCTTGCCCGGCCAGACCGCAAGCGAGATTCCCACCAGTGCGGCCCTCATTTCGTCGAGACCGGTTGTTTCGGTGTCGATGGCGATACGGCCCACGGCCCGTGCATCGGCGCCCCAGGCCTCGAGCGCCGCAGCGTCGCTGATCCGCACATAGCTGTCGTGATCAATGGACGGCGTTTCGGGTGCCTTGCCCTCCTGTTGCTGCGCAGCGGTCTCCTGCGCAGCAGGAACGTCTCTTCCAAGCGCCTTGGCCACCCGTCCGGTAATGGTTCGGAATTCCATTGATGTCAGGAAGGCCAGAAGGTCATCGGCCGCGGGTTCCTTGACCTCCAGGGATTCCAAGGAACAGGGCAGGTCCATGTCCTGAACCAGCGTCACCAGCTGCCGCGACAGGAGGATCTGGTCCTTGTTCTCGATAAGAGTCTGTCGGCGCTTCTCCTGCTTGATCTCGTCCGCCCTTGAGAGAAGGGTGTCGAGGTCGCCGAATTCATTGATCAGGAGTGCGGCCGTCTTGACGCCGATTCCGGGTGCGCCAGGAACGTTGTCAACGCTGTCGCCGGCCAGTGATTGAACATCGATTACCTTGTCCGGACCGACGCCGAACCTTTCCTCGACGCCCTCGGCGTCGATCCTGACGTTCTTCATGGCGTCATGCATTTCCACGCCGTCTCCGACGAGTTGCATGAGATCCTTGTCGGAAGACACGATCGTGACACGTCCGCCGGCTTCGCGGGCCGTTCGTGCGAGCGTGGCAATGATGTCGTCCGCCTCGTAGCCCTCTTCTTCGAGGCAGGCGATGTTGAAGGCCCGGGTGGCATCGCGCGTCAGCGGGATCTGGGGTCGCAGGTCCTCGGGCGTTTCCTCTCGGTTCGCCTTGTACAGTTTGTAGAGGTCGTTTCTGAACGTATGCGAGCCCTTGTCAAAGACGACGGCCATATGGGTCGGGGCATCCGGACCCTTGTTGTCCTCCAGCATCTTCCAGAGCATGTTGACAAAGCCCGAAACCGCCCCGACGGGCAGGCCGTCGGACCTTCTCGTGAGCGGTGGAAGCGCATGAAAGGCACGGAAGACGAATGCGGAGCCGTCGATCAGGCTGAGATGATGTCCCTTGCCGAATGCCATGTCTTTTCCCGGTGCAGGTTTCCGGAGTGATCGCATATTTGACCGGGGCTCGCCAGAGGATGCGTCGCCGATTTGTGTTCCGATTCGTCTTGGCAGGCTGACGCGCCTTTGTCCCGACGAAACAGGAATTCTCCCGTTCGCGGAAAGTGCAGAATTGCAGACGGATTTTGGTTGACGCTCCCGGAATCTCTGCATAAGTCCCCGAAGAATCAAGACCGGTCAATCCGGCAGGGAGGAAATTTGAAAGGGACCCAATGGGTCTCTTTCTCCTTTCTGCAAGCCAAGCCCTTTGCGGAAGTCGATACTGCTTTCAGCGTGAATCGAGCTCTGATGCGACCTTGATCGAATCATCATAGGCCACGAGTTCGACAGTGTTGCCTTCGGGGTCCTCGGTGAACACTCCGCGCCAGCCGACCCAGCCAAAGGTCTCGACCCGATAGGGCAGCTCATTTGCCTCGTACCAACTCATCACGGCTTCCTGTTCTCCGAAGGGCAGGCTGAATGCCAGGTGATGGAGCGAGGAGGACGCGCCCGTCATTGGCGCCTCAATTCCGGTCGGGTGCAGCCCGGGACGTGAAACATATTGCTTGTTGAAGAGCGCCAGAACCTGCGTGTGCCCGCCAAAGCCGTCCGCGATGCGAAAGAACACGATGCCGTCGGCGACATTGCCTTCCATCTGCTCCAGTCCGAGCGCATCGTTGTAGAAGGATGTCATTTGCTCGAGATCATCGCAGCGAATGGCGATCTCGCCAAGGCCGCGGACGCGGAAGCCGCGCTCCGTCATGGTTGCCTCCGTCAGAAACCCAGCATCGCTGTACGCTTCCGCCACCAGACAGACAAGACAGCCTGACCGTTGGAACAAGCCGCGTCGATCTCAGAATTGACGGCGTCGCGTCGCCATTTCCTGCTGATGGGGATGAATGCGGAGACATGATGCAAACAACATGAAGCGAACGAAATGTCGCGCGCGGGATTCTCCGCCGTATGTCATTGATCAGCCGTCGCCAGCGTCAATTCGCTCGTGTCCCTCGTGACTGGCACCTGCACCGGCTGCGCGGTTTGGCTGCAAGGCTTGCAGGGATGGTTTTCGTAGTGTGCGGCGGTGGTTGGATTGACGTTCCCGGGCAGCACCTGCGCCTCGGTGTTATTCGCGCCGCTTGCTTCCATGATGTTGTCGCTTGTTTTTCCGTGTCAACTACAGTTACAGGACACCGATGCATGGCAACCCGGTAGTATGTGAGCGCGGAATGAACCTTATGATCAGAAAACTTGCGTTGGCGCTGGCCTTCACGGTGCTGTCCTTCGAGGCAGTCGCCCAGTCCTCGACGGCCGGAGAGGACGCTGCGAATGCCGAATTGTCTCTCGGGATGCCGAAGGGAGAGGCCGATGTCTACGTCAAGGACAGGTTCGGCGATTGGCAGCTTATCTGCATCAGGGTCGCGGACAGGCAGGATCCATGCGAACTCTACCAGCTCCTTCGCGATCAAGACGGGAATTCGGTGGCGGAGATCACCTTGTTTGTCGTCCCCGACGATCCTCAGGTCGTGGCTGGAGCGACCATCGTGACGCCGCTCGAGACCTTGCTCACGGCAAATCTCCGTCTCGCGGTGGATGGCGGCGAGGCCCGCATCTATCGGTTTCTTTTCTGCCGCTCGATAGGATGTTTCGTGCAGCTTGGGCTGACCGATGACGAGATTGACGGGTTTCGGCGAGGGGCGGCTGCGACAGTGACGATTGTTCCTGCGGCGGTGCCTGACAGGATGGTTGATCTTGAGATGTCGCTGAGCGGGTTCACTGCCGGCTGGAATGCACTGGTTGAAAACGACAAGGCGGCTGCCGAGTGATCTGCCTCAGGCCCTGGCCAGATCGATTCTCGGCCCGGCCTTTCCGCCACTGAGGTGCCAGCGCTTCACCGGTTCCGTCCTTGCGCGGAGTCGGTCAAGCTGCCAGGTTTCCTGCTTTCCTGTTCCATGAGCGGGCGTCATGCTCCACCGGGTTTCGACGCCGGGCGCACCCCCGGTTCCCGGAGTCAGGATCAGTCCAAGGGGCGTACAGCTTCCCTCTGCGGCTCCGGTCTCGGTCGCCAGTTGCAGCCGCCTGACGGGAATGAGACCGGGTGGCTCCGGCAGGTCGGCCACGACCAGGGGCACAATTCCCGCACGCAGCGTTTCCTCCATTGTCCAGAGCAGGTCTTCGGACCGCTTCGGCCGGATGAAGATGAATCGCGAGGGGTCGGCGAGATGCAGCATTCCGTCGGGGTTCAGATTCACGGGCATCCACGCAGGGTGAATCCAGAAGACCGGCCCCTGCATCGCGCCTGCAGCCATCAGCGCCAGTCGACGCCTGGCAATCCCGCAGAACTCGTGCACGCGGCCACGGTTCAGGGACAGGCCGCGAAGGAATGTCACTTCGGACGCGACGTGGCGTCGGTGGCTTTTCCGGACCAGGAGGTGGGCAGCATCGGGCATGAGGAGAACAATAGAATGTTCCATTTATGTTCTCAACCCTGGAATCAACAATGAACCGGTTTGGAAACACTGCCGAAGATGTCTCACTCGCCGGACAAGCGTTTCCCGCATCCAGCCGTCCGCGATGCAAAGTACCGATGCGCATTCAGCCATGACCTGGGCGTTGAGACGGCGCATTTTCTCGTTCCCGACTGGCGCAACCGGACGCATTTGCCCGTGAGGGCAGGCTGCCGCACGAACAAACAACCAACGCAACATTCGAGATTGAACAATCCGGGAACGTCGCGCGGGCTCCGTCACGTTGATGACGACGACACGTCTGGCGCGGCGCGAGACAGTCACGACGCAAACCATACGGCGCTGGATCGAGGGAGGGCGTTATCAACGACATGAGCGGACCCCCGGAGGGCTTTTCAGGGTCTGGGTTCCCGTCGAGCCCGACACGGTCCTCTATGCCCGGGTTTCCAGCACCAGGCAGTTCTCCACCCTTGACACGCAGGAGCGGCTCCTGCGCGCCCGCTACCTGGATGGACGCGTTGTCCGTGACGTTGGATCCGGAGTCGATTTCAGGCGGCGAGGCCCTGTCGCAGCACTGGAACGCGCGCTGCGCAGAGAGGCAGGCCATTGTTGGCATTCCGAGTGCGGTAGGTAAGCCACCTGCCGATCATTCTGGCTATGATGTGTTCCATCTGGTGCAGCGTGTGCAAGTCCCAGACGTTGTGGCGTCCGCCAAAGTCCGTCACGAAGCGTTGCAGGTGCTCACCGTGTACCTACCATTTGCGCTCATGAGCATGAGCTCGTCGAGAACGATAGAGGGAAGCAGCCCCGCTAATGCGACCTGACAATCAGTCGGCCTTCAAAATCGCGCTTGCCGAGCGGCACGCCTCGCGTCCGAAGAATGTCGTAGGCGGTGACCGCATGGAAAAAGAAGTTGGGCAAGGCAATGAGAGCAGGAACGTCTCTGACGTAAATGAAAGCCTGCGCGGACCGATCTGAAGGTCGAGGTCCTTCCCAGACCATTCGTTTACCTGGTCCGGTCCGAGCGCCCGCAGGGACGCTTCAGTCTCCGCGACCATGGCGCGCAGGTCGGAGAACGGCATCTCCCCTGTCAGCGCAGGTGCGGAGAAGACACCTCTCTTCACCGTTTCCAGCGCCCAAATCGAATGGTGTGCCACGCATTCGATCTGGAAATGGAAGGGTGCCATGCCTTCGACGAGACGCGCGGTCACGAAATCGTCAGGGTCTGCACCGATCTCGGAGCAATGCGCAATCGCCTTGTCAAGACACCCGCCGATTGCACGCACGGTCTGCAGGAATGTCGGAACGCTCAGATCGAACAGGGAGACGGACATGATACACGGGTACCTGTGCGGCAGTCCCCTCGCAAATCTCGGAGGCAGCGGCTTCCGAATTGACGGACCCTCGACAAAGGTCCGGAACGATCGAAAGAACCTAGCCTTCGACCAGTTCGCCTATCCGGTCGAAGGCACCGCCGTCGATTCCCGTCACACTCTTTCAGCCCTTCGTTCGTCCGCCCGCAGCGTCATCTTTTGCCGCGACGCTCAGGCGACCCGCGTCTCGACCGGAACGAGGTCGATCTCGTCCTCGCGCTCACGGGTCCGGGCGATGTCGTAACTGGTCTGCATGCGCAGCAGCGTGTCCATCGACACGCCGAACACCTTCTCGATCCTGAGCGCCATCTCGGGCGAGAGGCTCGACCGCTCGTTGAGCAGTGCGGACAGCGCCGGGCGCGTGACTCCCAGCGCCGACGCGGCAGCGGTCACCGACATGCCCGTCGCCTCGACGATCTCGCTCTTCACGAACCCGCCCGGGTGGGCCGGGTTCTTCATCCGCAAGCCCTGTGTCGTGCCCATCGCGGTCTCCTAGTGATAGTCCTCGTAGTCGAGGTCGAAGACTTCTCCTTCGTCGCGGTCGATCCGGAAGGTGAGCCGCCAGTTCCTCGTCACCGTCAGGCTCCAGACGCCCTTGCGGTCGCCGGTCAGCCGGTGCGCGTTCCACCCCGGAACCGTCTGCAGTTCGTCCTCGCGCTCCATGTCCTGGAGGAAGGACAGCATGCGCCGCAGTTTCGGCACGGTCGCGGGCGGAAGCCCCGCTGCGCTGTCCTCCTCGATGAGCCGGCGCAGCCCCCTGTGAGTCACGTTCCGAATCTTCATGACGGAAACTATCGAAGAGGCACGTCAAGCGTCAAGCGACGCAATACGAAAGTGAGAAGAAATCCAGTTGCTGGAAGCCCGACAGGCATGTCCCCGACGGCCAGCGGTCCGCAGTCGAGCGGTGCATCGTTCGCACGGAAGGCATGCGGCTTCCGCCTGCACGGTCAGCGGTTGGAACGTGCGTCTCCGAGCACGGGCGCCACACCTGTTACGCCGACCGGAACCCGGCCGCCGTGCTTGCCGTCCACGGATTCCGGATCGACCATCGATCACATCTCCATCTCGAAGCCGCGCGATCCTCGCGACTTTTCCAGCCCTGCGGCGCGTTCCGGCTCCTGCGCCTGCTCCCGCTCCGGTTCGCGGGACTTGTCCGCAACCGTATTGTCTTGCGTTCCGGCGGGCCGATCCGGCATGGCCTTCGGCCCGCGCCCGCGTTCCTTCTCGCCGCGCTGAGCCTTTCCCTCGGAAAGCACCCTCTCCGCCGCGCCGATCCCTTCGAGCGCGGAGACCCGCTCGCCGGTAGCGGCTTCCAGAGGCTCGCGCAGAGCCCTGGCGTCGTCGGTGACCAGCTCGGGACCGTGGCGCGCGCGGCTGATCTCAACGTGGAAGCTCTTCTGAGTCGACAGCTTCGGGTGCCTCGCCTCCATCACCGCGATCAAGTTGTCGACGGCGCGCCCCTGGAACGCGTGCACCGTCGCGGCCCAAGCATGGTCGAGATGGCGCATCTGCGGACCGTCCCTGCCGAGCTCCAGCGTCTGTCCGTCGCCGAGCCGGAAGGCGACGCTGTCGCCCCGGACCCGCAGGACTTCCGCCGTGTCGCCGTTCACCAGGCCCAGTCCGGCATCGTTGCGCATCCAGCGGACACGGTCGCCTGCGCGGAGATCCATGCCCTCCGTCCGGTAGACCTCCACCGCGCCACGCTTCGCGCCGACCAGGCGCGGTCGCCAGGAAACGGGCCGTCCCTCCGGACCTTCCAGCATCACGATGCCCATCCGGTGATCGAAATCGGCGACACGGCGCTCGTCGCCCTTCGCGACGCCAAGGCTTCTGTAGGCCCGGTGGAAGGCGACGACGTCGCCGTGAGAATAGTTCGCCGCGACCGCCTTCTCGGCACTGGTATGGCCGTGGGAGACGAGACGCTCGCCCTTGAAGGCGGAGCCATGAATGACGCCGTCGCGGGCGAGACGCTCGCGGATGCGGCCGTTGATCTCCCGGCGCAGCGCGTGGCACGGTGCCATCAGCCCGGTGTTCTCCCTTTCCTGCGGAGACAGCTTTGTCACTGCCGGAATAAGACTACCCATTTGTGCCGAAGTAAAAAGGGACGCTTCGGGCGCTGACGCCCAGCCCCTGTGGCAATGGCGCTCGCACGAAGACGCGAAAACAACGGGTGGCTGAGCGGTCTTGTCTTTTGGTGCCATGACAGGCAGAGCGCCGGGGCATGGAGCCTTGGGTCCTCTTTTCGGTGCTTGCGGCGGCAGCCCAGACCATGCGCTTTGCGGTCCAGAAGGTCCTTGTCGGCGCGGCGCTCAGCCCCGCAGCAGCGACATGGGCGAGGTTTCTCTGGTCATGGCCCCTCGCGGTTGCGCTGGCATTCGCATATGGTGCTGCAACCGGAGCCGAATTTCCGGTGCTCACGCCCACGTTCCTGACTTTTGCGATCCTGGGAGGGGCGTTCCAGATCCTGGCCACGGTCTGCACCGTCAGCCTGTTCTCGATGCGGGCATTCGCGGTAGGCATCACGTTCAAGAAAACCGAAGTCATGCTGACCGCTCTCGCCGGTTTCGTCATCTTGGGCGACTTTATTTCGGGTCCGGGGGCTGCCGCCATTGCATTCGGATTTGTCGGTGTGCTGCTCCTGTCCGATCCGCCCGAAGGCGGCAGCATCTTCAACAAGGCGGCGGGAATCGGGATCCTGTCAGGCATCCTGTTCGCGCTCTCAGCCGTAACCTATCGGGGCGCAACGCTGGCGCTTTCGTCCGGAGACCCGGTTCTGACCGGTGGCGTGACCTTGGCCGTCGTCGTGCTCTGGCAGACACTGGCGCTGGGAGTCTGGCTTTGGCTGAAGGAACCGGGCCAGATCGTCGCTACTCTTTCGGCATGGCGTCAAACGTCGATCGTCAGTGTCTTCTCCCTGGTTGGAAGCTGGAGCTGGTTCGCCGCCTTCTCCCTGATGAACGCCGCCTACGTCTTCGCGGTGGGGCAGATCGAACTGATCTTTTCGATCCTGATTGGTGCTCTCTGGTTCCGCGAAACGCTCAGGCCGCGCGAATTGCTCGGAATCAGCGTTCTGGCGACCTCGATTCTTGCGATCGCATTCTTGGTCTAGAGCCAGATTACCCGGCTTCCCGCCTCATCGTTGCACAGGTAGGGCACGTGGTCCGGGGCGTCGGTGCGTGGAAGGTGGCGTTGGAGCTCCGTCAGGACGAGCTGCGTGATAAAGGGCAGGTCGAGTTCGCGCGCCCGATCGACCGGCACCCACTGAATGTGACTGAGTTCGGATTCGGCCCGGGAAAAATCGTCAGCGTCGAACCGAAGCGCGGCTGCATCGGCCAGGAAAAATCGTGCATCGTAGCGGCGCGAATGTCCGGGTGGCGTAAGGGCGCGAAAGAAGAAGCTCAGGGGGCTGGCATCAGGCAGAAGGCCTCGCTCGGCGAAGTCGCGCCATGGCACGGGCGGGTTCGGCCAGTTTCCCGTGCGTCCCAGGCACTGGCCGGTTTCCTCCCAGAGTTCGCGAATCGCGGCGGCGGCGAACCGGTCGGGATCCGTCGTTGTCGTTTCGGCCAGCAACCTCTTCCTGCAGACCGGGTCAAGTGTGGGGCACGGCACCGCTTCGTCGGTCTCGTCGACGGCGCCTCCCGGAAAGACGAACTTCTCGGGCATGAAGGCTGCGGCCCTTCCCCGTTGTCCCATCAGGATTCGGGGCGCGTCTTGGGGATCCCTGACGAGGATGACGGTTGCCGCGTCTTGGACTGGAACGGACATTTCGGGCAGTTCAGTCCCGCGTTCCGGCAAATTGCACCCGCCACGTTTCTCGCTCGTCGTCCGTGATCTTTCGGAAGAGCATGTCCGGAACGTCAATGGCGTGTCCCGGCTGCAGCACCGAAAGCGCGTCGCCCATGTCTGATGGCCATGCAGTGTCGGATGTGTTCATCGCATCAAGCATTCGGGCCGACGCGTCCGGAATGAACGGGGCGGAGATCACGGCATAGAAGCGGATCAGGTTGATCGCGAGGCGAACGGAGACCGCCGCACGATCCGGATCTTCGCCGTAGGCCGTCCATGGGGCGGCAGCCTGCAGATACTCGTTGCCGGCCGCCCAGAGAGCACGCAGTTCAGCGGCGGACTTCCGGATCTCGATTGCTCCCATATGGGTCTCGTAGGCCTTGAGGCCGCTTGCGAGACGCGCGATCAGCGCCTCTTCGTCTGCCCCGAACGTTCCCCCTGACGGCACGGTGCCGTCAAAGCGCGACCTGCAGAACTTTGTCACCCTGCTCACGAAGTTGCCGAGAACGTCGGCCAGATCCTTGTTCACGCTCGCCTGGAAGTTGTCCCAAGTGAATTCGCTGTCCGAGTTTTCGGGGGCATGGCTCAGGAGCCACCAGCGCCAGTAGTCGGCCGGAAGGATTTCAAGCGCCTGATCCATGAAGACCCCGCGGCCGAGGGAGGTCGAGAACTGACCGCCATCGTAGTTCAGGTAGTTGAACGACTTGATGTAATCCACGAGCTTCCAAGGTTCGCCCGATCCAATGATCGTCGCGGGAAAGCTGAGCGTGTGGAACGGCACGTTGTCCTTGCCCATGAACTGGACATAGCGGACGTCGTCCGCGCCCTTGTCGGTTCGCCACCATCGCTCCCATTCCGCATCCTCGGCTCCGCGCCCGTCCGTCCACTCCTTCGCGCACGCAATATACTCGATCGGCGCATCGAACCAGACATAGAAGACCTTGCCTTCCATGCCGGGCCAGGGTTCGTCGCCACGCATTACTGGAACGCCCCAGTCGAGATCGCGGGTGATGCCCCGATCCTGCAGACCGTCGCCGTCATCCAGCCACTTCCGGGCGATCGAGGTGGTCAAGATCGGCCAGTCGGTCTTGCTGTCGATCCAGTCAGAAAGCTGTTGTCGCAGATTGCGCTGCTTGAGGTAGAGGTGCTTGGTCTCCCGCATCTCGAGGTCGGTCGAGCCGGAAATCGCGGAACGAGGCTGGATGAGGTCGATCGGGTCGAGCTGCTTGGTGCAGTTTTCGCACTGGTCCCCGCGCGCGCGTTCATATCCGCATTCTGGGCAGGTGCCTTCGACATACCGGTCGGGCAGGAAGCGATCGTCCGTTTTGGAGTAGAGTTGATCTTCGGTGACTTCCTCGATCAGTCCGGCCTCGGCGAGCTTTCCCGCGAGATGCTGCGTCAGCCTGTGGTTTTGCGTGCTCGACGACCTGCCGTACTTGTCGAACGAGAGGGCGAATCCGTCCACAAGGTCCTTCTGGACGGCCCACATTTCCGCGCAATACTCGGCGACGGGCTTGCCGGCCCTGTCCGCCGCGAGTTCCGCAGGAGTGCCATGCTCGTCGGTGGCACAGAGAAAGAGGACTTCGTGCCCCCGGGCGCGCATGTAGCGGGCATACAGGTCTGCGGGCAACTGGGATCCCACGAGATTGCCAAGATGCTTGATCCCGTTGATGTAGGGAATGGCGCTGGTTATAAGGATGCGGCCCATCGGATGGCTCCTTCGGTTCGAAGCGCTCTTTAGCCCAGCCCCAAGCGGGCGTCACCCCATGTTCCGTGCTCCTGGAGCCGGACAAGATTGAGACGCTGCGGCCAATAGCCTCGCGACCAAATGCGCGTTGTCGCCATGCGTTTCGGAAAGGTGCACAAAGTCGGGCCAAGGCGATGGTATGAACGGAACATTGCAGACCATCCACCGACTGTCCGGAGCGCCGGATCGGAGCGCCTGGAACGAGCGCTTTCGGCGCAGTTATTCTGCCGAGTTGTCCATCTCGGGGTGGATGCACGTAAAATCCTTGTCCTCCGCGCCTGCATCCATTGCTGCCTGGATTCTGGCCAAGGTCTGGTGGCCGGTCCGCATTGAGCTGCCAAGTTCTTCCGACAAGACCACGGCCATGCCGACATCCTCATGCAGGTTGTAGATCCTTGAACGACCGTTTCAGGTCTTCGATGGGATGTGATCAGCGAAGCGGCAGCCCGAGATGAAGCCGCGAGCATTGCCCGCGTTGAACACATACTTGCGGTTCAGGGCCGGGGAACGTCGCTCACGTACTTTGGTATCTGGTAGCCGCGCTGCACTGCCGGCCGTTCGGCAATGCGGACGTACCAGTCACGAACGTTGGGAAATTCTTGCAGATCGATTTCCTGCCAGTCATAGCGAGAGACCCACGGCCAGGTGGCCATGTCGGTGATCGAATACTCGCCGCGACCTGCGCCCGCGATGTAGTCGCGCCCTTCGAGCCGCTTGTCAAGAACGCCGTAAAGGCGCCTTGTCTCCTTCGAGTAGCGCTCTTCCGCATAGGCGGACTTGCCTGCATTGAACCTTACGAAGTGGTGGACCTGTCCGAACATCGGGCCGACACCGCCCATCTGCCACATGAGCCATTCGATTGCCGGCCAGCGCTCGCCGCCCTTTGGCAAGAATCGACCGAATTTTTCGGCGAGATAGAGCATGATAGCTCCTGACTCCATCATCTGGACGCCGGTGTCGTGATCGACGATGGCCGGAATGCGGTTGTTGGGGGCGACTCTCAGGAATTCGGGCGCGAATTGCTCGCCCTTCGAGATGTCGATGGCGTGCACGGTGTAGTCGATGCCAAGCTCTTCGAGCATGATCGAGACCTTGCGGCCGTTCGGAGTAGTCCAGGTGTAGAGGTCGATCATGTGCAAGTCGTCCTTCAGAAGGGAAATATATGATTGACTTAACTGACCGTCAGGCCGCCGCAAGCCTTGATTTCACGGGTTGTCGACTGGCTGACGCCTACGCTTCTCGTCCGTGCGCATGGCGCCTCGATGCGGCAAGGTCGGACTTGCGGCATCTCCGAATTAGCCCGTCGAATCCTGCCTTGGCCATCTTGCCGTCAACAACGTCTGCCTGTACGGCATTCGGGGCGAGGGCAGGCTAGCCGACCATCGGGCGAGTGCGTTCATGACCGAAAGGCGCGTCGACGCGACGAAGGTTTGCACGCACAATGTCCCGATGCGGGAGTTGCCATTCGCGTTTTTCCATGCGCGACGGCAATTCCGGCTTTGCAGTTGCAGGAGGGAGCATAGGGACATGTCAAAGGCCAAACGAGGGATTTATGCGGCCGCTGTTTCACCGTTTCGAGAGGACGGCACACTCCATGTCCAAAAGCTCGTCGCCTATTGCCAGCACCTGATCACCGCGGGAGGTTGTGATGGCGTGGCACCGACCGGAACGACGGGCGAGGGAAACTCGATCTCACATCGCGAGCGCATGACGCTTCCCGCTGCCTTCGCCGACGCTGGGTTCGATCCGAGCCGAGTGATATTTGGAACCGGATCCTGTGCGACGCAGGATGCTGTCGATCTGACCTCTGCGGCGATGTCCGCCGGGTTCGTGAATGTGCTTGCCCTGCCGCCGTTCTACTACAAGGATCCCAGCGACGAGGGCCTCTACGCCTATTTCTCACGGCTTGTCGAGAAGGTCGGCGATGACCGGCTACGGGTCTATCTCTACCACTTTCCGCAGATGTCGATGACGCCGATTCCGGTCGATGTCGTTGTTCGACTGAAGCAAACCTTTGGACCATTGATTGCGGGCCTTAAGGACTCAAGTGGAGATCTGTCGCAATCGCTCGCATTCGCAGATGCCACTGGCGGGGTGGATGCGGGATTTGACGTCTACCCTTCAAGCGAGGCATTCCTGTTCGATGGGCTGGCCGGTGGTTGCGCCGGCATCATCTCGGGATCGACGAACGCGTTCGGGGCCTACTCGCGTGCCGCGATGGCCGCGGCTGAAGGACCTGACAGCGATGCGTTCGCGTTGGTGAAGGCAGCCCGCGCGGTGGCATCGAAGTATCCGTTGATGGCGGCCATGAAACAGCTGGAAGCCTGGCGCAGCGGTGACGACAGTTGGATTCGCATGGCACCGCCGCTCGTGCCGCTGAGTGCCGAACAGATGGCCCGCCTCAAGGCGGATGTCGAGGACCTTAAGGCTCTGGCACGGGCGGGCCGGTAACGATGGCAT
This sequence comes from Silicimonas sp., assembly GCA_022819605.1. Lineage (GTDB taxonomy): Bacteria > Pseudomonadota > Alphaproteobacteria > Rhodobacterales > Rhodobacteraceae > JAJEFO01. The sequence goes on along the minus strand of JAJEGW010000208.1, from coordinate 33,817 downwards.
GGGCAAGGCGACCGGCGCAATGCGCAGACTGGTCAAGGAGGCGGCGGGGCAGACCATTGGGCCAGGTCGTGATTTGGCAAGAGGAACGCTGAATCTGGTTCAGCATCAGCCATGGCAGAACAAGATGAACCGACACCTTGCAACATGCGTTGCCTTCCGCGGCACGGCCCGACGTGATGTACGCAAAAAGGCCGATGGCGGTCGCGCGCGACTTAGCGCCGCGTGACCGGTTCGCTCGACCCGAAAAGTACTTCAATCCGATTCGCGAGAAGGCGTCATGCCACGGGCACGGGAACACGCCGATGGCCAATCGCCGTCTCGAAGTGGTTGAGAGCGCCGAACAGGCGGGCACTGTGATCTCGGCGATTCCGCCGTTGTATTCGCCGCATCGCGGATAGCGAATGCCCGAACTTACAATCCGGCAATTCGGATCGCAGCGATGATCAATAGCGGCAAGCACGCGAAATTCAGAACGGTGGAGCTGACAACAAGCCCAGCCACACGCTCCGGGTCGCGGCCATAGTGTTCGGCGATCACGTAGGTGATCAGCGCAGAGGGCATGGCGGACAGCAGAAAGATCGCGCCCGCCTCCACGCCTTCGAGGTTGAAGACTGTGATCAACATCAGACCGGTAGCTATCCCGACCGCAAGCCTTACGCCTGCAAGCAATGTAGACGTTCCAATATCGTCGACCTTCAGCCGCGCCAGCGCACTCCCGAGCAAGATCAGCATCACCGGGATCATGATTCCACCCAGAAGCGCGGTCACGTCGGCGACGACAGCCGGGACCGGCAGATCGGTGATTCGGAACAGGAGCACCGCCACAACTGCCCAGACCAACGGAAGGCCCAGCAGTTTCTGAATGCCTGGATCGCCGGTTACGACGGCGGGGACAACCGTGTACTGTACCAGCGTGGCGACGAAGTAGAATGCCGCACCGATCGCCAGTCCCGGTTCGGCAAAGGCGAAAAAGACGATTGGCAGCCCGGCGTTTCCAGCATTGGGAATCGACAGGGGCGACAGAAATGTTCGCCAATTCAGGCGCAGGACAAGAAGCGCAGCCATGGCCAGCGCACCGGCCACAAGAAACGCAGCTGAACTGATCGCCAAGATGCGGCCAAGCGAATCATCGGGCAGGGCAGTGCTTGTCAAGGACGAGAACACCAATGACGGCGTTCCGATCAGCATAGAAAGCCGGGTCAGCGTTTCGGAATGGAAACCGATGCCGCGAATTTCCAGGAGAAACCCAATCCCGGCAATTGCGAGGACCGGGGCGATGATGTTCAAGATCTCACCTGGCACCTGATCCCGCTTCCGGTTGTTTCGCTGCCTTTGGGGGTTCCATGCATGGCTCGACTAACCGCCATGTCACTGCAGTCTCGTGCACGAGATTTCCACGCACGAACATCTCCACTTCCGAAACAGCTATCGTTCCTTATGCGTCGATCCTGCACTTTGCACAGGACGATGGTGTCGAGACCAGACTGATGGTTGGAGGCGAGCGCGTGGATGCTCCGCCGTTCGCGACGGTCGCGATCGCGATTCCAGCCGGCTCCGCGCCACCCATGCACCGCCACAACTGCGGCAAACAAGTCACGATCCTCGAAGGCCGGGTCTTGGTCGAAGGCGCCGTAGTTCAGTCCGAACCGGAACCCATGGTCACCCGCTTCATTCCGGCCTGTTCGTCCCGTCGCATTGTGAACATCCGTGGAGGTCATCTGAAGATACTGTGGTTCCATGCCGCAGCTGAGGTCACACGGCCATTCACGGATGCGGGCAAGACCGTTCCTCATCTGTCGCCGGGGGACAAGGTCTGACCCGCCTTGTGGACTGACGCAGTTTCGTCAAGCACGGCACAAACCTCCGCCACGCGTGCGGCATTGTCACGCGCCAAGGTTCCGTCTGCATTCCAGAGCGAGTTCTCGAACCCGACACGCACCTTGCCACCAAGGGCTGCAGCATGCGCCAGGCAGGCCGTTTCAGTCGAACCGAAGGCGCAAACCATCCAGTCGAATGTCAGATCGGCACTTCGTGCGTTCAGCGGTGCCAGATAGGCTTCAAGATCGCATGGGCGAGGAAGCACTGATCCTGCGTACGATCCGAGCACGAGTTGCAACTGGTGATGCGTGCCCGGAACCACCTCTTGGTCGATGCATTCCAGCAGCCAGCGCAACTCCTCCGCCGTGTACACAATGTGTTGCACGTCGACCCCATTGTCCTGGGCCCAAGCGTAGAATGCCCGCGCGCTGTCAACTTCGGTGCTGGCACAGAGCATCTCGCGAAGGGCGACGGATGCCGAGGGTGGCCGCAACTCGCGGATCATTGCTTGCTGTGCGTCGGCGCTGTATCGACCTGCCGCCTCACTCGTCACCTGAAGGAACAGGTCGGGCGCAGCGTGTTCGAGGGCGGTCATCGCCTCCCGGTACAGCCCCGTGTCAAGACTGTGCTTTCCTTCCTTGTCGCGCACATGCAGGTGCAGGCCGTCCGCCCCAGCTTTTTGGCACGCCACGGCCGTCGCGACGATTTCCTCCAGCGTGATCGGCAATGCCTTATGGTCTGCCTTGCCCCGTCGCGCACCGTTCGGCGCGACCATCAACCTGGGCAAGGGGCGCGATGGCGTCATGCGTCTTCGGTGATCTCTACGGAGCAATGATTCTCGGCCGAACGGGTATTGGCTCCAAGCACTCCGACATTGCGGACCATGTGCTCTGACGTGAACGGGCACTTAGCCGTGCCTTCGATTGCGATGGCAAAGACCTCGAGGTTTTGGAACACCGCATCCTCCCACGCAAATTCCTTGCACACCCTATCCAGACTCGTTTCCGATACCAGATAAGGCACCTTCCCGCCAAGCGCGCCAGGGTGGCATTCGTTCAGAATCTCGATCAGCTGCCTAGTCGCAAATGCGAAAAATGACCGGGTTCAGCAGGGCAGTTCGGGCGACCGCCTGTCTTGGAATCCACATGGATTCCGACGTATCGCCCGTCTGCGCGCCAGCGCCCTTCCCCTTCGGGTTCGGCGCTCTGCGTCACGTCTGGCACGGTTTCGAACAGTGTCTTGATGCCGCCACTTATGGACTTGACGGAGTCTACATCTTGTGCAACTGTAGCGCCCCAATACCAGTTCTTGCGGATGAGTTGGTGTGTTTTGAGCATCCGCAGAGTGGCAGAAGAAGACACAGGAGGCGTTAGGCGTTAGATTCAGTGCAGGTTCGTTCTGTCGAGTGTTGCCAGTTCGCCGACTGGGTCAATCTTGAATCAGAAAGGAAAATGCCATGATCGTCACCCCAATCGCCGACATGCTCAAGTCGAAGAAAGGCGTCGCCGCAATCATCGCCCTGATCATTGCGCTCATTGGCCACTTCACCAACGTATCCGGCAGTGACGTGCAGATGATCGTGCTGCCGATTCTGGTCTACATCGTGGCGCAAGGCGCCTCGGAAATCGGCGGTCGTTCATAGGTCGAGGACCAAGCCGAGGTTTCCGGCAGGCTGTCCTGTCTCCACAGTCGCAAGTCGTCCAGCGGAAACGCCCGCTGGGCGACGGGTCTCTCGTGGCTGCCGTCGCTCGTCGTGATCAGGAAGCCGGCCGACCATTTGCCGATGTGCAGATTCTCGGTCGGTTCGGGGTTTGATTGGTCAGAGTCACCGACGCCGATTCCGGCGCATTGAAGGCTCGGTCCGGCTCAGGGTCTTCCGCGCTACATGTCCTGTGCACTGTCGGCCTGGTACATTCCAAGCACGTGATAGCCGCCGTCGACGCGGATGATCTCGCCGGTCGTGGACGCGCCGTGGTCAGAGCAAAGGTAGACCGCCGTGCCGCCAACAGCTTCAAGCGTTGCGTTTGCACGTAGGGGCGCATTAGCCTCTATCGTCTTGAAGGTCTTTCGCGCGCCGCCGATCGCCGCGCCAGCCAGCGTCTTCATCGGACCGGGACTGATCGCGTTGACTCGTATGCCCTTGGGTCCGAGATCGTTCGCGAGGTAGCGAACTGCAGACTCAAGGGCTGCTTTTGCGACTCCCATCACGTTGTAGTTCGGCTGGACACGGTTCGAGCCCATGTATGTCAGAGTGACAAGCGTGCCTCCGCCCGTCATCAGGACTTCAGCCTGCCGGGCGACCTCGATAAAGGAGTAGCAGGAAATGTTCAACGAATTCAGGAAGTTTTCTCGGCTCGTGTCGACGAATCGCCCGGAAAGCTCGGCCTTGTCGGAATAGGCAATGGCATGGATCAGGAAATCAAGCCGCTCCCAGCGTTCCCGCAGCGTCCGAAAGCACGCCTCGACCGAGGCCACGTCCGTGACCTCGACATCGATCAAGATGTCCGATCCGACGCTTTCTGCGAGGGGCTCGACCCGCCTGCCGAAGGCCTCTCCCTGGTAGGAGAACGCAAGCTCCGCGCCCTCGTTTGCCAGCGCCCGTGCGATGCCCCAGGCGATCGACCGGTCGTTTGCAACGCCCATGACCAGGCCGCGCTTTCCCTGCATCAGTCCGGGCACGGCGCTCACCCGTGAAACTTGCTCAGCGCCACGGAGGCGTTCGTGCCGCCAAAGCCAAAGCTGTTCGAGAGAATCGTGTCAATTTCGGTTTCCGTCGTTTCGGTGACGATCTCTTCGGGCCGGAGCGCCGGATCAAGCGTCTTGACGTTGATTGACGGCGCAATGAAGCCACCTTCCATCATCAGAAGGGAATAGATGGCTTCGTGCACGCCAGCGGCGCCGAGCGAGTGCCCTGTCATCGACTTGGTCGACGAGATCGGGGCGTGATCCTCTCCGAACACACGCCGAATCGCTTCGACCTCGATCACGTCCCCGACGGGCGTCGATGTGCCGTGGGCATTGATGTAGTCCACCTTGCGATCGCCCAATGTCGAGGTTGCAATCCGCATTGACCGTTCACCGCCTTCGCCACTCGGCGCGACCATGTCAAAGCCGTCGGACGTTGCACCGTACCCTGTCACTTCGGCATAAATTCTGGCGCCGCGAGCCTTGGCGTGCTCCAGTTCCTCGAGAACGATCATGCCGCCGCCGCCGCCAATGACGAAACCGTCCCGGGATTCGTCGAAGGCGCGGGCGGCTTCAGTTGGCACGTCGTTATACTTCGAGCTCATAGCGCCCATGGCGTCGAACAGGCACGAGAGCGTCCAGTCGACCTCCTCGCCGCCACCGGCGAAGACGATGTCCTGCTTGCCCAGCTGGATCTGCTCAGTGCCGTTGCCGATGCAGTGGAGCGTGGTGGAGCACGCGGACGTGATCGAGTAGTTCAGCCCCTTGATCTTGAACGGCGTTGCGAGGCAGGCGGATACGGTCGAAGACATGCAGCGGGTCACCATGAACGGGCCCATCCGCTTTGGCGCGCCCTTTTCGACAACGGTCTGGTGCGCGGTGAAGAAGTTGGATGTCGAAGGGCCTCCCGAACCGGCAACTAGCCCCGTGCGCTCGTTGGAGACGTCGCCGTCTTCAAGCCCGCTGTCGGCGATTGCCTGTTCCATGGCAAGATAGGCGTAGGCGGCAGTCGGCCCCATGAATCGCAACTGGCGCTTGTCGATCACGTCCGCAAGCACGATGTCCGGTATGCCGGCGACCTGGCTCCGGAACCCATGCTCGGCATAGTCCGGCTGAAAGGCGATCCCGGACCGGCCAGCCCGCAGGCTGGCGGCAACCTCGGTGCAGTCGTTGCCGATCGGGCAGACAATGCCGAGGCCAGTAATCACGACTCGACGCATGCGCGCTTCTCCCTTGGTCAACTCTCGGAAAGAGCAACCTTCATGTCCTTCGTTTCATATATCGTCTCGCCGTCCGCTTCCACCCGGCCATCGGCAACTCCCATGGTCAGTCGACGCGTCTGCACGGCCCTGGTAAAGTCAACGAAGTACCTCAGCAGCTTGCGATCCGGTCGCACCATCCCGGTGAGCTTGACCGAGCCGACGCCGAGCGCATATCCGCGGCCTTTCCATCCGCGCCATCCGAGGTTGAAGCCCGTCAACTGCCAAAGACCGTCGAGGCCGAGGCAGCCCGGCATGATCGGGTTGCCCGGGAAATGACAGTCGAAGAACCAGAGATCGGGGCCGATGTCGAACTCGGCAACGACATGGCCCATGCCGTGCGGTCCGCCGTCGCCGCTGATTTCGCTGATCCGGTCCATCATGAGCATCGGAGGCGCAGGCAACTGCGCGTTTCCGGGGCCAAATAGCTCGCCCCGTGCGCAGGCCAAAAGGCCCTCTTTATCGAAAGATGTCGGATAGTCCGTCACGTTTGCACTGCCCCTGACATTGATGCCGATCACTTGTTCCGCCCAATAACAGGGGCAACGATTGTGGCGCAAGCATCCATGTTTCAAGTCAAGCGGGGATTCAGTCTATTCGGCGGTTCTTCGGTGATCCCGATCCGGGATTTCCACTTCCCTTTCCACAGGAATCCGCGCTCAACTTATCCGCAGCCACCTCCTTGTTCGTTTCTGATTCTCCGATCATGCGAGGGGGCGGCGGCGGGCAAAGTCGTCACGATGCCTGAATCCGATTGAACAGGGACGGGATCTTCTACTATGTTCAGGGGGAAGCGAGAACTGGAACGACGGGCATGAAGCTCCACGAACTCAGTTCGGAGTGGCTTGGCAAGGCGGGGCTCAGGCCGACGCGGCAACGGGCCGTGCTGGCCGAACTTCTTGTTGGCGACGGCCAGAATCGGCACGTCACTGCCGAGAGCCTGCATTCAGCGGCGCGGAGTGCCGGTGAGGCAGTGTCTTTGGCAACTGTCTACAACACGCTTCGGGCGTTCTGTGATGCCGGGCTGCTTCAGGAAATCACGGTCGACGGCACAAAGAGCTACTTTGACACGCGTACCGACGACCACCCGCATTTCTACTGGGAAGATGAAGGACGCCTCTCGGACGCGCCGGCGGATGAACTGGAAATCCGCCGTCTGCCCGGAGCGCCGCATGGCGCCGAGATATCGAAGGTGGATGTCGTCATCCGGCTTCGCAAGACCTGACCGCACCGGGTTCGGGCAGCGGACGGTGAACGGGCTGGCAAGTTCACCGGCCTGCCCGGCAGGACATTCCTTCAGGGAGGGGTCGCCGGAGCAGGCTGGATGAGTTCTGCCCCGCTGGCGCGGCTGGAGTTCACCTTGGTGTCCACCCTGTGGAACTGGAGGGCGTCATCTGGCGCAGGCTTCATTGCTTCCGCGGCGCCCTTCCCGGCCTCCCCAAGCCAGAGCGACCAGTCCTGCGCATCCAGAATGACAGGCATGCGATGATGGATCCCGGACAGCGTCCTGTTGGCGGATGTCGTGACAATCGCACAAGAGGCGATCGGCGATTCGCCTCGTTCCCAAACCTGCCAAACGCCGGCGAATGTCATCGCGCCCTTTGACTTCGGGTAGATGTACCATGGCAGGCGGTTGTTGTTCGAATCACGTGTCCATTCGTAAAATCCGGTTGCCGGAACGAGGCATCGACGACTGCGGCACGCTTCCCTGAAGGCCGGTTTTTGCGCAATGGATTCCGCGCGGGCGTTGATGAGCAGCGGCCCGTCGGTTGGCGTCTTGTACCAACGAGGAAGGAAGCCCCATCGCAGCGGCCTGAGGCGCCGGATTCCGTCTTCCAACGTGACTGCATGTATGCTGTCGGACGGGCAGACGTTGTAGTTCGGGGTTTCCGGAAGATCGTTCGCCTGAGCAGCACGGAAAAGGTCGGCCATGGCCTCATGGGGCAGGGTCAGGGCGAACCGTCCGCACATGCCGGAAGGCTATGCTGAAGCCTCGCGCCATGCAATCGGCCCTCGCGGAACGCAAATCCAGGCGCCCGGCACCAGAAAGGCGGAATCAAGCCTTCCGGATCAGTCGCCGGTTCCCGAGCGTCCCAGCACGGATCCTCAGCTTCCGGCTGCCTTGCCCTCGTCGGCGCCGGCTTCCTGTTCGCTGCCCGCTGAATCGTCCGCAGGGGTGTCGCCGGTTGCACCCGGCTCCGGCCCGGTTGCCTCGGAAGCAGCCGCTTCCGGCTCTGCCTCGGCTTCGGGATCGCCCATATTCTGCAATTCGTCGAGTTCGGCGGTGCCGATTTCGTCAAAGAGTTCAGAAATTTCGAGCTCGGCCTCAGCCTCGTCCTGGGCCGCCCGCTCGGCGATGTCGATGCCCTTGGCCTGGAGTTCGGCTTCGCCCTCGGATCGGGCCACGTTCAACTGGATCTGAACCTCCACTTCCGGATGAAGCGAGATGGCCACGCTGTGCACGCCTAGTTCCTTGATCGGCGCATCAATTGCCACTTGGCGCTTGTCGAGCGAAAAGCCGGCCTCCGCCACGACTTCAACCGCATCACGGGGCGAAACCGAACCGTAGAGGGAGCCGCCGTCGGAGGCTTGTCGAATCAGGATGAATTGCTTGCCGTCGAGCCTGCCGGCAAGCGCGTCAGCTTCCTTGCGGGTCTCGATGTTCCGCGCTTCAAGCTGGACCTTCTGTTCCTCGAACTGCTTGATGTTGGCTTCGGAAGCCCAGAGCGCCTTTTTCTGCGGCAGCAGGAAGTTGCGTGCATAGCCGTCCTTGACGGAGACTATGTCGCCCATCTGGCCAAGCTTCGCGATGCGTTCAAGAAGGATGACTTGCATTGGTTTCCGTCCTCACTTCACTGCATAGGGAAGAAGCGCAAGGAATCGCGCGCGCTTGATTGCACGGGCCAATTCGCGCTGCTTGCGAGATGACACGGCGGTGATCCGCGATGGCACGATCTTGCCTCGCTCCGACATGTAGCGCTGCAGGAGCTTGGTGTCCTTGTAGTCGATCCTTGGCGAGTTCTCGCCGGAGAAGGGACAGACCTTGCGGCGGCGGAAAAAAGGTTTCGTTGCCATGAGACTTTCTCCTACTACCGCCGCTCGCGGCGAGATTCACGCTCTTCGGCCCTGCGCATCTGGACCGAAGGGCCTTCTTCGTGCTCGTCGACCTTGATGGTCAGGACCCGCACGACGTCATCATGAAGGCGCATCAGGCGTTCCATCTCGTGCACGGCCGGTGCTGGCGCGTCAGTCTTGATGAAAGCGTAATGGCCCTTTCGATTCTTGTTGATCCTGTAGGCCATGGTCTTGACGCCCCAGTACTCGTTGCCGACGACCTTTCCGCCGTTGTCCGCGAGAACCGTTCCGAAGTGTTCGACAAGACCTTCAGCCTGCGCGCCGGACAGATCCTGGCGCGCAATGATCACATGCTCATAAAGCGGCATGTCTTCTCCGTTCTTTCGGGCGCACTTCAAAGGAGGGGCAATGTCGCCGCGCCCTTCCACGAGAGGTTGCGCCAATGGCATGACTTGCGGCGAGTGGCGGGCTTATACACGGGTGCGGGCGGGCTTCAACCCAAAGAATCGGACGCTGTACCGGCTCAACGTCCGCGTTCCGGTCGACTGCGACATGTGCGGCCACGAGAGCAAGCGACGGGCCGCTCTCAGGCATCTGGACCATGCCGCCGAAGGCGACCTCCACGCCCTCCTCAAATCTCCTCCAGCATAGCCTTCACCTCCAGGGCCGCCGCTCGACCTCGAGTCGTCAGCAATTCGATGTTTTTGGGGTCGTACCAGTCGAGTACCATGGCGGCACTTTCTCGCCCTCTGAGCCGCGCATACCAATTTCGGGTGGCGGGGCGTGCTTGCCAGAAGTGATCGAGTCCGAGAAGGTCAAGGCGAATCAGATAGGGAGTGAACGCCACATCCGCGACGGAATAGGCTTCACCCGCCAACCACGTAGCCGACCCAAGTTGCGTCTCAAGATCAGCGAACAACCTGTCGAACCGGAAGAGCGCCTTGCGAAAGTCGGCGGATTCGATGCCTTGGAATACCACGTTCTGCAACCAGGAGCGGCTCTTTGGATTCATGCTGGCGTTGACGGCAGCCAGGAGTGCTTCCCGGTCCGTGCCACCAGCCTTGGCGATCAAGTGGTGCCGGTAAGCGATGGCGTAGGTGGCGACCGAGGCAGCGTGATGAATGCCGCCGTCGCCGTCGAGTTTCGCCATCCATCGCCGAGCGCCAGCTCGGGAATGAGGGTCGGCCGGGCGGAGCGGTGGTGCGGGAAAAGCGTCCTCCAGGTATTCCAGAATGATGTTCGATTCGATGACGGCCCGGCCTTGATGAACCAGCGTCGGAACGACGGCATTCGGGTTCAGCGCGAGGTATTCGGGGTGGAATTGATCGCCATCGAGACGGAGGAGGCGGCTTTCGAAATCCAGGGCCTTTTCAGCCAGCGCGACACGAATCTTGGCTGCGCATACCGAAGAGTTGTGGTGATAGAGAATCAGGCCATCTTGGTTCATCGGGTCATTAGCGACGGCAAATAGAGCGCCACGTCGGGCTCGAACACCATCAGCACAAAGAGCAACAGTCCGCATCCCAGATACGGCAGGCCGGACTTCGCCACTTCCGCCATCGTTGTCCCTTTGGGCGCAACGCCGAGCATGACAAAAAGATTCAGACCGAAGGGAGGCGTGACGCCGCTCATTTCCAGTGCCAGCAACATGACGATACCGAACCAGATCAGATCGAAGCCTTGCGCCTGAGCGATGGGAAAGAAGATCGGAATGGTCAGCATCATGATCGAGGCTTGGTCCATGAACATTCCCATGAACAGAAGGATAGCGAACATCACAACGACGACCATAACGGGAGAGAACTCCACCGCGCTGACCGCCCGGATCATGCCGGACGTTGCGCCTGAAAAGGCCAGAACCTGGGAAAAGGTCGAAGAGGCGGCGACGATCAACAGGATCATGGTCGTGACCTTCACGGTCCCCTTGAGGGATTTGAGAATGGCGGGCCAGGTGAGTCCACCGAACGCCCAGGCGATGATCAGCACGCCCAGAACGCCAAAGGCGGCGCTCTCAGTAGGTGTTGCGACACCCAGGAGAATCAAGCCGATCACCATGAATATGATTACCGACAACGGCAGGATATGGGTAACGATGACCCGGACCTTGGTAGAGAGAGAGTGGCGTACGGGCGTGTCTTCAGGCACCGATGTCGGGTCGAGCCGGATCATTACCCAGATCAGGATCAGGTACAGCAGCGCCAGCAGCAGCCCGGGCAGGACGCCGGCGATCAGCAGCCGGCCAATGTCGATCTTGGCAAGACTGCCAAGAAGTACGCCGAGACCCGAAGGAGGAATCAGGATCGCCAGCCCGCCCACGCCGAGAATGGGACCCATTGCCATGTGCTTCTTGTAACCGCGGCGGCTCATCTCAGGAACGAGCAGGGAGCCGAGCATCGCGGTGTTGCCCATCGAGGTGCCCGTGAGCGCGGCGAATGTCGTGCCGCCGAAAATTGTGACATAAGACAGCCGCCCGCGCATTCGTCCAATGAGGGTGTCGACGGCATCGAACACCTTTTGGGCAACCCCGGCGTTGAAGAACAACTCGCCCATGAGCAAGAACAGCGGGATCGGCAGGAAGACGAAATGGGTGATTGAGACGCTGGCATTGGCAATCACCTGGCTTACGCCCGGCATGCCCGCCAGCCAGTACATTCCTCCGAAACTGACCAGCAGAAAGGCAAAAGCCACCGGCATGGACAGGAACATCAGGAACAGGATCGCTCCCAATGCCATGCCACCCGAGACATACCATTCAGGCATGGCCACGGCTCTTGGGCAATGTGGTCATCAAATTTCGCCCTCGAAAGGAGACTGACCGTCTCCGCCGGGCGCCGAGAGCGACTCTCCGATCAGCAGCAGACGCGCGAATTCGACAGCGCAAAGAAAAAACCCGAATACCAGCGGCACGAAGAGCAGCGCGCGCGGGATTTCGATGGAGCGAACATCGATCTCTCCTCTTCGCCAAAACTCAATGGCGAAGTCAGCGCTGAGCCAGGTCGCCGTCAGGCAGAGCGCAACGCAGACCACGATGAGTGCACGTTCGAGAAACAGCCTGGCGTAGCCGGGAAGGAAGGTCAGGAAACTGTCGATCCGCACATGGCCGCGCTCCCTTACCAACCAAGGTGCGGCCATCATCGTAACATACAATAGCGAATATTCCGAAACGGCGCTGGAGAAAACCGGAGGGCGCATGCCAGCCGTACGCATGCTGACGTCGACGACGATCAAGACAAAGACCGCGCCGACGATGATGCTCGCGACGAGCGCGAGCATCACGATCATGCGGTCATAGAGGCGGATGACCTCGGTCATGCCTCGCGTGGTCCTATTCAGCAGGCAGCGCGGCGCGTAGCTGATCCCAATAGGGCGAGTCCGCCTCCTGCAGCTTGTCCCACTGCACTGACCGGGCATGCGCCACAAAGGCGGCTTCGGCATCCGGGCTCATCCTGAAGGACTTTACGCCCGCAGCAGCCACCTCGACATCCTCTTCCTTGCGCAGATTCGCATAAAATTCATGTGCAACGGGCTCATAAGCGAATACCGCGTCGGAAAGTGCGGCACGTTGAGCATCGGTAAGGCTCATCCACTTGTCCTTGTTGACCCAAATCAGGTTGTCGAACTGCCAGACCGGCGGGTCGATGCGGTATCCGACGAACTTTTCCCAACCGTAGTCCGTGATCCCGAGACCAGGCCACGCCGCACCATCGACCACTCCGCGCTCCAAGGCGTTGTAGATATCGGGAGCAGGCACGGTCACCGTAGTGGCACCGTACTTCCCAAGCCAGGCGTTATAGAATCCGGAAGAGCGGATTTTCACGTTGTCTAGTACCGGCAGGCCGTTTTCGTCGAGATTCGGCTCATCGCGCAGCCAGATGTGGTAGCCGACTCCGGCCGCCACCCAGCCCAGCACGTGTGCATTTGCCTTGTCTTCGTAAATCGTGTTTAGAAGTTCGGTCGCGCCGGTCTCACGCGCCTGCATGGGCGTAATCGCTGTGCCGTAGAGCGCCCGGGATTCCGGAACCGTGCCGACATAGTATCCAGCTGCGCCGAAGAGCATGTCGAACACGCCGTTGGACAATGCCGTAAGCTGTTCGGTGGCAGGCGTAACCTCAGGACCGCCCAAATGAACGATCTCGATGTCGGCGGCCTTGGCTGCCTCACTGGCATTGAAGTCCTCGACGAATTGCAAAGTGCGCGCCACGGAGTAAGAACTGGTACTCCAGTTGGTCACCAGACGCAGCGTTTCAGCGGCGGCTGACGTTAGCGGCAGCATCGCCAGCACTGCGGCGATGGCTGATCTTACGAGTATCTTGCTTGGTTTCATCGGTTCTTTCCTGTGTGTAGATCTTCTGATGCCCGATGGAATTCTCCTGTACGTATAATTCTTGCCATTGTTCCTGGTCTTGCGCGGCTCGCGGGGCGGTGCTGAGTCACCTGCAGAATTTCCCGCGCGATTCCCTTGCAAGCAAGTTACGAACACGCATCAGGGCATGGATACACCCCTCCGTGCGTGAGCACTGGCCCCAATTAAGACTAGTGGGCCGATTGTGGGCAAAAATCAAGAAAATTCGCTCCTGCATTGCTCGAATGAACTGATCGGGACCGTTCAACTGCGAATTTGGGGTCTCATTTCCAGTGATTGACACTCGGGAATTGTCCTGCTGATCAAGGCTTGGAGGCACAAGCCCGAAGCATGTGGGCTTGTCGCGGGGAGCCGCACACGGGATGCAGATCTGATTTCGCCCTGCTCTGTCTCTCGAACGCCCAATCATCGCCATGCCGATGCACAACGCCGCAAAATTGACGGGTCAGTGGAGGTTGCCAACGCAAACACCTCTCGCATGTGCGGAGAACCAGGGACGAACAAAGAGGTGGCTGTGGCTGAGTTGGCACGGATTCCTGTGAAAAACCATTGCCTTGCCTTCCGTCGCGTCCCGGGGTCGTTCCTGTAGCGAGTTCGCGTCCGTCGGACGTCAATGGATCACTCTTCGATCAGGAATGCTGACGTCACCGGGTCGGTGGCCAGCAATTCGAAGTGACGCAGTTTCATGTCTTCGGGTGATCGTTCCACCGCATGCTGCGGGTTGCAGATCTGATCACTTCTCCGGCCAACCAGGACATTCGAGCGGCGAGCGAGTTCCAGCACAAGACAAAACGCCTGAACGAGTGCTTGCAGGCGAGGTTCCCTTGTCAGAAGGCGCAAACCGAGGTTCAAGGTACATGACCACGAGCTACGATGCCATCATCGTCGGCGGCGGCCATAACGGGCTGACCAGCGGTGCCTATCTGGCCAAAGCCGGACTGAGGACATTGGTCTTGGAGCGCCGCCACATCATCGGCGGTGCGGCTGCGACCGAAGAATTCCACCCCGGTTTCCGTGCCTCGACTTTCAGTTACATCATGGGCCACATGCACCCAAAGGTGATCCGTGAGCTGGAGCTGGAACGATATGGCCTCGAACACCTGAAGGTCCCGGAAGTCGTGCACCCTCTGGACGGCGATGACAGCATAATCTGGTCGACGGACGTCAAGGTCTCCCAGTCCGAGATCGCACGATTCTCGAAAAGAGACGCGGAAATCTATCCAAGAATCTTCAAGGACATGTCGCGCACGATTCAGATCATGCGCCGGCTGCTTCTCGAAACGCCGATTGACCCGGGCGACCGCAGTTTGGCCGGCTTGAAGGACTTGGCCCGGTTCGCCTGGCGTTACCAGGGCTTCCATCGAGAGTTTTACGAGATATTCGACACCCTCACGATGAGTGCCTATGACTTTCTGTCACGCTGGTTTGAAAGCGAAGAGGTGAAGGTCCTATTTGGCTACTGGGCCGCGATCGGGTTCTTCAGGGGCGTTCACACTCCAGGCACCGCGTATTCGATAATGTTCCACCTTTGCGGAGAAAACGGGCTCGGGTTTTCCAAGGGCGGAATGGGGGCAATTTCCGAGGCCATTGCCGCATCAGGCCGCAATCACGGGATGGAGATCATCACCGAAGCAGCAGTCGACAAGATCGTGACCAAGGACGGCCGCGCGACCGGCGTTATCACAACCGATGGACGCGAGTTCAGCGCTCGGCTGGTCGCTGCCAATGTTGCCGCCCCCGTCACTTTCGGCCGCATGGTGCCCCGAGAAGAACTGCCTGAAGAGTTCATGCAAGCAATCGACGGCTGGCACGGCAACGGCCAGGCGTTCAAGATTAACGTGGCCGTCGACCGCTTGCCTGTCTATCGCGGATTCACTCCAGGGCTGGCCGGCGTGGATTACCCCTCCTATGCCCATGTCTGCCCGTCCATCGACTACATGGAACGAGCCTTTGATGATGCTCGCAAGGGCTGGTATTCAGAGAAACCCTTCGTCTCTCCAATCGTTCCGAGCTACATTGATGGCACCCTTTCGCCAGAAGGGAAACACGTGGTCCTGCTGTCTGGCGGACATACGCCGTACGAGTTGAAAGGCGGCGAGTGGGCACAGGAACGTGACAACGTGGTAAGAAACGTGTTTTCCGTCATGGACGAGTTCGCACCGGGATTCAGCGACAGCGTGCTTGGATATTCGCTGTACCTGCCCACTGACCTCGAAGAGGTGCTGGGCATGCCGCGCGGGCACGAATTGCACGGCGACGTCTCGCTTGACCAGCTGTTTTTCAAGCGGCCGGCGCCACATTTTGCCAACTACCGCAGCCCAATCCGCGGTCTCTAACAATGCGGTTCCTCCACGCACCCAGGCGGTTCGGTCTCTGCCGTTCCTGGTCATAATGCTGCGCGGGAGATACTCAAGGATTACAAGCGGCTGAAGTGAGCGCTGCTCGCAAACTTGATGCCACGGAACTTCGTCCGGGCTCGACGCGTCGCAACATCACGTGGCCAAATGCGTCAAACCTGCGTGCCGTCAAGACGAGAACGGAATTGCACTGGACAAGATGCAAAGACACCTGTCGGTCGTCGTGATTGCCATGACACCCGCTTCGGCTTCCAGTCCGATGCGTCCAGCAACCCCGCCAACCCAGATATTGCCAACCGTCCAGGACTGGGCCGATAGAAGACGCCCCAGGTGGAACTGCGCCTCCGGGACAGATGGCCGCCGACAGCATGGCGCCAGATCGACAGACTGTCTGACGCACAAGTCTTCTGGCAGTCCAGTGCTTGACGAACGCTGGATCGGCGGATTTGCTCACCATCCATGAATGAACTCGACATTGACTTTGTGCGGGCTCAGTTCCCGGCGTTTTCCGAACCCTCCTTGCAGGATCAGGCGTACTTCGAGAACGCGGGCGGATCCTGGCCTTGCCGGTTCGTGACGGAGCGCCTCGAGCGATTTTATCGGGAAAGAAAAGTTCAGCCGTACGGACCGTTCGAGGCAAGCAGGCTGGCTGGCGAGGAAATGGATGAGGCGCGAACGCGACTTGCCGGCATGCTCGGAGTTGATCGGGATGAAGTGAGCTTCGGGCCGTCGACGACTCAAAACGCCTATGTTCTGGCGCAGGCGTTTCGCGCGTGGTTGCCCGAAGGTGCGGTCATAGTCGTGACCGATCAGGATCACGAGGCCAACTCGGGCCCTTGGCGGCAGCTCGAAGCGTCCGGCATCAACGTCCGCGAGTGGCGGCTCGATCCGGAAACCGGACATCTGGATCCCCGCGCGCTGGAGCCATTGCTGGAAGGCGCCGCTCTTCTCTGCTTTCCGCATTGCTCGAACGTCGTCGGCGAAATCAACGATGTCTCGGCCATTGCAGGCATGGCGCACGATGCCAGAGCGGTCGTCTGCGTCGACGGCGTTTCATATGCGCCGCACGGGTTTCCGGATGTTGGAGCGTTGGGTGCGGACATCTACCTGTTCTCGGCCTACAAGACATACGGACCACATCAGGGCATCATGGTGATGCGCCGCGCGTTGGGCGAGGCCTTGCCGAATCAAGGCCACTTCTTCCATGACGGGGACCTGACAAAGCGGTTTGTGCCGGCGGGACCGGATCATGCCCAGATCGCCGCCTGTGCGGGCATGGCGGACTACGTTGATGCACTGTTCGAATCGATGGGAGGCGGGACGCTCGACCCGACCGAGCGTGCGCGTGCCGTGCACGATGCCATGCAGTTTCGGGAAAAGGCGCTGCTGCAACCGCTGCTTGAGTTCCTCGCCGGGCGGAACGATGTGCGCCTCATAGGACCTCGGGATGCCCGAAATCGGGCACCGACGATAGGGATCCTTGCAGACCGGCCCGGCGAGGATGTCGCGGCCGCGCTTGCGCCATTGGGCATCATGGCTGGCGGAGGGGACTTCTACGCGGTCAGGCCGCTGCAAGCCATGGACATTGACCCGGCTCACGGCGTGTTGCGGTTGAGTTTCACGCACTACACCTGCAAAGACGAGGTCTCGCGGTTGATCTCCGCGCTTGATCGCGTGTTGTAACCGACTCGTTGCGAACCCGTTCGAACAGGTTTGCCTGAATGTCCTGACCGGCCTCGCTCGCGGGCTGGGCAGTTGCATGTCCGGCAATCGGTCGGGTTGCGAATCGCTCGAGACATGTTGAGATCGTTGCCCGCAATCGAGTCGTTCTCGAGTGCGAGGATCAATTCAGTGCTGTCGGAGGACATATGCGTGATCCGGTGATCTGGTGGGTGCGGAAGGATCTGCGTCTTTCGGACAATCCTGCGCTTGCGGCAGCCCTTGAGGCGGGTGGTCCGGTGATTCCGGTCTTCGTTCTGGATGAAGTGTTCGACTCCTACGGTGCCGCGCCTCTCTGGCGGTTCGGATTGGGTGTCGAGGAATTTGCTAAGTCGCTGTATGCCGAAGGCTCCCGTCTGATCTGTCGTCGCGGGTCTGCTGCGGCTGTGCTGCTGGACATCGCGTCCGAGACCGGAGCCAGGACGATCCGTTGGAGCAGGGCTTACGATGCACCGCAGGTTGCGCGCGACAAGGCGGTGGAGGTCGCCCTGCAGAAAGCGGGCATAGACGGAGCAAGCATTGCGGGCAGCGTCTTGTTCGAGCCATGGTCGGTCCAGACCAAGGCTGGTGGGCACTTTCAGGTCTTTTCACCGTTTTGGCGGGCCGTCGAGCGCATCGATGTGAAATCGACGATGCCCCGTCCGGCGCGACTGCCCGCGCCTGCAACCTGGCCGACAAGTGAGGATGTCACGGGTTGGGGTCTTTCGAGGCCGATGCGGCGCGGTGCGTCCGTAGTAGTCCGGCACGTCACGATTGGCGAGGACGCCGCACGTGATCGGCTGGCGCTCTTCGCCGAAGAGAGAATGGACGATTACGGCGAACGACGAGACTACCTGGCGAAAGCGGCGACATCCCGTATCTCCGAACACCTGGCATGGGGCGAGATCAGCCCTGCCACGTGCTGGCGCGCAGCAGTGCGGCCAGCCCGGGAAGGTCGTCCGGGAGCGAATTCCTTCCTGAAGGTACTCGCATGGCGCGAGTTTGCGTATCACCTTGCCTGGCACACGCCGTGGATTCTGGACCGCAACTGGAGGGAGGGTTGGGACCGGTTCCCATGGTCCAAGGATGACGGCTCGACCGAGGTGCGCGCTTGGCGGCAGGGGCGAACGGGCGTGCGCCTTGTCGATGCAGCGATGCGGGAACTTTATGTCACCGGATACATGCACAACCGCGCGCGCATGATCGTCGCGAGCTTCCTGACGAAGCACCTGATGACGCACTGGCGAGTAGGGCAGCGCTGGTTCGAGGAATGCCTGATCGACTGGGATCCGGCCTCGAATGCCATGGGTTGGCAGTGGACGGCGGGATGCGGGCCGGATGCGGCGCCTTATTTCCGAATTTTCAATCCCGATGCCCAGCAGAAGAAGTTCGATGGGGATGGTGCCTACGTGCGCCGCTGGATCGCGGAAGGTGAGGCAAACCCGTCAGCGAACGCGCTGTCGTACTATGATGCTGTTCCGGCAAGCTGGGCGCTGTCACCGACGGATGCGTATCCCGAGCCGGTGGTGAATCTGGCAGAGGGCCGCGCACGTGCTCTCGCCGCCTACAAGTCCATGTCGTTCTGAACGACGGGGCGGCACTGGGCCTCCCGAAACAACATTCCAAAACTGTTGCACTTTCGTTTATCACAAGTGTTGGATTTGCAGTTGGCACCAACAGGACTGGCATATTTCGTCACGAATTGACTTGAGCCAAGCCGGGGAAATCGGTCAGTGCCCTTCCTTGCCGCGCGGCACGTTTCGGCACCGGTCAGCTTGGTGGGACGGCTGCTCTTTGGCCCGGTCGGGAAATCGCGAATGACCGAATTGGTCCTTCGGTACGCACCGAGCGGTCGCTGGTCTCGGTTTCGGGTCGACAGGGCGTCGCGCCCAAACCCTAACCGCGCCTTCAACTCGAACTCCCCGTCGACGCGCGTTGCACTTGATTTCCTTGCATGGCCTTGAGCAAGCACCATGATTGCCGCGCGACATGCGAGTGACTGATTCGGCTTGATTCACATGCCTTTTTCAAAATTCTTGGGAAATCATGGGAATAATTTTAGGACTATATATTGATGATTTTTTGGATTATTTTGCCAAGAATAACTACATTTAGCTGAAGGCTTGCAATATCGGGCCTAGCCGTCGGACATTTCCCAAAAATTTTGCTTGCATTCCATGATTTCCCATGTAGTCTTCCTGATACCGGTGTGAGCGGGGTGAAATTCGGGGCAAAACGATCCCGAAATCGAGGCAAGAGGTTTCATACAGGCTCCCTCATCCGACACCAAAGATCCGGCGCGCGAGCGAGCAGACATCCCCCCAGGTGGCGCGCGCAGCTGGACCATCCCGGGAACGGGACGAGGGCGGCGGATCGGATACTCTGGCAGCAATCCGATCCGCCGCTTCTCTGTTTCAGGGACCGGAACAGGAGGCTCTGCGGGAAAGTGGTTCGGAGATTCAGAGGCGAAGGCGTCCAAAAGGTGGACACCAAGGGGCGTGTGTCGATCCCCGCCAGCTATCGCGCCGTGCTGCGGGACGGCGACCCGAGCTGGTCGGAGGGCAAGATGCCCGAATTCGTCATCGTGTATGGCGACAGGCGGCGGAACTTCCTGGAGTGCTTTACGGTCGATGCGGCAAACGACATGGACGAGCGGATCAGCCTGATGCCGCGCGGATCCGGCCGGCGTCGCGCCTTGGAACGTCTCTTCAACGGCCAGTCACTGTCCGCCTCTGTCGACGAGACCGGGCGCATCGTCCTTCCTCTCAAGCAGCGCCAGAAGATTGACATCGAGGACAAGGCCTACTTCGTGGCGATGGGAGATACGTTCCAGATCTGGAAGCCCGAGACCTACCACGCTACAGAGGCCCCGATAGACGCGTTGCTCGACAAGATGCCGGACGGCGCCGACATCTGGACCCTTCTGGAAGACGATGCAGGCAATTAGGCGATGTCTGCCGCCGTCCCCGAGACTGCCGAGCCGCCGCATGTTCCCGTTCTCCTTGACGCCATCCTGACATTGTGCGCGCCCGTGCAGGGCGTTTGGCTCGACGGCACCTTTGGGGCGGGCGGACATTCCCGAGGCCTGCTCGATGCGGGTGCAGATCGGGTGATCGCATTGGATCGTGACCCGAACGCGTTCAAAATGGCTGTGGATTGGGCCGATGCCTATGGTGGCCGACTGAAACTCGTCGAGGGAACGTTTTCCGATCTGGATCGCCATGCAGATTTCGGGCTGGAAGGTGTGGTCCTGGATCTGGGCGTGTCGTCCATGCAGCTCGATCAGGCGGAGCGAGGTTTCTCGTTTCAGGCAGACGGCCCCCTAGACATGAGAATGAGCGGTTCTGGCAGGAGTGCGGCCGACATCGTCGGAGGAGCCAGCGAAGCGGTGCTCGCGGACATCCTCTTTCACTATGGAGAGGAACGGTCCGCGCGTTCGATAGCGCGCGCCATCGTAAATCGGCGGAAGGAGGCGCCCATCGAGACGACACGCGTGCTCGCCCGGATCATCGAGGCCGTCCTGCCACGGCAGAAGCGGGGTGCAAGCCACCCGGCAACGCGCACGTTTCAAGCCTTGAGAATCGCGGTGAATGACGAGTTCACGCAATTGGCCGCCGGGCTTGAGGCTGCCGAACGGGCACTGCGACCCGGCGGCTGGCTCGCCGTAGTGAGCTTTCATTCGCTGGAAGACCGGGTCGTGAAACGGTTCTTCCAGGAGCGTTCCGGCCGAGGCGGCCGGGCAAGCCGGCACCGGCCAGAAAGTCCGTTGCGGGAGCCGCGCTTCGTTGCCGCGAACAAGGCGGTCTTTCCCTCTGCGGCAGAGGTGGCACGCAATCCGCGCGCGCGATCGGCAAGGTTGCGGCTCGGTCGGCGCACGGATGCATCGGCCGGTCCTGCAGACCGGTCGCGACTGGGCCTGCCAAGGGAAATTTTGCCGTGAAGACCCTTTTCTACCTTGTCACCGCAACTGCGGTGCTGGCGCTGGCGGTATGGGCGTACCGTCAGAACTACGAGACCCAAGCGCGATTGAAGGAAGTGGACGGGTTGCATGCGGAAATCGCCGACTTGCGCGGGCGTGCGTCAATGTTGCGTGCCGAGTGGGCATACTTGAACAAGCCTGAGCGCCTGGACGATCTGGCAAATCTGAACTTTGACCGGTTGCGGCTCCTGGAATTGGGTCCTGGCAACTTCCTGCGTATAGACCAGATTCCCTACCCGGAGGTCCCGGATCTGGCGGCCGCGCTTGAAGGAGGCGACGAATGACCAGAATTCCGCTTCGTCCACTGGCCCGGATCCTTGTCGCGCGCCAGACGGGTGAGAACCCGGACAAGATCGAGCGCGCCATTCTTGCCGCGCGCCACGAGGCTGGCCGTGACGGTCAGCGCGAACGCGTGGAAGGCCGCCTGCTGGCGCTGGCGCTCGTGTTCCTTGCCGCATTCGCAACAGTCGGCGCGAAGATGGCGGTTCTGGCCACATCGGAACCGGTCGAGCCGAAGGCCGCGGCGAGCAGCACGCAGATCGTTGCGGCGCGCGCGGACATTACCGACCGGAACGGACGGACTCTTGCGACTAACCTGTCGACGCACTCCGTCTACGCCCAGCCGCAGCACCTGATCAGTCCGGACATCGCCGCGCAGAAACTGGCACAGATTTTTCCCGATCTCGATGAACAACACCTGTATCAGCGATTCACCGGACCGAGAAAGTTCCTCTGGATCAGGCGCCGGATCAGTCCCGAGCAACGGGACGCGGTCCAGAACATTGGTGAACCGGGCCTCCTGTTCGGGCCAAGGGAGATGCGGCTCTATCCCAACGGGCGGCTTGCCGCGCATGTGCTGGGCGGGGTCAGCTTTGGTCGCGAAGGAGTGAGCGCAGCCGAACTCGTCGGAGTCGCTGGCATCGAGAGAGCCATGGACGATGAACTGCGTGATCCCGGTCGCGGCGACGTGCCATTGACCCTGTCGCTGGACCTGACCGTTCAGGCAGCGGTCGAGCACGTACTCGAAGGCGGGATGAGGGTCATGAATGCCAAGGGCGCGGTCGCTGTCCTGATGGATGCCCGTAACGGCGAGATCCTGAGCCTCGTCAGTCTTCCCGACTTCGATCCTAACGACAGGCCGTCGCATTTTGCAGCAGGCAAGCCGTCCGAGAATCCGATCTTCAACCGTGCCGTGCAGGGCGTTTATGAGCTGGGCTCAACCTTCAAGGTCTTTGCAGCAGCCCAGGGCCTTGATGAGCAACTGGTTGCCCGCGACACCTTGATCGACACCAAGGGTCCGCTCAAGTGGGGCAGGTATTCGATCAGTGATTTTCGAGACTACGGGCCAAACCTGAGCGTCGAGGACGTTATCGTCAAATCCTCGAATGTCGGAACCGCCCGGATCGCCATCATGATCGGCGAGAACCGGCAAAGGGAGTTTCTTGAGCGCCTCGGTTTGTTCGCGCCGGTGCCGCTCGAACTGGTGGAGGTGCGAACCGCACGACCGCTCGTGCCTAAGAACTGGTCAGGAATCCATACGATCACGGTATCGTACGGCCATGGGATTTCGGTCTCGCCGGTGCATCTGGCTGCGGCTTATGCTTCGATTCTGAACGGCGGCGTGAAGGTGTTGCCGACGCTCGTCAAGGGCGCAGAGGCAACCGGCGAGCGGGTCGTGAGCGTCGAGACATCGAGGCAGATGCGGGAAATCCTGCGACAGGTCGTAACGCGAGGCACGGCTCGGCAGGCAGAGGTGCCCGGATATCACGTTGCAGGCAAGACCGGGACGGCGGACAAGCCGAAGCCCGGGGGCGGCTATCATGACGACAAGGTCATTGCCACGTTTGCAAGCGTCTTTCCCGCCAACGATCCAAGGTACGTGCTTGTTGTCGCGCTCGACGAACCGGTCGAAACCAGCGGTCGGGAACCACGACGAACGGCAGGCTGGACGGCAGTACCCGTGGCTGCGGAGATCATTCGCCGCGCCGCGCCGATCTTAGGACTTGCGCCCGACATTGAAAGCCGCAGCAGGCAGGGTGTAAAGTTGGCGCAGTTCTGATCAGGGGCCGTGTCGATGCAGACCCAGGCAAAATCCAGGAGCTTGGCTGCGCTCGGGCTGGCGGCAAGGAATGCTGTTGAGGCCCAGATCACCGGCCTTGCTGCCGACAGTCGGGAAGTTCGCGAGGGTTTCCTGTTCGCGGCGCTTCCAGGAACCAGGGAGCATGGTGCCAGTCATGTAGGGCAGGCAATGCAGAACAAGGCCGGCGCGGTCCTGACCGACCGCAAAGGTGCCTCGATTGCAGGGAATGTGCTGGCATCCGTCGACGTGCCGCTCGTGGTCGTTGAGGAGCCGCGCGAGGCCTTGGCCCTTGCCGCGGCGCTCTGGTTCGAAATGCAGCCGGAAGTTCAGGTCGCAATCACCGGGACAAATGGCAAGACCAGCGTTGCGAGCTTTACCCGGCAACTCTGGTGCGAGATGGGTGCCGAGGCGGTGAACGTCGGGACGACCGGTGTCGAGGGAGCCTACACCGCTCCGCTTGCGCACACGACGCCAGACCCGATCGAGTTGCACGGCGCACTGGCACGGATCGCCAGAGAGGGCGTTACCCACGTTGCGATGGAAGCCTCCAGCCATGGTCTCGCGCAGCGAAGGGTGGACGGCGTGCGTCTCAGAGCGGCGGCCTTCACCAATCTCAGCCGGGATCATCTGGACTATCACGCCGATCTCGATGAGTACTTCGCGGCGAAGGCAAGGCTGTTCTCGCATGTATTGCCGGAGGACGGAACGGCTGTCGTCAATGTCGACGATCCTTGGGGCGTGCGCATTGTCGACGTGGCAGATGCGCATGGTCAGGACCTGTTGACGGTCGGGCGCAGCAGCAAGGCGGCGCTGCAGATCGTCGGGCAGAGATTCGATGCAACGGGTCAGGAACTGCGCTTTGAATGGGCGGGGCGCATCCACCAGGTACGGCTGGGTCTCATCGGCGGATTCCAGGCCGAAAACGCATTGCTGGCGGCCTGCCTTTGCATATCAACGGGTGCGGATCCAGAAGAGACGTTTGATTCAATGCATGCGCTGGAGCCCGTGCGCGGGCGAATGCAGTTTGCGGCAAGGCGAGAGAATGGTGCGACGGTCTTTGTCGACTTTGCCCACTCATCCGAGGCCCTGGCCACGACCCTGCGTGCGCTGCGGCCCCACGTCCTTGGGCGGTTGATCGTCGTGTTTGGTGCGGGAGGTGATCGGGACAGGGGCAAGCGTCCGCTGATGGGACGCGCTGCCGCGGATCATGCGGATGTCGTCTTCGTCACCGACGACAATCCCCGAAGCGAGGATCCGGACTTGATAAGGGCCGAAATTCTTGCGGGCGCGCGAGATCGTTCCTCCGACGTTGCCGAAGTTGGCGACCGTGCGGAAGCGATCCTGCGCGCTGTCGACGCGCTTGGGGCAGGCGACACGCTTCTGGTCGCGGGCAAGGGCCACGAGACCGGACAGATCGTGGGTGACGCGATCCTGCCATTCGATGATGTGGAGCAGGTGAGCATGGCCGTGGCCGTTCTCGACGGCAAGGGCCTGTGAGCGCACTTTGGACCTCCAGGACGGCCCAGGCAGCAGTGGGAGGATCGTCGAGAGGCCCCGCATGGGAGGCGTCCGGAGTTTCGATCGACACCAGGACACTCGAACCGGGAGACTTGTTTGTCGCATTGCGTGACAAGCGTGACGGTCATGACTTTGTCACCGATGCCTTCCGCAATGGCGCGGCTGCCGCTCTGGTTTCGCGGGTCCCGGAAGGACTTGCCCAAGAGGCGCCGCTCCTGGTGTGCGAAGACGTGCAGGCAGGACTGGACCGGCTTGCAGAAGCCTCGCGCGCGCGAACCCGGGCGAAGGTGATTGCAGTTACCGGTTCCGCGGGCAAGACGTCGACAAAGGAAATGCTTCGGCATGTCTTGCGGCGACAAGGAAGAACTCACGCCTCGGAAGCGAGCTACAACAACCACTGGGGTGTTCCGCTGACCCTGGCGCGAATGCCGCCTGATACCGAGTTTGCCGTGATCGAAATCGGGATGAACCATCCTGGCGAGATCGCGCCGCTTGCGCGGATGGCGCGTCCGCACATCGCGTTGGTGACGACCGTTGCTGCGGCGCATCTGGAGGCGTTCTCCAGCGTTGAGGAGATCGCCATCGAGAAGGGCTCGGTCTTTCAAGGTCTTGAGCCGGACGGCGTTGCACTCTTCAACGCGGATGTGAAGACGGCGCCGATCCTGGAGGCGGAGGCAAGGCTCCACGCGGCCCGCCAGGTCGGTTTCGGCGAGAGCGCGCAGGCCGTACTTCGAGCCGAGCGCGTGACGCTGACCGCCGAAGCAAGCGTGGTCGAGGGCAGGTTTGCGGACGGTTCGTTCCTCATGAAGATCTGTGCGCCCGGCCGACACCTTGCAATGAACGCAATGTCAGCGATTGGAGCGGCGAGCCTTGCGGGAGCGGATCTGGACATTGCCGTTTGCGACATCGGCAGCTGGAGTGTGCCGAGGGGTCGCGGCCAGCGCGAGACGATCCTCCTGGATCCGGTCGACAACCTTGGACTCGAGTTGATCGATGACGCGTACAATGCAAATCCCGCATCGATGGCGGCGGCCCTTGAAGTGCTGGCGGGTTCGGAATCGGTGGCCACAACCGGCCGCACTGCCGGCGGGCACAGGGTTGCCATACTGGGCGACATGCTCGAACTCGGGTCCGGCGAGGCTCTGTTTCATTCCGAATTGGCGGACCTTCCCGCGATGGAAAGGATTGATCGCGTCATTTGCGTGGGGCAGAGAGTGCGAGCGCTTCACGATGCCCTGACCGGCGAGCGACGGAGATCGTGGTTCGAGACGGCAGAGGAACTTGCGGGAACGGTGCACAAGCATCTTGCCGCCGGTGACGTGGTTTTGGTCAAGGGCTCGAAGGGATCGAGGGTGAGTCTCGTGGCCGAGGCGATACGTGCTCTGAGCAAGGCGCACGTGGGGGACGAACAGAAGGAATTGAATTGATGCTATATTGGCTGACTACTTTTTCGGATGGCGGAGATTTCTTCAACCTGTTCAGGTACATCACGTTCAGGTCCGGTGGCGCCTTCTTCACGGCGCTGGCCTTCGGGTTTCTCTTCGGACGCCCGCTGATCAATCTCCTGCGCACGAAGCAGAAGCACGGCCAGCCAATCCGTGATGACGGGCCCGAGAACCACCTTGAGTCCAAGGCCGGGACTCCGACGATGGGTGGCGTCCTGATCCTCGGCGCTCTCGTGACCGCTTCTCTCCTTTGGGCTCGGCTGGACATTGGCTATGTCTGGATGGTGCTGTTCGTGACGGTGGCATTCGGCCTGGTCGGCTTCATGGACGACTACAAGAAGGTCACGAGCAACTCGCATTCGGGAGTGTCAGGTCGGGTGCGGCTGCTTGCCGGTTTCGCGATCGCGACGGTAGCCGGAATATGGGCAACATCGATGCATCCGCCGGACCTGCAGAATCAACTGGCCATTCCGGTCGTGAGTCTTCTCTGGAACATCGGCATCTTCTTCGTGCCCTTCACCATGATCGTGATCGTCGGAGCTGCCAACGCGGTGAACCTGACGGACGGGCTGGACGGGCTGGCGATCATGCCGGTGATGATTGCTGCAGGATCACTGGGCGTGATTGCTTACGCCGTCGGCCGTACCGACTTCACGGAGTATCTCGGCATCAACTACGTGCCAGGGACCGGCGAAATACTCGTCTTTGTATCTGCGTTGATCGGCGGGGGGCTGGGGTTTCTGTGGTACAATGCGCCTCCGGCGGCCGTCTTCATGGGAGACACTGGATCCCTGGCACTCGGCGGTGCACTTGGCGCAGTGGCTGTGGCGACCAAGCACGAGATCGTCTTGGCGATCATTGGCGGCTTGTTCGTGGTAGAGGCGCTCAGCGTGATCATACAGGTGGGCTATTTCAAGATTACGGGAAACAGGGTTTTCCTCATGGCGCCGATCCACCATCATTTCGAGAAGAAGGGCTGGGCCGAACCGCAAATCGTGATCCGGTTCTGGATAATTTCGCTGATTCTTGCACTCGTCGGACTTGCTACGTTGAAGGTGCGATAGGCAGTGATCGCCCGCAGTCATCGCGCCGCGTTCATTCCTGCAGGGAAGTCCCTGCTCGTCCGGTCGGTTGGGCCAGGAACCCCGTGGGCACACGCCCCATGCGACCGTTCCGTGGATACAGGCGCTTCCCTTGCCGCAGTACACGCGATAGCCATTTCGGCGGGAGGGACTTTGACATGGAGCGTCTGATGCACCGCCGACGCGCATTCGTGCCAATGTCCGCGAAGGGTTCTTCCGCACGGATTGGCAATTCTTCGTTGCCGGGACATGAGGAGATTCCAAGGTGATCCCCGTACAGGGGGTCTCGGGCGCACGAGTCGCCGTGCTTGGTCTCGGTCGGACCGGGCTTTCCGCAATGCGCGCGCTCAGGGCAGGCGGTGCGGACGTTCTCTGTTGGGACGACAGCAAAGAGGCGAGGGCGATTGCCGTAGGCGAAGGTGCCATGCTTCATGATTTCTCCGTTCCCGGGGCATGGAATGGAGTCGTGGAACTCGTGCTGAGCCCCGGCATTCCTCACCTTTACCCTCACCCAAACGCTCACGTTGCAGCCGCCATGGCCGCCGGAATTCCGATCGACAACGACGTCGGCCTGTTTTTTCGTTCGCTCGCCGTTCCGGGCAGGGGCGGAAGCCGCAAGTTTCCCAAGGTCGTGGCGGTGACCGGATCGAACGGGAAGTCCACGACCGTTGCCCTGATTCACCATTGCCTCGTCGCATCGGGCCGCGAGAGTCAACTTGCGGGCAATATCGGCCGCGGCGTCTTGGACATCGATTCACCAGGGAAAGACGGCACAATTGTACTCGAATTGTCGTCCTACCAAGTCGAAATTGCACGCAGTCTGGCACCTGACGTCGCCGTCTTCACCAATTTTGGCCCGGATCACCTCGACCGCCATGGCGGGCTGGGCGGGTACTTTGCGGCAAAGCAGCGCTTGTTCCTGCAGGGAAAACCGCACGTTGCCGTGATCGGCATCGACGAAGTCGAGGGAAAGTTCCTCGAAAACCAGCTGGTCGGGGGGGCGTCCGAGAACCAGATCATTCGTGTTACGGCAGATGCAACTTCGGCCAGTGCAGGATGGTCGATCACGGCAAGAGATGGAATCCTTACCGAACTGCATGACGGTCAGCCCGCCGCGTCTTTCAATCTTGGGGAGATGCAGGGCCTTCCCGGAGTGCACAACCACCAGAACGCATGCGCGGCATTCGCGGTTCTGCGGGCGCTTGAGGTACCGTCCGCGGCCATCGAGGAGGGAATGCTGAGTTTCGAAGGGCTGCCGCATCGAGGACAGGTGGTTGCCCGGTGGAACGGAGTGACGTTCGTCAACGATTCGAAGGCGACCAACGTGGATGCTGCGGCGAGATCGCTCGCCGTGTTTCCACGTGTCCGCTGGATCGTGGGTGGCCAGTTGAAGGAAGGAGGAATTTCGGCGCTGCAATCCAGCGTCGCCTCCGTGGTGAAGGCATATGCCATAGGCGGGCAGGCGACGGACGTCGCCCGGGACCTTGCAGGGATCGAGATTGAAGTCTGCCATACCATGGCCGCAGCGGTTCGGTGCGCCGCGAAGGATGCAGAGCCTGGTGACACGGTACTTCTGGCGCCAGCCGCGGCAAGCTTCGACTCCTATGGAGATTTCGAGGAGCGCGGCGATGACTTCATCGCGGAGGTGAAGAAGACCATCGACTGAGTCGCGATATTCGAATCGGTCAGTTCAATTTCCGAATTCGAGAGTTCCCGCCAGCCAGATATGCGTCGAGCTTCAGAGGATCGACTGGCCGGTCTTTGCCCAGTCGTCCAGAAACGCGCTCAGGCCCTTGTCCGTCAGCGGATGCTCGGCCATCTTCTTGATCACGCTCGGAGGGGCCGTGGCCACGTCCGCACCAATCCGCGCCGCCTCGGTCATATGGTTTACCGAGCGAATCGAGGCCGCAAGGATCTGCGTTTCGAAGCCGTAGTTGTCGTAGATGTCGCGAA
Source organism: Silicimonas sp. (assembly GCA_022819605.1). Lineage (GTDB taxonomy): Bacteria > Pseudomonadota > Alphaproteobacteria > Rhodobacterales > Rhodobacteraceae > JAJEFO01. The sequence goes on along the minus strand of JAJEGW010000208.1, from coordinate 4,505 downwards.
TGTCCGAGATGAGGTCCATCCCGTCGAGGTTGATGTCGTCGAGACGTCCGATGAAGGGAGAGATGAAGGTCGCGCCGGCCTTTGCCGCGAGAAGCGCCTGGTTCGCCGAAAAGCACAGCGTCACGTTGACCATGTGCCCTTCGCCAGAAAGGCGATTGCAAGCTCTCAGGCCGTTCCAGGTCAGCGGCACCTTAATGGCAATGTTCTCGCCCAGCATTGCCACCTCGTGACCCTCCTCGACCATGGTCTCGAAGTCCGTCGCCACGGTTTCGGCGCTGACGGGGCCGTCGACCATTTGGGCGATTTCAGCAATGACTTCCTTGATGTCGCGGCCCGACTTGTGAATCAACGACGGGTTGGTGGTTACTCCGTCAACCATGCCTAGCTCATTCAATTCATGGATGGCATCGGTGTCGGCGGTATCGACGAAGAACTTCATGGGCGGCCCCCTCTGGCGCACAATTCCGGTTTCGTGGCACTCATATACGACACGCCCTTCGGGCTGAACCCCAATTTACTCGACGCAGAGGCGGTCTCAAGTGACGCGGCAATTCCTGGACGGCGAACTGATTTCGGTCCTCACGACGCAGCCGCTCGGCGGTGCGCTGGACTACAAGGCTCCCGTTGGCGGCTGTCTTGATGGCTCCTATGTCGAGGTGCCGCTGGGGCCGCGCAAGGTTCTTGGCGTGGTTTGGGGACCGGGCGAAGGGAAGGTGGATGCGTCCAAGCTGCGCAGTGTCATTCGGGTTTGCGACGTGGAGCCGATGCGTCCGGAGATGAAGACGTTTCTGGTTCGTGCCGCCGAATACACGCTGACGCCGATGCCTGCGATGTTGCGCCTTGCAACGCGGTCGCCGGGTCTTGGCGACCCGCCGTCGATGCGCCGCATCTATCGCCGCGGAAGTCGGGAAACGCCCAACCGGTGGACGGACGCACGAAGAAGGGTCGTTGCGACGCTCGATGAGTTCGGAGGCCTTGCATTCACGCTTGGCGAGCTGACGGAAACGGCGGGCGTCTCGACCAGTGTCGTCAAGGGACTTGTTGCACAGGGTGTCCTGGCCGAAGAGGAAAGCCCGCGCGACCAGCCCTATCCCGCGCTAAACCCGCGCAGGGCCGAAGTTGCGTTGACGAATGAGCAAACCGAAGCCGCGGAGGCGCTGGTTGCCGGGGTCAGGGCCGGGCGGTTCGGCGCCACTCTCCTGAAGGGAGTGACTGGATCCGGAAAGACGGAAGTCTACCTGGAAGCTGTGGCGGCGTGCCTGAAGGCCGGTCGGCAGGCGCTTGTCCTTCTCCCTGAAATCGCGCTCACTGAGGGCTTCCTGGATCGCGTCGAGGCGCGATTTGGCGCTCGCCCAGCCGAATGGCATTCCGGGGTTACAACGACCGAGCGGCGACGTGCCTGGACGATGGTGGCGAAGGGTGGCGCGGAACTTGTTGTCGGTGCGCGGTCTGCGCTCTTCCTGCCATTTCGCGATCTCGGCCTGATCGTCGTGGATGAAGAGCACGACATTTCCTACAAGCAGGAAGAAGGCGTCATCTACAATGCTCGAGACATGGCCGTTCTGCGCGGGTCGATCGCGAGTGCGCAAACAGTCCTGTCTTCGGCGACTCCCTCCCTCGAAACTTGGGCGAACGCCGAATCGGGCAAGTATGCGCGCCTTGCCCTGACGGCTCGGTTTGGTGCAGCGGTCATGCCGGAGATGCGGGCGATAGACCTGCGCGAGGGGAATCTGCCGGCCAATCGCTGGATTTCCGACACTCTTGCGCGTGCCATGAAGGAGAGAGTCGAGGTCGGAGAACAGGTGCTGCTGTTCCTGAACCGCCGCGGCTACGCTCCTGTGACGATCTGTCGGGCATGCGGAAACCAGATCGACTGCGATCAATGCGACGCCTGGCTGGTCGAGCACCGCTTCCGAAGGATCCTGATGTGCCATCAATGCGGCGCGACGAGACCCGTGCCGGAGGCCTGTCCGTCCTGCAAGGTCAAGGGTCGGATGGCACCTGTCGGTCCCGGTGTTGAGCGACTGGCCGAAGAAGTACGGGGACTCTTCCCCGACGCTCGGCTCGCCGTGTTGTCTTCCGATCTCTTCGGTTCCGCCAAGGACCTGAAGGCGTGCATCAAGGAGATTTCAGAGGGCGGCGCAGACGTGATTGTCGGGACGCAGATCGTGGCAAAGGGTCACAACTTTCCGCTCCTCACGCTTGTGGGCGTGATCGATGCGGACTTGGGGCTTCAGGGATCGGACCTGCGGGCGGCCGAACGGACTTTCCAATTGATACGACAGGTGTCCGGGCGGGCAGGGCGTGCGGAAAGGCCGGGACTGGCGCTGGTTCAGACATGTCAGCCCGACCATCCCGTGATGGGAGCCATCCTGTCTGGGGATGAAGAAGAGTTCTGGCGTGCGGAGGCCGCCGCACGCCGCGGTGCAGGCGTGCCGCCGTTCGGTCGGCTCGCAGGCATCATCCTTTCTTCGCGGGACGCCAAGGCCGTCGTCAAGGCAGGCAAGGCGCTCGCAGCCCGGGCCGAACCGTTACGAAGGATCGGGGCCGAGGTCTACGGGCCGGCGGCCGCACCTGTCGCGCGAATCCGGGGGCGGCATCGCGTGCGGCTTCTGGTCAAGGCGGAGCGTGGCGCAAGGATTCAGGACGCCTTGGCCGAGTGGCTTGCTCAGGTCAAGCTTCCGGCAAGCCTCAGGTTGTCGGTGGACATCGATCCGCAGAGGTTCTTTTGAGAATCTTCTGATTCGCTCTTTGCGCGTGGCTGCAACTTCGATCCGGAGCAAGGCCTTGCCTTTCAATTGCCTGCCGTTGGGCGTAGGGCGGTGCGATGGTGAGTGTCGATCTCGAACTTGCGAAGTCCCTGCCGGTCTGGCGCAGGCCAACCACGCTTCTGCTTCTGATGGCGGCAGCGATGCCCGTCGCCTATGCAACGTGGTCGGCGCTCCTGAACAATTTCGTGATCGAACGCGCGGGTTTCACCGGCGTGGAGATCGGTTGGTTGCACACCGTGCGGGAGATTCCCGGATTTCTTGCCGTGGGCGTCATCGCGGTCATCCTTTTCATGCGCGAGCAGGTGCTTGCGGTTGTCTCGCTTCTCATGCTGGGGGCGGCTACCGCAGTCACGGCCTGGTTCCCGAGTCTTGGCGGCCTCTTGATGGTCACCGTGATTTCGTCGATCGGGTTTCACTACTATGAAACCGTAAACCAGTCTCTCCAGTTGCAATGGCTGCCCAAGGACCGTGCACCGCAAGTGCTGGGATGGCTGGTGGCAGTCGGTTCGGCCGCATCGCTCCTGTCATACGGGGTCGTGGTGGCAACCTGGGACCTCTTGGACCTGACCTACAACACGGTTTACATGATTTCGGGCGGGGTCTGCGTCCTGATTGCCGCCTATTGCTGGATCGCGTTCCCGAAATTCGAGGGCAGTCCGCAGGAGCGGCGCATGGTGCTGCGCCGCAGGTACTGGCTGTACTACGCGTTGCAGTTCATGTCCGGATCGCGACGGCAGGTGTTCCTGGTTTTTGCTGCCTTCATGATGGTCGAGCGCTTTGGCCTCAAGGTGCACGAGGTGACAGCGCTGTTCCTGATAAACTACATTGCCAACATGCTTGCGGCGCCGCTCATGGGCAGGGCGCTGACGCTTTGGGGCGAGCGCAACGTGCTGATCTTCGAGTATCTCGGCTTGACCGCCGTCTTCATGGCATATGCGGGAATCTACTTCTTTGACTGGGGTGTCGTGCTTGCAGCAACGCTGTATGTGCTGGACCATCTGTTCTTTGCCCTCGCGTTTGCGCAGAAGACCTACTTCCAGAAGATCGCGGATCCGGGCGACATCGCCCCGACCGCTGCCGTGGCATTCACGATCAACCACGTTGCGGCAGTCTTTCTGCCGGCACTCCTGGGATATCTTTGGATCGTGTCGCCGGGCATGGTCTTTGTTCTTGCTGCGGCGATGGCCGTGGTCTCGTTGTGCCTTGCGTTCCTGATCCCGCGGCATCCCGTGAAAGGGTTCGAGACGGCATTGTCAGCCTTTCGATGATTCCTTGTGCAGTGTCCGACATGGCAGGCAGAAGCGTCTCGCTTCCTGCCTTGATGAAGGACAGGGTTGAAACGCAGATCCGACTTGAGCGTTACGACACAGCCAGTCTGCGTGGATCTCGATCCGCACGATCAAGCCGCTTGGCGATGGATTCGAACATGAACGAGCTTCAAGTCGAGGAATTCGAGAGCGGTGCCAGCAACAGGAGGCCCAATGACGTCTGGTGGTAGCCGGGCATTGCGTGCATGGGAACCTTGTCGATTGAGTTCCCGCGAACTGAGAAGGAAGTCTTGAATCAAGACCCGAAATCGAGTTCGTGGCAGCATGACAACAGGGCTTGCAGCAAACGTAACCGTTCGGTCCTAGAGTGATGGCGGGACAGCTGCCCGCTTGTCAAGTTGTCGGCGCGGAACTCGCTCTGGCTGCGCCCGGGCAGGATTCTACCGGTTGAGGGTGCGCTTCCAGT